>JBKJOO010000290.1:0-2729 GCA_046595615.1 Mycobacteriales bacterium | reverse complement strand
CACTGCCCGGCAGCGGCAGGTCGAGCGCCCTGGTGTCGACGAGATCAGCGAAGGCCATCGCGACGGTGGCCACCCGGTCGGTGCACCCGTCGAGCGAGCGCCCCTGCCCACCCCCGGTCGTCACGCCGGGACCGTCGTGGAGGCGGCTCGGCGCCACCAGCGGTGCGCTGCCGCGCTCGATCAGAGCAGCGCGAGCCCGAAGCCGGCAGCAGCGGCGAGCAGCCCGGCCCCGAAGCTCCCGGCGATGTTCCAGGCGGCTGCCGGCAACGCACCTGCCTCGGCCAGTGCGAGGGTCTCGACGGCCCAGGTCGACAGCGTGGTGAAGCCGCCGGCAAAGCCGGTGCCGATCACCAGGGTGACGTCCGGCGCGAGCCCGTGGTGCGCCGTCAGGCCGAGCACCAGCCCGAGCACGAGCGAGCCGAGCACGTTGATCAGCAACGTCCCGTACGGGAAGTCGCTCTCGGTCCGGTGCTGGACGAGCTGGTCGAGGGCATAGCGACAGACGGCGCCCAGACCAGCCGCGAGCGCCACCGCAGCCGTCACCAGCATCAGCCGATGCCCCCCGATTGTCCCGGCTGGCCCGCCGGCGCCTCGGGATCGGCCGCGTCGTCCGGACCATGGTGCGGCCGCCCGACGTAGCGGATGACCTCGACGTCGTCGATGATCACTAAGCCCTCGGTGATGAGCTCGTCGAGCTGCGGCAGGAACTGCTGGATGCGCTCGGCGGCGTCGACGATCACCACGGCCATCGGCAGGTCGTCGGACAGGCTCAGCACCCGGGTGGTGTGCACCAGCCCGCTGGCGCCGAAGCCGCTCGTGCCTCGAAAGACCGATGCGCCCGCCAGCCCCGCCCGGTGCGCCCGGTGCAGGATCTCCGAGGTCAGCGCGTGATGGTGCCAGCGGTCGGACTCCCCGACGAAGATAGTGAGCCGCTGCGCGGCCCCGGTGAGTCTCATCCGACCTCCTCGTTGCCCACGTCTCTGCGCCGACGGACCACCGCGCGGGTCAGGACGAGCCCCAGCCCCGCGGCGCCGAGACCTCCGACCACACTGCCCAGGACGTACGCCGCGCCGGTGCCTGCCGCGCCATGGGCGATGAGCTGGTCCGCACCGGCGGTGATGGCGCTGAACGTCGTCCACGCCCCGCAGCACCCGGTGCCGAGCAGCGGGCGCACGTAGGTGGTCGGCGGCATCGCGTCATTCACCAGGACCAGCAACACGGCGAGCGCGAAGGCCCCGCTGGTGTTGATGACCAGGGTCGTCCATGGAAAGCCCCCCACCGGTGTGGTCCAGGAGGTGGTGAGTTCGTAGCGGGCGAGCCCGCCGACGCAGCCGCCGATGAAGACGGCCGCGAGGACACCAAGCGGCAGCCGCGGCGCTCGTGGGTGCCGGGCCTGGTCGAACGGTCCGCGAACCGCCAGCCTGGCAGTGCGCGCTGCCCACTGCGATTGCTGCCCATCCGCCCGAAGCGGCTCGGTCACGGTCCCAGCCTTCCCTGGCGTGGCGCCCGGATGGGCGCTCGTGACTCATGATCCTGCGGCATCGAATCCACCGCCGCGCTGCCCGGCCCTGCGCACAGCGATCGGGTGTGCAGCGACCGGGTGTGCAGCGACCGGGTGTGCAGCGACCCAGCTGCCTGGCCCTGCGGGCATGCCGGTGTGGCCCAGTGGGTGCTGGGCCGGTGGGGCGGGGTCATTCGGGTGGTCCGGCGGCCTGTCCGGTGAGCGGATTGTCGGACAGCTCGTCGAGCCAGCCGGCGGTGGTCATCGTCCGGCCGTGGGTGCAGCTGAGCCAGCGTTGCTGGTCGTGCAGTTGGTGGTGGTGGGTGTGGCAGAGCAGGGCGAGGTTCGCCAGGTCGGTGGGTCCGCCGTTGGCCCAGTGGATGACGTGGTGGGCTTGGCATTGGGCTGGCCGTCGGTGGCAGCCGGTGACGACGCATTCCTGGTCTCGGGCTACGAGGGCGCGCCATTGGGCTCGGTTGACGGTTCTGCTGAGCCGGCTCAGTTCGAGCCGTTCGAGGTCGGTGTTGAGGTGTGCGGTGCTGATGTCGGCGTCGCACAGCAGCCGCAGGAATGCCCCGCGGGTGAGTAGGCCGTGGGTGCTGCCGACGAGCCGGGCCGGGGCGGCCCCGTCAGCCCCGGTCAGGGTGGTGGCGGTGGCGATGATGGTGATCTGCGCCCGGCAGCTGCCTTGGCTTGGCAGGGCCGGGTCGGTGCAGTCCGCGGCGTGCCGGAGTAGGTCGTGGAACGCGTCGTGCCGCCGCCGGCTGGTGCTGCGGGTGTCCCCGTCGACCCGGTGGCCGTGCACGGTGCGGTCCAGCACCGCGTTGAACAGCGCAACGGTTTCGGGGGACAGGGTGGCGTGCAGGTGGCCGGTGCCGTCCGGGCTGTCCGAGCAGGACAAGCCGATCCGGTCCTCCAGGCGGCGGCGGGCGTGTTCGGCCAGGGCGGGGCTGATCGCCTCGGCCCGCAGCCGGAGTCCCCGGGCCAGGGTGTCCGGGTCGGTGAGCAGCGCGACGGCGCAGATCGCGTCCAAAGAGTCCGTGACGATGTTGGCGTCGAGGCCGCGGACGCCGTGCAGCACCGCCGCGCAATGCCGGCGGGTCAGCTGCCCGGCGATGAGCAGGTCGCCGGCCGGCCGCAGGTCGCTGTCCAACCGGCGGGCCAGCCGGACGGTGCCGCCAGCGACGGCGGTGGTGCAGCCCACCGCGGCCTGCACCAGCGCGACCGC
>JBKJOO010000289.1:0-2715 GCA_046595615.1 Mycobacteriales bacterium | reverse complement strand
ACACCGGGCTCTGGACGGCCTACCACCTGGCGAGGGCCGACCCGACGCTGCGGATCGCGGTGCTGGAGCGCGAGGTGGCCGGCTTCGGTGCCTCCGGGCGCAACGGCGGCTGGTGCTCGGCGCTGTTCCCGGCGTCCTGGCACCGGATGGCCCGGCAGGCCTCGCGATCCTCGGTCATCGACATGCAGGTGGCGCTTGAGGATGCCGTGGACGAGGTGGGCAGGGTTGCTGCTGCCGAAGGGATCGACTGCGACTTCGCACTCGGCGGTTCGGTGGCCCTCGCCCGCGGACCAGCCCAGTTGCACCGGGCCACGGCGGAGGTCGACGAGGCGCGGTCGTGGGGATTCGGTCCCGACACGCTCGACCTGCTCTCCGCGGCCGAGGCCCTGCGCCGGGTGCGGGCGACGCGCACCCTCGGCGCCGTCACGACAGCGCACTGCGCGGCGCTGCAACCAGCCGTGCTGGCACGCGGTCTCGCGCAGGCCGCGCAATCGCTCGGCGTCGTCATCCACGAGCACACGGCCGCGCTCGAGGTGTCTCAGCGCCGCGTCCGCACGACCCACGGCACAGTGACCGCGGACGTCGTACTCACTGCCACCGAGGGCTATACGGCGCAGCTCCCCGGCCGTCGCCGCGAGCTCGCGCCCGTCTACTCCCTCATGCTGGCGACCGAGCCGCTCCCCGACCAGGTGTGGGAGCTGATCGGCCTGCAGGACCGGGCCACCTTCAGCGACGGGCGACATCTCACGATCTACGGTCAGCGCACCACCGACGGTCGGATCGCCTTTGGTGGCCGGGGCGCGCCTTACCATTTCGGCTCGCGCATCGACCCGGCGTACGAGCGTGTCGATGCCGTCCACACGGCCCTGCAAGCCAGCCTGGTCGAGCTGTTCCCGGTGCTCGCCGGCGCCACCATCACGCATCGCTGGGGCGGCAACCTCGGGGTGCCCCGCGACTGGTATCCCTCGGTCGGCTTCGATCGCGCGTCCGGCACAGCCTGGGCCGGCGGCTATGTCGGCGACGGGGTCGCCACCGCCAACCTCGCCGGTCGCACCCTCGCCGACCTCATCACGGGCCGCGACACCGCACGCACGCACCTGCCGTGGGTGCGCAGGCGTACGGCGCGCTGGGAGCCCGAGCCGCTGCGCTGGGCCGGCGTCAATGCCGTCACGGCCCTGATGAGCCGAGCCGACCGGAGCGAGGCGCGCACCGGACGGCCCTCCCGGGCGGCGGCCGGATTCTGGCGCGCGCTCGGGCAGTAGTGGTCACACCAGGTCGAACGCCGCCTGAATCGCCTCATGAAAGGCACGTTGCTGAGCTCCGAGCAGCCAGCCGCATTGCTCGTGCAGCTGCTTGAAAGGGATGCTGGGAGTTCGTCCAAGCCGTTCTGAGACCCCACCAGCACCTCGGTGTCGATCCCGTGAAACGGTGCTGGTCACCGGAGCCACCATGACGGTAAACATCCGCCCGACGATGACGTCTCGGGTCAGTACGACGGCCGGGCGGCGCGTGTCGAGGGTGACCCAGTGCAGTGGTCGCACGAGGCACAGGCGACGGGTGTTCCGGACGTCGCCACGACCATGGCGAGGATCTCGGGGTCTTCGAGTGCCCCCGCCGCGATGAGGCGCCGGAGGTCCTCCTCGGCACGCTGCCGCCGTGCGTCAGGAGGTCACGAGCTCGGCCCTGCTTGTCACCCGCCCGGCCGCCACGGCCTGATCCACGTACGCAACCAGCTGATCCGGCAGGCGGACCGCAATCTGAGTGCTCATGAGCGTCTTGGCACAACATTGGGATGCAAGATGCTCAACCTGCCGCGACCGGGCAGGCGAGAAGCTGGGTCGCTGCTGACCCGGCGTACCGGCCCCCCCGTCTCGTGTCGTGATATCCGGGGCCTTGACGGGCCGGGAATCACGACACGAGACGGTACGAGCGGGTTGTGCCCGGACCGGCCCACAGCGGGGTCACCAGCGCCACCTCGTCGTGGTCCCTGTCGGCGGCGGTGGACTGCTCGCCGGGACGCTGTCCTGGACGATCGAGCGCGCCCCGGCGTACGCGTCGCCGGCGTCGAGTCGGCAGGGGCGGCCAGCCTGCAGACGGCTCTCGCGGCCGGGGCGCCAGACAGGACCCGCGCCCGAAGCTCGAAGCTCGTCGATCACCACCGGCTTCTCGGTCGCACAGGCTGGCGCATCCGCCGGATCCTGTGTCAGCCTGACAACGCTCTTACATGCAATCAGACCGAGATCCGCCAGTAGTGCTGAGGTTGTGGGCGTGTTGAACGAGCAGATGCCCTGTCAGGTGGGGAGAATTGGGGTTACCAAGACCTGATTCTGACCCACGTGAAGGGCACCTGCTCGGTGAAGAAACTACGGCGTCGTGAGCGTTCGGCAAAGCGTTGTGCTCGTCGTGTCGGGATCGGCACCCCGGACCCGACGCTGACGGGGCTGGCGGGACTCGCGGCGGTCGATGAGCTGGTCGGCCGGTTGGGGATCGTGGAGGTCCTGAACCGGGGTATCGGTCTGATCAAGGCGCGCGACAGGGGCCTGAGCGGCGGTCAACTGCTGCTGGGGATGGCGACCGCGCAGCTGGCCGGGCAGGACTGCCTGGACGGGATGGATCGGGTCCGGGCTGATGCCGGCAGCGCGCTGCTGATCGAGGCGCCGGTGGCGCCGAGCCGGACCGCCGCCCGGCTCGCGGGCCGGTTCGGACCGGCGCAGC
>JBKJOO010000257.1:0-2972 GCA_046595615.1 Mycobacteriales bacterium | reverse complement strand
GGCGCAACGGTCACGGCCGGCGTCACGCCGTTCGACGTGGCGCCACCCGCCCAACCCGAGGCCGGCAGCGGGCGCCGCTTCCGGCTGCGGGGGGCCGGCTCCACCCCTGCCTGAAGCGAGCTCGGCACGCCCCAGCAGCGCACGGCTGCGCGGCAGCCCGCCGCCGCGGCACAGGCCGCGGCGCTCAGACGATCCGGGCAGCCTCCGCTACCTCCTGCAGCCGGCTCCGGTATTCCTTCCACCACAGTCGGTCTCCCGGCGCCAGGTTGTCGTTGCCTTCGCGCAGTCCAGCGGCCCCATCGATGAACTCTCGGACGACATCGGCGTGGCCGGCGTGCCTGCCGAGCTCGGCGACGACGTGGACGAGTACACGGTGCAGCGTCACCTCACGGCGCTCAGCAGGCCACCACGGCACAGATCCGGTTGCATCGAGTGCCAGCGCATCGATCGTTGCGTCTGAGTGCGCCCAAACCCGGCGGTAGAGGTCGAGGATGTCCTCACGCGACTCGTCGGCGGTGGCCCACATATCCGCGTTGGGCTCGGCGTCGTCCTGCAGCCAGGGCAACACCCGGTCGAAGGGACGCTGGAAGCACTCCCCGAAGTATCCAACCTCGACGCCGGCCGAATGCTTGACCAGTCCCAACAGGTTGGTACCGGTGGGAGTCAGGGGGCGGCGGGCGTCGTACTCGTCGAGGCCCTCCAGCTTCCAGACCAGCGTCTCGCGCGCGGCTTGCAGAGCGCGCTGCAGGTCTGCCTTCGGGTCGGACTGAGTCATGTTGTGCAGCCTGCCACCGGACCTGCTCGTGGCCAACGGTCACGGATGTGTCCCAGTCGCCAGCGGGTAACGCCGGGGAACCGACTCACAACAGCGTCGAGGCAGTCGGCGGTCCGGGGGCGATCCGGCCGACGTACTCAACGATCAAGGTCGGATGTTGCGCCGAACGGGTCATCGACCCGCTTGTGAGGGGCGCCGACGATGCTAGGGAGTCGCGTTTGACCCTCCACGGCTCCTGAGCGGTGGGAGCACCTATGACAAGGGCCAATCGGTTGGTATCGCCGGTTTGGCGGGACCGGGCGGTGCTGATAGTAGCGATCGCGTTGGCTGGGGCGTTCACCGTTTCGACCGTGCCTGGGGTGCGCGAGCACAGCGGCTTCAGTGTCCGGCTCGACGGCATGCTGAGCAACGCGGCGTACCTCACTGGGTGTGCCCTGGCGCTGCTGCGCAGTGTCCGGGCCGACCGGGACCGTCGGGCGTGGCTCCTGCTCACCACGGGCCTGGCGGTGTACGAAATTGGCAACATTTACTGGCAATGGCGGATCTTGCCGCAGGACCCCCAACCGTTCCCGTCACTGGCCGACGGTCTGTGGATCACGTTCTACCCATTGGCCTACGCCAGCCTGTTCCTGCTGCTCCGCCGGCAAGTCGGGTCGCTCGGTTTGTCCGCGTGGCTCGACGGGGTGATCTGCGGGCTTGGTGCAGCCACCATCAGCTCGGCCTTCATCCTGGGCCCGGTCCTGGCGACGTTGGGCGGGTCGTTCGCGACCGTCGCGGTCAACCTCGCCTACCCCATCCTGGACCTGCTGCTGATCTTGTTCGTCATCGCCGGCGCTGCCCTGCTGAGATGGCGCCTGACCCCAGGCATGGTGCTGCTCGTCGGCGGGTTCCTGCTGTTCGGCGCGGCCGACGCCGGCTACCTCGTGCAAATAGCCCACAACACCTACACCCCCGGGCATGCAGTCGACGCCGCCTGGATGGTCGGCTTCCTGCTCATCGCGATGGCCGTCGGCCAGCCGATCGCCCCGACCAGGGGTAAAGCCAACGCCGGCGCGCCCGGCCGGGCGGCGCTGATCGTGCCGGTCGGCTGGGTTTTCGCCAGCGGGGTCCTGCTCGCCATGGGCACCCTGCTGAACCTGCCTGTCGCTGTCATCGCGCTGTCCCTGCTGACCTTGACCGTCGGGACAGTCCGGATGGTGTTGGCGTTTTTGGAGGTCCGGTCCCTGGCCGAAAGCCGGCTGGAGGCGCGCACCGACCCGCTGACCGGGCTGGCGAACCGCCGCGCGCTGTACGAACACACCGAAGTGTTGCTGCGGCCGACCCCGACCACCGTCGGCCGAATGGCGTTGCTGATTGTCGACTTGGACCGATTCAAGGAGGTCAACGACAGCCTGGGCCATCACATGGGCGATCAGCTGCTCATGCAGGTCGGCCCACGGGTGGACGGGGTGCTACGCGACGGCGATCTACTGGCCCGGCTCGGCGGTGACGAGTTCGCAATCGTGCTGCCCGGCGCTGACGCCGCCGACGCCGAAGCCGCCGCAAGCCGGCTGCTCACCGCCCTGCGCCAGCCATTCCATCTGGACCAGATGGGCCTGCACATCGACGCCAGTATCGGGATCGCCCTGAGCCCGCAACACGCCACCGACATCAACGGGCTCTTGCAACGCGCCGACATCGCGCTCTACCAAGCCAAAGCGTCCCGCGGCACCTTCGCCACCTACGACAGCACCGCCGCGGACCCCTCCCGGGAACGGCTGGAAACGATAGAAGAACTGCGGGTCGCGGTTTCCAGCGACAACATCGTGCTGCACTACCAGCCCAAGGCCAGCCTGCCTTCAGGACAGGTGCACAGCGTCGAAGCGCTCGTACGGTGGTGGCACCCCGACCACGGCCTGCGCTACCCCGACAGCTTCCTGCCCTTGGTGGAGCAGGCCGGTCTGATGCACGCCCTGACCGACCGGGTGCTGGCCCTGGCCCTGGACCAAATCCTGGACTGGCGCACGCTCGGCCTGCCGGACCTGCGCGTCGCCGTCAACCTGTCCGCCAGCAGCATCGTGGACACCGGGCTACCCGGCCGGGTCGCCGCAGCCCTCGCCGCCCGCGGGCTACCCGGCGCGGTGCTTTCGTTGGAAATCACCGAGCAGTTCCTGATGGCCGACCGGGTCCGGGCCCGCGACGTCCTCACCGAACTTCG
>JBKJOO010000319.1:0-5908 GCA_046595615.1 Mycobacteriales bacterium | reverse complement strand
AGGGCAAGCGCAGCAGGCCTTTTCGTGACCACCGGCCGTTGATCGACGTGATTGTTTACCGGTTCCGCACGGGATGTCCGTGGCGTGACGTGCCCGAGAGGTACGGCCCGTGGCGGGCGGTCTGGCGCCGGCACTCCCAGCTCTCGAGCCGCGGCATCTGGGATCAGATCCTGGTGCAGCTGCTGGCCAAGGCCGATGCCGCTGGTCAGCTCCACTGGCGCGTCAGCGTGGACAGCACCTCAGCCCGGGTCCATCAGCATGCCGCCTCGTTGTCGCGGGAGGTCGTTGTGACCCCCCCGAGCCACACAGGGGGGTGGGTCGAATTACAAGAATCAGCCGGCTGAGCCAGTTGATCATGCCATTGGGCGGTCTCGCGGGGGTCTGACAACCAAGCTCCACGCGCTGTTCGACGGTCACGGTCGGCCGCTGGTGATCCATGCCGGTCCCGGTCACGCCAACGACAGCCCGATGCTGCCGGTTCTGCTGGCGGCGCTCGAGATCCCGCGTGTTGGACCCGGACGCGCACGCACCCGACCCGACGCGCTGCTGGCCGACAAGGCCTACAGCGCCCGGAGCCACCGTGCCCTGCTCCGACGCCGCGGCATCAAGGCCGTCATCCCCGAGCCGTCGGACCAGATCGGCCACCGACAGCGCAGAGGCAGCCGCGGTGGTCGACCGGTCACCTACGACCGCGACCTCTACAAGCACCGCAACGTCATCGAGCGTGGCTTCAACACCTTCAAGCAGTGCCGGGGCCTCGCCAGCCGCTACGACAAGCTCGCCGTCAACTACCGCGGTGGCGCGATCCTCAGAGCCATCGTCATCTGGACCAGCGACTTATGCGTCACGCCCTAGTGGTCAGCGGGCGGCTGCGGCAACTCCACCGACCTGGCGGGAAGGCTCGGTCGAGGCCGGCGGGGCTCACGCACTCCTGCTGGCCCACCGGACGCTCCCCCCGGGCCTGGAGTCCAGGGTCGGGCGCGGAGCCGGCTGCGCCACCGTCGCCACAACTGGGTCCACGGACAGCCACCCCAGTACGCGCGCAGTGCATAACGGTGTCGACGCCAACGAAGTTGTGACATCTACGAAGTCTCGCTCCCTGCGCACTTGCAAAGCCAGCAGTGGCCCCGTGTACAGCGCGAATCCCGACATCGGCTGCCGCATCCTCGGGGATAGGGACTCCCACACGGCGGGGCCAGGTGGCCCTGAGCGAGCCACCGGTCTTGCGTGGTGTCGTATTGAGACACCCAACAGGGGGGCTCCGCCTGGACCGCCATGCCCATCGGGTAGCCGGTTCTTTGCCCCACCGGCACCCGAGAAGGGCAGCCGGCTCTTCGTCCCGCGACATAGCGGAGGGGCGGGCCGGGGTCGCCGTTGCCGGAGGGTGTTCGTGTCCCTTCGAGTTGATGCAGGGAGGATCGCCTGCGGATGGAACCTCAGAGGCCATCGCGGTCTCATAGGGGTGTGGGGGCAATGGATCGCGGCGGGGGTGAGGTGTTCCGTGACTTCGTGGTGAGCAGTTACCCTGCGCTCCTTCGCACCGCGATCCTGCTTACAGGCGATCAGGGGACGGCTGAGGACCTGGTGCAGACGGCGCTGCTGCGGTCTTATCGCGTCTTCAGCGGTACTCGGGAACCGCTTTCGTGGGAGGCGTACACCCGGACCGTCATGACCCGCCTGGCGACGCGGTGGCGGCACACCGGGTGGCGTACGGAACGAGTCACCGACCCGCCGGACCGGGCTGGTCGGCACGACGACCCGACCGTGGTCCTGGCGGTACGCCGGGCGTTGCTGGCTCTGCCCGCGCAGCAACGAGCCGTCGTGGTCCTGCGCTACTTCCACGGCCTGAGCGAGGACGAGATCGCCCTCGTGCTGAAGATCGCACCCGGCACGGTCAAGAGCCGTGCCAGCCGAGCCCTGGCCACCCTGCGGGTGTCGGGCCTGCTCACCGACGACGACACCGAGGAGAACGTCCATGCCTAGTCCTGAGGATCAACTGCGGGACATGCTGCGCGTCGCCGCCGAGCCCGACACCACCCCGCGGCCGGGCGCCGACGGCCTGCTAGCGAGGGCACGCCGCCGCGAGCGGCTCCGCCGCACCGGCACACCCCTGGCCGCGGCCGCCGCCGTGCTGCTCGTCGTCGCCGGGATCGCCGCGGCGGTACAACCCACGCGGCGGGCTGCGGTCGCGGGAGGACCGGGTCCGCAACTCTGGACGGTCACGACCAACCTGCTGCAGCGCGACCACGGGCCGCTGATTGCCTGCGCCAACACTGAAGACTCCAACCCTCCTCACTGCGGCGGCCCAGTGGTGGTCGGGGTGGACCCTGCTGACCTGCCGCTCGCACCGGAGGCCCAAGCGCACCGTGACTTCTACCCACCGGGAACGGTCTGGACGGCGACGATGAGGCTCGTCGGCACCTACGAAGCCCTGACCAACACGCTGACCCTCGTTGAGCCGCCCCGAGCGGCGGCAAGGGATCTCTTGCCCACGCCGCCGCCCCAGCCGGGTTGTTCCACACCCACCGGACGGGCGGCCGCCGGGGACGAAGCGGGCCGCCGGCGGCTGGAGGCCTACGTGGGCGAGCAGCCCGACAACGCTGGGGTGTACCTGTACTTCAACGGCTCTGCGCCCGTGGTCATGACCGCCCAGTTCACCGGTGCCCTGCCCCGGCACGCCGCGGAGATCCGAGGGCTGTACGACGGGCCGCTATGCCTCGTGCAGGTCGACGTCACCGAACGTGCCCTCTCCGACACGGCTGACCGCACGACCCTTGCGCTGACGGCGATCGGCTTCGCGTACCTGGACAACAGCACGGACGCGATCCGCCAGAACGCGCACATCACCGTGGTCGCTGCGACGCACGAGCAGGTCCGCGAACTCGAAGCGCGGTTCGGACCACACCTGCAGGTGGGCTCGTTCCTGACACCGCTTCAGCCCGAGGCGCCCAGCAGCATCCCGCCATCACCAGTCCCGACACCAGCGGTCACCGCCACGCCGGCGGCGTCTCCGAACAGCACGCCAGCGCCGAACGGCGGCTGCGACCCCGGCACTACACCTGTGCCCCAAAGCGAGCCACCGACGACCTTGCGGACAACCGACCCCTTCGGGAAGCCGGCCATCGAGACCATCCACCCCCTGACGTGCTCGACGAACCACACTTCAGGCGGGGGCATCCGGCCGTTCGGTGGCACCCCGCTGTTCGACTACCGCCTGCGCAGCCCGCGCGACATCGAAGTCACGGTGCCGGTAGGGGGAGGCTGCGACAAGAGCGGGACGCCGTCCATCTCCGTGACAGAGGAACGGACGCGTGTCGTACTGACCGCGACGGTCGTCGGCCGCGTCGCCTACCAAGGCGACCGACCCTGCACTACTCAACTATTCGTCCAATACTTGACGGCGCACCTCAGCGAGTCGCTGGGCGACCGTGAAGTTGTTGATGGCTACAGCGGCCGGACGCTCTCCCCTCTGGGTTGAGACCCCCGGTCGGCCAATGCAGCACAGCAGATGGCCGTCCGAACGCCACACGCGGTCACGTCCGGTGGAGTCTGCCCAGGTCTTCAGCCGCAACCAGCGCGGACCGCGTCCCCGTCTCTCGGTGATGCGTGCCAGGAACAGTGGCGTGCCGGCTCTCTGCCCGGCCGGCACCAAGATGGTCGTGCCGGTTCTTCTCACCGGCACCGGACGCAGCACTCAACCGCTGACCTGCAGGATGCGCTCCGCATCTCGTCTGACGGCGGGCAGAGGCTCCAGGTCGGGGTCCCGTAGATGTCGCCGCTGACGGCCATCCCCACCGGCCCGGTCATCGCCTCCATGATGATCTCGACCCACATGCGGGCCCTCTGGGCCAGGTTGCTTGGGGCGGCGGCAGTGGCAAGCACCGCCTCCGCCCACAGGGCCGCTGCTGCACGCACGTCGGGCTCCTGGGCGGCGAGCCCCCTGCGGGCTCGATTGACCGTGCGGACGCGGACTCGTGAGGACAAGCCGTACCAAGCAGCGCGGTTATCCACGTCGCCGGACATGTAGCAAGAATAATAGCCGGTTCTTTGCTCACCGGCACCCGAGGAAGGGAAGCGCAGCCGGATAGCTCCGACTGACGTGCGCTTACTCGCGGTCGGAGTAGATGTGGCGAAGAGCCGCACCGGAGACTAGGTACCCGCCTACAGCACCGAGCAGCGCGAAGGGCGTTTCGAGCGCCCCGATGGCGTAGGCGAACCAGCCGCCCGCCCCAGCCCCGAGGCCAACGGCGAGCATCGGGATGTAGCCCGCCCAAGTCTTGCTGGGGGTCTGCCGCATCACGAGAGCGTAGGGCGGACGAGCGGGTAGCCGATTACCCGCCCCCGACGAACGCCTTGAGGCGAGCCCACAGAGACGGGCGCGGGTATCGGATGCGCCACTCGGCGAGCGTGACTAGCCGGTCCGATCCCAGAACTCGCCGCACGGCTCCGGCTTCATCCTCGGTCAGACACATCACGAGTGACGTGCCCTCGTCGGCCAACGACGCCAGCTCGTCTTGATCCGACATGGTGCAGTCGTATGCGTAGGGAGCGACCGCAACGAAAGCGGCTCGTGTCTTCTCATCGACCGCCTGAAACCGGGTCCGCATGTACGCCCTGTCACGCTTCTCCCATGGGACGTAGGCCTCGATGAGGACGTTGGCGGCGTCCCTTACTTCGGGCGGCCAGGTCGAGCTTCTCGACCATGGGATGTCGGTCTCGGCCGAGGTCACGGATGGCGCCAACCCCTGCAGGACACGTGCGACGACAGAGATCCGTTCACGGGGCTCCCACTGCGACTCATCGATGAGGTACTCGATGCGAGTGGCCATGGACCGACGATAACGCCGCATAGCCGCGCTACCCGCTGGGCGGCTCGATGCGGTCGCCGTCTGTATCGAGGTACACGCGGCGACGAGGCTCCTTCGTACTGTTGCTTCGGTCGAGGTAGTTGTCCATCGGCCTGTCGAACCAGTTGCCAGTGAGGATGTCAAAGGTCCGGTTGTCGGTGACCCGGTCGAGGATCTTCCCAAGCCGCCGCAACGCCGCCCTTGGTCTGCTCACCCTGAGAGGCTAGCGCCGCATAGCCTCGGGCGGCGCGAGGAGAACGCCGCATAGCCGAGCGTAAAGCGGCACCTACCGTCGGGTGCTGGTGACCGCTGTGCAGGCCTTTTCGTCCGGCAGGACAGGGTCATAAAGGACGACCCAGGCTGTGCCGGCGGTGCGGTACGAGCCGTCGAAGTAGGACCGGCCCGCGTCGGCTGCGGGGTAGGCGACCGGGACGCATCGGAGGCCATCGCTGCGCTGCTGGCCGCTGTCGAGCGCGATGCCGCCGGTCCACGCTGGGTAGGCGGCGAGGTCAATCGCCGCTGCGGTGGGGCTCGTGGCTGCGTAGCGGCTCCAATGAGTGGGCGTGTACGTCGTGGTGGCGCCCGCGGCAACGCGGCCGAGGATCGTGCTCAGGTCCGCGATGCGTTGTCGAGCGTCGCGCTGCGCCTGGGTGAGGCCCGCGTCCGACGACGCAACGCCATTGACGGTTCCGCCGGATGCGATCGCGGATGCGGCGACGCCCGTGCGGGCGTTGACCTGATAGACGGTGCCGAACCCGGCAAAGCCAACGTTCGTCGGCGTGCCGTAGTCGCGTCCGCCCGCAGCCAGGCCAGCGTCAGCGACGAGGCGGCGGACCCGGGTGAGCTGCTCGGAGGTCAAGTGCGACTGCTGCCACCTGTCGGCGACGTTCCGGCCAGTCGCCGACAGCAGCGTGCCGTCGTCGTAGAGCCGGAGGGCGATCTCCGGCACTGAGGGCTGAGGTCCGATCGCGTGGCCGCCCGTGTAGGTGGTTTGCAGCAGGGCGCTGAATGGAAGCGGCCTGAGCTCGGGCGGCGAAAGATCGTCAGGGCCGAGCCCGGCG
>JBKJOO010000193.1:0-15782 GCA_046595615.1 Mycobacteriales bacterium | reverse complement strand
CGGCTAGGCCATGACGTACTCCCCGGGACCGGGCCCCAGGATGGGGCAGGACGCACTACCCATCGAGGGAGGACCGATCAGGTCGCCTGCGGTCGCGCTGGACCATTGCGCCCAGTCCTCCCACCATGAGCCAGCACGTTTGCTCGCGCTCTCACGCCAGGCGTCAGCCTCGGGTGGCAGGTCGTCTGCGCTGAGATACCAGCCCTTGTGCCCAGGTGGATTCACGATGCCGGCGATGTGGCCGCCGCTGCTCAGGATGAATCGCACCGACCCCGAATCGAGCTGCGTCGTCGCGTAGGCTGAGCGCCAGGGAACGATGTGATCTTTTTCGGCGCTGACGATGTAACAGTTGTTCTTGATCGTAGCCAACTCGATCCGTTCCCCGGCGATTGTGAGCCCGCCGGTTGCCAACCGGTTCTCGACGTAGAAGTTGCGCAGGTAGAAGGCGTGCATCGCGGCTGGCATCCTGGTGCTGTCAGAGTTCCAGGCCAGAATGTCGAACGCCGGTGGATCAAGACCCATCAACCAGTTCGACGCGACGTAGTTGAAGATCAGGTCGTTCGGGCGCAGGGCGTCGAAGGTGGCGGCCATCGAGACCCCGTCGAGATAGCCGTGCTCGGCCATCTGTTTCTCCAATTTGTCGACGGTTGCAGCCTCCGTGAACACCCCCAACACGCCAGGCTCGGAGTAGTCGAGCATCGTGTTGAGCAACGTCACGGCGCCGACGCGGGACCCACCTGACTGAGCCTCGTGTGCTGTGGTTATCGCCGCGAGCGCCCCTCCGAGACACAGTCCGGCAATGTCGATGGTGTCGGCGCCCGTGATGTCTGCGACGACATCAAGCGCGGTCTCGGTCCCGTCGATCAGATAGTCATCCATCGTGACGTCGAGCTTGTCCGGGCCCGGATTGCGGTAGCTGATGGCGAATACGGTTCGCTGTTGTTTCACAGCCCATTCGATGAAGCTGCGGCCCGGCGCGAGATCCATGATGTAGTACTTGTTGATCCACGGCGGGCTGCACAGGAGCGGCACTTCGCGCACCTGATCGGTCTGCGGTTCGTACTGGAGGACCTCGATGAGGTCGTTGCGATACACAACCTTGCAGGCGGTTATCGCGAGGTTCTTCCCTACGGTGAACGCATTACCGTCTACCTGCCTCGGCCGTCCGTCGTTGTGCAACAGATCCTCGAGGAGGTTCCGCGCACCTTTGAGCACGCTGGAGCCACCGGTCTCGAAAGCCCGCTTAAGAGCCGCCGGATTGGTCAGCAAGAAGTTCGTTGGTGACAGGGCATCGAGGATGAAGCTCGCCGCCAGCGCAGCCTTGCGTTCGGTCATCGGGCTCAGCCCCGCGCCCGACACCAACTCCTCGGCGAACTGGCTGACGGCGATGAACTGCTGGCGCAGGGCGAAGAAGGCGGGGTTGTCACTCCACGCCGGGTCGGTGAATCGCCGGTCACCCGACTCGATCTCAAAGGTCGGCGCCCGCGTGAGGCCGACGCCACGCGCTACCGAAGCCGTGCAGACGCGCGCCAAACCAAAGACAAAGCGCGTGCTCGCCGCGATCACCCTGCCCGGGCGAACCGTCAGGCCCATCGCCGCGGATTCGAGGGACTTGCCGAACTGCACCATATCGGAATCTGGCGTCACCATCATGGGTTACATCCGCTCGAAGATCGCGGCAATGCCCTGTCCGCCGCCGATGCACATGGTGACCAGTGCGTATCGACCGCCGGTGCGGCGAAGCTCGTACAGCGCCTTCACCGTGAGGATCGCACCGGTCGCCCCGATCGGATGACCGAGGGAGATGCCGCTGCCGTTCGGGTTGGTCCGCTCGGCAGGAAGGCCGAGTTCGCGGGCGACGGCGAGCGCTTGAGCGGCGAACGCCTCGTTTACCTCGAAGACGTCGATGTCATCGATCTTGAGGTCGGACCGTTGCAAGACCGAGCGCACCGCCGGCACTGGACCCATTCCCATGATCCTTGGCGGCACGCCGGCATGGCTGTACGCCACCAGCCGCCCGAGCGGCTGCAGTCCGCGATCAGAGGCGAACTGCGCGTCGGCCAGTACGATCGCCGCAGCCGCATCGTTGACGCCCGCGGCATTGCCAGCAGTTACCGTGCCGTCCTTATCGAATGCTGGGCGCAGTTTAGCCAGGTCAGCGATCGTGACGCCGGGGCGGACGTGCTCGTCGAGAATGAATGAGACAACGCCCTTCTTCTCCGCGACATCAATCGGGACGATTTGCTCGAGGAAATGGCCGGCCTCGACTGCGGCGGCAGCACGTCGGTGACTTTCGACGGCCAGCGCGTCTTGATCAGATCGGGACACCTCGTAGTCGGTCGCGACGTTCTCGGCAGTAATGGCCATGTGACAGCTGTCGAAGGGGTCGGTCAGCGCGCCGACCATCACGTCGACCGTGGCACCGTCGCCCATGCGTTGGCCCCAGCGCAGGCTGGGCAACCAGTACTGCGCGCGGCTCATCGACTCCGCGCCGCCGGCAACTGCAGTCTCAACGTCACCGAGCATGATTGCTTGTGCAGCGGAGAGGATCGCCTGCAATCCGCTGCCGCACAAACGATTCACGTTGAACGCCGGCGTCTCGACCGGCAGGCCACCGTTCACCGCTGCCACTCGAGCCAAATACATGTCGCGTGCCTCGGTATGGATGACGTTGCCGAAGACGGCATGCCCGATCTCCTCAGGCGCGAGACCCGACCTCGTCACCGCTTCGCGCACAACGGTGGCGGCCAGGTCACAGGGCGGCACATTCTTCAGGCCGCCCCCGTACTTGCCGATCGCGGTCCGGGTACCCGACAGCACGACCACGTCTCGTTGGTTAGTCATGGTCTCCTCCTCACATGTCCAGTCCGCCGTTTACAGCCCAGGTTTGGCCGGTGATATAAGCGCTTTCGTCGGCGGCGAGGAAACACACGGCACGGGCTATCTCGTCTGGCAGACCGAGCCGCCGCAGTGGCACCTGCTCACGGATGGCTTCGAGAACGTTCTCCGGCACGGTGGCGAGCATCTCGGTCGCGACGAAGCCCGGTGTCACCGCGTTCACAGTTAAGCCGATGCCTTCCCCAAGGCGGCCAGATCGCTTAAGCTGGAATGCCGCTTCTAAGGCCAGGGACTTGGTCAGTCCGAACAACCCGGACTTCGATGCGGCGTAGTTGGCCTGACCGATATTGCCGGTCTCGCCGATCACTGAGGAGATATCGATGATGCGGCCCGTTCCCCGTGTGAGCATGTGCTCCATCGCGGCCTGCGACAGGTAGAAGGCGCCGGACAGGTTGACATCGAGGACCTTCTGCCACTGATCGTCGGTCATCTTTGCCACTGTGCGATCCATCGTAATTCCGGCGTTGTTGACCAGCACATCCAGTCGGCCATGTTGATCGATGACGTCACGGATCACTTCGCGGCAGTGCTCGGCGAGCCCGACATTGCCCTTGTGCAGGGTGAGCTTGCACTCGGGGAAGTCGGTCTTCATCTCGATCTGGTATTCATGGGCGCGCTCGTCGCCACGCCAGTACCCAACGGCGATGTCCGCGCCCTGTCCCGCGAGTCGTCGCGAGATTGCCTCGCCGATGCCGCGTGTACCACCGGTGACAAGAGCGACCCGGCCGCGCACTCCGTTGTCTTCCATGCCCTGTCCGTGCCGTCGTTGCTCGGTCGATGTCATCTTCTCCCTTTCGGTCGTTCGCGGGTTGAATCACCAAACGTTGCGCAGTGAATCTGGTCCAGCGGCTATCTGCTGGATCGGAGCGATCAGACCGGGACCAGCAAGGACGCTGCTGTCCACCAGATTCATCAATACCAGCTGCGATGTCGGGTCTTGAGCCCAGGTTGACGTCCGCAGCTGGAGGCTGCCACCGCCGTAACCCCAGGGTCGTCGTGGCTCCGCAAGTCCGGTAGGGCCAAAGGACCCGCTTCCGTGCAAAAGCGAGGTCCGGCTCGGTTGCAATGCCGAGCGCATCGTGGCCTCGAGCAGTAGCGCACATGCCATGACCGACCCTCCACCAGCAGGTGCGGCGTTTGTTTGCCGGCGGAACTCGCGAGCGCTCGATCGAAGTAGTCCTGCAGGGCTGTTCGATCATCCGGAGAACGCGGTCGCGGAGGCAACCGACATGGTCCGGGAGTGCAGCTGCAACATGCCGTCCTGGATTAGTACGGTGTAGGTGGGAAGCGGCCGGAACGACCCGTCGTCAAGTCCGGCGAGCACCGCGTTCGCGGTGTTGCGGCCACCCGACTGCCCTTTGCCGACGGCTCCGGGTCGTTCTGGAAGAGGGGTCTGGATCATCGCAAGGGTGATCTCGACCGCTCGTCGTACACCTGCCCACCGACTGGCCCTGGGAGACCGCCTAGACGCAAATGGCCAAGGCCGCGCGAGAAGGGCCACCCTCCCGGCCTGACCCCATTCACCCCGTCCGCGCGGACCAACCAGGAGTAGAACGTGGAGACAACCGGCCCGCCCGGGGACACGCGCACGCCCTCAAGCAGGTAACGAAGCCGCCACCGACCCAGGAGCCTGCGCGATAACTCGGCGGCGGCTTAGGAAGTCCGCGAGCGGATCGCGGTCTGCGGGCTGAAGGTCGCCTGGTGACCGGAGGAATCTGCTAAGACCGTGGAGGCCAAACAGGGGCACGTTGGCTGCGCCGCTGTCGGCCGCACCCCGCCAGTCCGACGCACGCCGGACTCGCCGCGTCACCAGGGGCCGTAGACGCCGGTGTTCGCCCCCTGCACGGCACTGACATAGCGTCCGCGCTCGTGGGCTGCCTCGTCGGCTCCGACCGGCACCGCCAGCCGGCCGCGCACCTCGTCGAGGGAGCCGAACCCCTTGCGCGCAGTCCACTCCGCCAACCCGTCGAGCAGGACCGCGGCGTGCTCGGGGCCGTGCCGCAGCAGCGCCGACGCGCTCATCACTACGTCGGCGCCGGCCAGCAGGTAGGCCGCCACGTCCTGCGCGCTCTCCACCCCGGTGGTCGCCGCCAGGGAGGCGGACACCCGGCCGTACAGTAAGGAGATCCAGGTTCGCGGGAGCCGGGCGTCAACCGGGCTCGACAGGCCGACCGACGGCACCGCGGTGAGGGTCTCGGTGTCGATGTCGGGCTGCAGGAAGCGGTTGAACAGCACCAGGCCGTCCGCGCCGCCCTCGTCCAGCCGCACGGCCATCTCGCCGGTGGAGCTGAAGAACGGGCTGAGCTTGACAGCGACGGGGATGCTCACCACGTCCTTGACCCGGGCCAGCACGTCGACGTGGCGCTGCTCCACCTCTCGGCCGGGGATGTGCCGGTCGCCGGGCAGGTAGTAGATGTTGAGCTCGAGCGCGGCCGCGCCGGCACCCTGGATGGCCACCGCGTAGTCCGCCCAGCCCCCAGGAGTGACGCCGTTGAGGCTGGCGATCACCGGGATGTCGACCGCTGCGACGGAGCGTTCCAGCAGGCTCAGGTAGCGGCGCGGGCCTGGCCCCTGCTCGGCCTCGGACGGGAAGTACGACAGCGACTCGGCGAAGCTCTCCGTGCCGGCGTCGACCAGCCGGGCGTTCTGCTCGGCCTCCCGACGGACCTGCTCCTCGAACAGGGAGTAGAGCACGACCGCGCCGAGGCCGGCGTCGGCCAGCCGGCGCACTCCGTCGACCGTCTGTGACAGCGGAGAAGCCGAGGCCACCAACGGATTGCGCAGGGTCAGGCCCAGGTAGTGGGTGGTCAGGTCCATCAGCGGTCCTTGCGGGCGTCGGGCGTGAACCGGTGCGCCCCGCGGGTGGCCATCTCCTCGTAGACCTCCCAGCGCTGGTCGACCGCCAGCTGGGCCAGGCCGTGCAGGCGCTCGGCCTCGGCCGGGTCGGAGTTGGCCAGCGCGCGGTAGCGCAGCTCGCGGTTGGTGTAGTCGGCCAGCGGCAGCCTCGGGCGCGGTGAGTCGAGCAGAAACGGGTTGCCACCGGCGGCGCGCAGCACCGGGTTGTAGCGGATCAGCGGCCAGTAGCCGCTGTCCACGGCCCGGGACTGCTGGTCCAGGCCGAGCTTCATCTCGATCCCGTGGGCGATGCAGTGGCTGTAGGCCAGCACCAACGACGGCCCGTCGTACGCCTCCGCCTCGCGAAACGCCGACAGGGTCTGCTGCGGGTCCGACCCCATGGCCACCCGGGCGACGTAGACGTTGCCGTAGGCGATGGCCTGCAGAGCGATGTCCTTCTTGCCGGTGGTCTTGCCTGCGGCGGCGAACTTGGCCACCGCGCCCAGCGGTGTCGACTTCGACATCTGCCCGCCGGTGTTGGAGTAGACCTCGGTGTCGAGGACGAGAACGTTCACGTTGCATCCGGTGGCCAGCACGTGGTCCAGCCCGCCGGAGCCGATGTCGTAGGCCCAGCCGTCCCCGCCGACGATCCACACGCTGCGCCGGACCAGGTGCTCGACCACGCTGAGCAGGTCGGTCACCACCGGCCCGTCCAGCCCGTCGAGGCGCCGCATGAGCTCGGCGACCCGCCCGCGCTGCTCGCGCAGCTCGGACTCGCGCAGCTGCGGCGCGGACAGGATGGCGTCGACCAGGTCGGTGCCGGCCGCGTCGCGCAGCTCAGTCAGCCGCCGCCGGGCCAGGGCGGTCTGCCCGTCGGCGGCCAGCCGCAGGCCGAGGCCGAACTCGGCGTTGTCCTCGAACAGCGAGTTCGACCAGGCCGGTCCGCGCCCCTCCGCATCGCTTGTCCACGGAGTGGTGGGCAGGTTCCCGCCATAGATGGAGGAGCAGCCGGTGGCGTTGGCCACCGTCAGCCGGTCGCCGAACAGCTGGGACAACAACTTGACGTACGGTGTCTCGCCGCAGCCGGCGCAGGCGCCGGAGAACTCGAACAGCGGCTCCAGGAACTGAGTCCCCCGTACGGTGCCGAAGTCCACCCGGGTCCGGTCGGTGGCCGGCAGCGACTCGAAGAAGGCGATGTTTTCGCGCTCGCCGGCGATCCTCGGCGCGCCTGGGTCGAGGTTGATCGCCTTGCGGTCACCCGGGGTGACGATCGGGCAGGCGTCGACGCACAGCCCGCACCCGGTGCAGTCCTCGACGTAGACCTGCAGCGTGTAGCGGCGGTCGGGCAGCCCCGGGGCGACCAGTGGCGCCGAGGCGAAGGCGGCGGGTGCGCCGGCCAGCTGAGCCGGCTCGTAGTAGCGGGAGCGGATGACGCTGTGTGGACAGACGAAGCTGCAGTTGCCGCATTGAATGCACGAGTCCGGGTCCCAGACCGCGACCAGCTCGGAGACGTTGCGCTTCTCGTACTTCGTCGTGCCGCTGGGGAAGCTGCCGTCCACCGGCAGCGCACTGACCGGCAGCAGGTCGCCGCGGCCGGCCATCATCTCGGCGGTAACCGTACGGACGAACTCCGGTGCGTGCGCCGGCACCGGCGGCGGCAGCTCCACCACCGATGTCACCTGCTCGGGCACCTTGATCTGGTGCAGCCCGACCAGCGTGGCGTCGACCGCTGCATGGTTGCGCTCGACCACCTCCGCACCGCGCCGGCGGTAGGACTTCTCGATCGCCGTCTTGATCTTGACGATCGCCTCGTGGCGGGGCAGCACGCCGGAGATGGCGAAGAAGCAGGTCTGCAGGACGACGTTGATCCGGCCGGTCATACCGGCGTCGCGCGCGATCTGACCGGCGTCGATCGCGTACAGGACGATCTGCTTGGAGATGATCTGCTCCTGCACCGGGCGCGGCAGCGCATTCCAGACCTCTTCGGGCGCCTGTCGGCAATTCAACAGCAGGGTGGCGCCGTGCGCGGCGCGTTCGAGCACGTTCACTTGGCGGAGTAGGGAGAACTGGTGACAGCCGATGAAGCTGGCGTGCTGAACCAGGTAGGGCGCCTGGATCGCTCGGGGGCCGAAGCGCAGGTGCGACACGGTCTGCGAGCCGGACTTCTTGGAGTCATAGACGAAATACCCTTGGGCATGGAGGTTCTCCTCTGCGCCCAGGATCTTGATGGTGTTCTTGTTGGCTCCGACCGTGCCGTCCGCACCGAGGCCGTAGAAGATGGCCCGCACAGAGTCGGGCGGCTCGATGTCCATGGCCGCGTCGTAGGACAGGCTGGTCTGGGAAACGTCGTCGTTGATGCCGATCGTGAACCGCCTGCGGGGCCGCTCGAGGGCCAGCTCGTCGAACACCCCGGCCACCATGCCCGGGGTGAACTCCTTCGACGACAGCCCGTAGCGCCCGCCGGAGGTCCGAGGCAGCTCCCGCTCGCCGTCCTGGTAGGCCTCGGTGAGGGCGGCAACCACGTCGAGGAACAGCGGCTCGCCGATCGAGCCGGGCTCCTTGGTCCGGTCCAAAACCGCGACCCGGCGCACGCTGGTGGGCAGAACGTCGAGCAGCGCGCGGGTCGGGAAAGGCCGGTACAAACGGACCTGCGCGACCCCGACCCGCTCGTCGCGGTCGGTCAGCGCGGCCACGGTCTCCCGGACCGTCTCCCCGCCGGAGCCCATGATCACCATGACCCGGTCGGCCTCGGGATGGCCGTGGTAATCGACCAGCCGCATCGCCCGGCCGGTCCGCTCGCCGAGGATGTCCATCGCGTCCTGCACAGCCGCAGGCACCCGAGCGTAGAAGGGGTTCACCGTCTCGCGGGCCTGGAAGTAGACGTCGGGGTTCTGCGACGTCCCCCGGATGAATGGCCGTTCCGGGGACAGCCCGCGGGCGCGGTGCGCCCGCACCAGCGACTCGGGGACCAGTGCGCGCAGGTCGTCGTCGTCGAGCATGTCGATCGTGTTGAGCTCGTGCGACGTGCGGAATCCGTCGAAGAAATGCACAAACGGCACCCGAGTCGACATCGTCGCCGCCTGCGCCACCAGCGACAGGTCGTGGCACTCCTGGACCGACGCGGCTGCCAGCATCGCGAAGCCGGTCTGGCGCACCGCCATCACGTCGGAGTGGTCGCCGAAGATGGACAGTGCCTGGGTGGCCAGCGACCGGGCGGCCACGTGCATGACGGCCGAGGTGAGCTCACCGGCGATCTTGTACATGTTCGGGATCATGAGCAGCAGGCCCTGCGACGCGGTGAACGTCGTGGACAGCGAGCCGCCCTGCAGCGCGCCGTGCAGCGCCCCTGCCGCCCCGGCCTCGCTCTGCATCTCCACCACCTTGGGCACCGTGCCCCACACGTTGGTCCGGTGCCGGCTCGACCACTCGTCGGCGAGCTCGGCCATCGGCGAGGACGGCGTGATGGGGTAGATGCAGCAGACCTCGTTGAGGCGGTATGCCACCGATGCGGCGGCCTCGTTCCCGTCGATCGTGGCCCGGGTCATGGGAGGTCCGTGACCATCTCGATGGCGTGCACCGGGCACTGCTCGTAGCAGGCCCCGCAGCCGGTGCATCTTGCGTCGTCGATGCGATAGCGGTGCCCCTCCCCCAACTTGATCACCGCGTCCTCCGGGCAGGCCCCGAGGCAGCCGTCGCACTCGCAGCAGTTGCCGCACGACAGGCACCGGCGCGCCTCGAACGTGGCCTCCGCCTCGGACAGCCCGCCGGCGACCTCCCTGAAGCCCGCGACCCGCTCCTGGACCGTGAGCTGCGGCTGCTGCCGGCGGGGGTCATCACCAAAGAACCACAGGTTGAGCATGTCGAAGCTGACCGGGGCGTGCTTGGTCCCGGTGGGCGCCGGTGAGCCGCGCAGCCAGGTGTCGATGTTGCGGGCCGCCTTCTTGCCGTGCCCCACGCCGACCGTCACCGTGCGCTCGCTGGGCACCATGTCCCCGCCGGCGAACACGCCGGCGCACCCGGTCATCATCGACGGCGACACGACCACCGTGCCATCGCGGGCGAACTCCACCCCGGACACCGGCCGCAGGAAGGCCGTGTCGGACTCCTGCCCCAAGGCCAGGATCACCGTGTCCGCAGCCAGCCGCTCGAAGCGGCCGGTCGGCTGCGGAAAGCCCGCCTCGTCGAGCTCCATCTGCTCCACCTGAAGCTCCGGCCCCTCGAAGGCGGTGATGGTGCGCAGCCAGTTGATCCGGATGCCCTCGCGCTCAGCGTCCTGGGCCTCCTCGGCGTGGGCCGGCATCTGCTCACGGGTGCGCCGGTAGACGATGAGCGTCTCGTCGGCGCCGAGCCGCCGGGCCACCCGGGCCGCGTCCATCGCGGTGTTGCCGCCGCCGTAGACCGCCACCTTGCGCCCGATAACCGGCCGCTCGCCGGAGGCGACGCTGCGCAGAAACGACACCGCGTCCACGATCGGGCCGGCGTCGCGGGCCGGGATGTCGACCCGCTTGGATAGGTGGGCGCCGACCGCGACAAACACCGCGTCGAAGGATCCCTCCGCACGCTCGGCGGCCAGGTCCTCAACCAGGTGGCCGCTGGTCATGCGTACCCCGAGGGCGGCGATCCGGTCCACCTCGCCGGCCAGCACGTCGCGCGGCATCCGGTAGGACGGGATGCCGTAGCGCATCATCCCGCCCGGCTCGGCGCCAGAGTCGCGGATCTCCACCTCGTGGCCGAGCCGGGCCAGGTGGTAGGCGGCCGACAGCCCGCTCGGGCCGGACCCGACGACGAGCACCCGCTTGCCGGTCCGAGTTGCCGGCGGGTCGAACCGCCAGCCGCGCTCCAGCGCGAGGTCGCCGAGAAAGCGCTCGATCGAGTGGATCGACACGGCGCTGTCGAGCTGGGCGCGGTTGCAGACGGTCTCACACGGGTGATAGCAGACTCGGCCGTGGATCGCCGCCATCGGGTTGTCGGCGGTCAACGACCGCCAGGCTTGCTCGTGCTTGCCGTCGGTGGCCAGGCCCAGCCAAGCCTGGATGTTCTCCCCGGCCGGGCAACCGGAGTTGCACGGCGGGAGCAGGTCGACGTAGGCCGCGTGGATGGACCGAACCGGTCCAGACCGGGAATGCCCATGCAGCAGGTCGGGCAGCGTCGTGACGTCACGCAACGGGTCGGTCATGCCGCATCCTCCAGCCCTGGGAGGCCCGGGCGGGAGATCCCGTCACGACCATCAATCGACACTCCTGTCCGCAGGTGTCCCGTGTCAAGGGTGCGCGGGCTGAGGTCATCCTGATATGCCGGAAGTGGGGTCTCCATCTCGCTGCCATCACTCCCTATGTCGTTGAGGAGTTGGCCGGGCGCCAGGGCAGCCCGCTTTCGGGCAGCTCGAGGCTTGGAGGTAGCGACCTGGCGCGAACGGGTGGCGGCGGTGGGGGTCGGATTCGGCCAGCCTTGCGGAACTCGTTGTAGGTGAGCGCGTCTCCTTCCACCCTTCCTGACCATCTGGGCCTGTATGCCGCCCGTGGCTGTCAGATGTTTCCGGCAATCGAGAGGGTGTACGTCAACGCTGGTGCCGCCGCGATCTGGGCTGGCGTCCGCGGTACGACTTCCGGTGTGTCCTTGACCGGCTCGCCGCGGGCGAGGACCACCGGAGCCCGCTGGCCGTCTCGATCGGGAGCAAAGGATGCCACGACGTGACCACCGAGTCCTAGTCAACCCGCTGACCCCGGCCCTGGAGCACCGGCAGCGGGAGCTCCATGGCCCGGGTGGCCTCCTCCAGCAGGTGCACGATCGACCGGTACGGCTGGCCCGTGGCCCGGGTCAGCCCGAACTCGCAGGTGCGGTTGCTGGACACGTACGCGTCGTGCCGCTGCCCGGCGAGTTCCGCGGCCTCGTGCTTCATCGCCGACGCGGTCAGCTCGGGGTGCAGCCAGCCGCGGTCTCCGGCGAAGCCGCAGCAGCCGGCCTCGACGGGGTTGACGACCTGCTCGGCGACCGCGCCGGCGAGGGCCTCCAGCGTCGCGACCGTGCCGAGATGGTGGACCGAGCAGCCGGCGTGCACGGCGACCGAACCGAGCTGACGATCCACCACGAGCCGGGGCAGCAGCACGACGCTGAGGAAGTCGAGGCTGTCGAGCACGGTGATGTCTGCCAGCCGCTTGCGGTCCTCCTGTGAGAGCCAGTGGCCCAGCCCCTTAAGCCCGTGAGTGCAGGAGCTCGCGTCCATCACGACCGGCAGCCGACCCTCCTCGGACCAGCGCCACATCGCCGAGACCGTGCGACGGGCCATGAGGGCCGCGCCATCGACGTACCCCTTGGAGTGCCATATGGTCCCGCAGCAGTGACCGGCGACGTCGGGCGGGATGAACAATGGCTCGCCGGCCCGGCGAGAGAGGGCAACCATGGCCGCTGGCAGCGAGAGCCCGTTATCAGCTTTGCCAGGGCCGAAGATGCGGTTGACGCACGAGGGCAGGTAGACAGCCTTCGCGCCGACCGCCGTCGTGTGGGGGAGCGGCTGGGCTGCCGGCGGCATCTCGGGGTCCCAGCTCGGGACGAGGTCGGCGTCCAGGGCGGCCCGCAGCAGGTCGGTGATGCCCACGAGCAGCCGGTTGCCGACCGTGCGGGACGTGAGCTGGCCCGCCCGTACGGCGCTGCGGGCGGCACGTTCGACACCGGCGTAGTGCTCGGCGACGGATCGTGCGACCCGCTCCTCCCGCGGCGAGTGGGTCTGGTGCCGGAAACCCT
This sequence comes from Mycobacteriales bacterium, assembly GCA_046595615.1. Taxonomy (GTDB): domain Bacteria; phylum Actinomycetota; class Actinomycetes; order Mycobacteriales; family SCTD01; genus JAYSQK01. The sequence continues at coordinate 3,308 of JBKJOO010000193.1, read as the reverse complement.
TCACGAGCTCGCCGGTGTTGATTCCGACCGGGCAGGCGAGTTGGCACATCCCGTCGCCCGCGCAGGTGTCGATCCCCATATAGGCATAGTCCTGCCGGATCGCGTCGAGCAGCGGCGTCGGGCCGGCCCCGTCCGCAAGCACGTGCTGGCGTGCCATCTCCCGCCGCAGGACGATCCGTTGACGTGGCGTCGTGGTCAGCTCGCGGCTTGGGCAGACAGGCTCGCAGTAGCCGCACTCGATACAGCGGTCGGCCTCGGCCTCGATCGTCGGGGTCGTCTTGAGATTGTGCAGGTGCGCCTGCGGGTCGTCGTTGATGATCGTGCCCGGGTTGAGGATGCCGTCCGGGTCGCACAGCGCCTTGAGCCGCCGCATCACTGACATCGCGAGGGCGCCCCACTCCCGCTCCACGAAGGGCGCGATGTTGCGGCCGGTGCCGTGCTCGCCTTTCAGGGCGCCGTCGTAGCGGTCGACGACAAGGTCGGCGAGGTCAGTCATGAAGCGGGCATAACGGTCGACTTCGGCTGGCTCGTTGAGGTTCGGGGTCAGCAGGAAGTGCAGATTGCCGTCCTTGGCGTGGCCGAAGATGACGCCCTCGTCGTAGCCGTGGACGGCGAACAGCGCGGTCAGGTCGACGACCGCGTCGGCGAGTCGTTCGACCGGGAAGGTGACGTCCTCGAGCAGTACGGACGTCCCGCTCGGTCGCGCGGCTCCGACGGAGGGGAACAGCCCGCTGCGCACCGACCAGTAGCGCTGCTGCTGCGGCCGGTCCCTTGTGAACTCGCCGGGGACCACGAGGTTAAACGTGTCGAGCAGCTTCTCGGCAGCTTCTTCGATGGCCGGCAGCGCGTCAGGGTCGGCGGTGGCGAAGTCCACAAGCAGGGCGGCAGCGCCAAGGGGCAGGCCCGGTAGGTAGTCGGGCACGCCGGGCTGCGTCTCCACCGCGCGCAACGACGGTCGGTCGAGCAGCTCGACAGCGGTGGCTCCCGCTTCCCGGAGCGGGACGATCGCGGCCCCGGCGTCGTGCAGGCTGGCAAAGACCAGCAGCCCGGTCGTCTTGTACGGCAGGTCGGGGACGCTGTCTAGGACGGCCTCGGCGATAAACGCGAGCGTCCCCTCAGAGCCGATCAAAAGGTGGGTGAACATCAACAGCGGCTCGGAGTAGTCCAGGAAGGCATTCAGGGCATAGCCGGTGGTGTTCTTCCGGGCGTACTTGCGCCTTATGCGGTCGAGCAGGTCCGGGTCGGTGTGCAGCTGCTGGCGCAGCTCTTTCAGGCCCTTTGCTAGGTCAGGCTCGGCCTCGGCGAACCGGTGTGCCGCGTCCGAGGCGGCCGTGTCGATAACTGTCCCGGACGGCAGCACGAACGTCAGCGACTGCAACGTCCGGTAGGCGTTCTGCTCGACCCCGCAGCACATCCCGCCGGAGTTGTTCGCGAGCACCCCCCCGACGGTGCAGGCCGAGAGGCTGGCCGGGTCCGGGCCGAGCTTGGTGCCGTACGGTCGCAGCGCCACGTTGACCCGGCTGGCGATCGTCCCAGGCTTGACCCGTACGCAACGCCCCTCGTCCTCGACTTGCACGCCGCGCCAGTGGCGGGCCACCTCGACCAGGATGCCGTCGCTCTGCGCCTGCCCGGACAAGCTGGTGCCGGCGGCCCGGAAAGTCATCGGGATGCCCGTCCTGCGCGCGTACGCGAACAGCGACCGGATCTCCTCGACCCCGTCGGACAGCACGACGGCTTTGGGCATGAGGCGGTAGAAGCTCGCGTCGGATGCGTACATGACGAGCTCGATCGGACGGGTCAGCACCCGCTCGGGGGAGGCAATCAGCTCCAGGTCCCGCCGCAGGTCGTCCATCGGTGCTCCCGTCGTTGCTCCGGGCATCGTCGCGCCGGCCTCGGAAACGTACGCCGGGGTCGGTGGCCCCGGTAGGGCCTTAAGGCCTGCCGGTGAACAACTCGCGGTTATGGAGGATCGGTGGGTCGGAGGTGGAGTTCCAGTCTCCGTGGAAGTCGTTGCGGATGAGGGGCAGGGCTGCCATCTGGGCAGCAAGTAGCCCCGCATACCCCGAACCGGAAAGCACGCCATGACCGTCCAGCACTACAACGGCGCCACGTTCACCGCCGGAACGTTGATCACCGGGCTCGACGCCCTCAACCACGTCGTCGACGCCGTCGGCGACTGGTCCAGACCATCCAGCCGGAGGAGACCAGGCGGGCCGACATCGCAGCCCGCGGGCGCATCCTGCTCGCGCAGATCGCCGCGGAGGAGCGCGTCCTGCTCACCTACCTTGACTGCTCCTTCGACGAGCGGGCCGAGAATTTCCGGCAGCTGTTTGCTGCATTGGACACCGCGCTCCACGGTCAGCCCGGGCAGGTCGGCGACATCCCTGGCGCCATCACCACTCTGGCGCTGAAGGGCCCCTGCGCCGAGCTCGCGGACCGGGCCCCGGTAATTGGCCGCCTGCGCGACAGAGACGCGGAGTGCGACGTGTAGGCCGATTGTCACCTCGACGCGGGGCGGGCGGCGCCGGCGGCTCCGCGCTGTGGCCTCGGTTGGCACGATCGGTCAGTGAGCAACCGCAGCGATGTCGAGGCGAAGCTGGCGTTGGTCGAGGGGCTACTCCGCCCCCAGACGCAGGGCTTCGACCCGTCCGGGGGCCATGGCGAGCGTTATGCAGCAAGTGCCAACCAGGAACCCTGCGTTGAGGTGACCTCTGGCCCTACCGTCGCAGGATTGGGCCTCGGAGTGTGATTGGCGACCCGTCCGCCGATCATTCCTGCTGGTGAAAGCGGTCCCGAGGTTTGCCGCGTGCGCGGGCACCCGAGACTGCGGAGATTACCTCAAAATGGACGTGCTCAGCCCACTTACTACCGGGTCAGCAATGACCGACAAGTCACGAATTCTGACCGAGATCCGCCCGCAGGAAAAATATGCCAGCTGATTCGGCCCCAGCCTGCTCTTGCCGGATGCTCACGTGGCTATCAGCTGTTTTGCCGGTGCCGGCTATCCGAAGGCGGTTTCGGCTCCGCTCGTATAACGGATAAGCGCCGGATGAACGCGTGGTGAACCGTTCGCCGTGAGCGTTCGGACCGGAGCATCGAGTGCACCTGAGCTTGACGGCGCGATGGCGGCGACCTGAAGAACAGACCATTGGCGCACCTGCCGTCGGAGTCGTTCTGGGCCAACAGCGACTGGATGGTCTGTACCGCGATGGCCTTCAACCTGACCCGCGCCGCCGGCACTCTTGCCTCGACCTTTCGCGCCAGAGCATTCACTTGGGACGATCCGAGCTCAGTTGATCAACATCCCC
>JBKJOO010000316.1:0-3976 GCA_046595615.1 Mycobacteriales bacterium | reverse complement strand
ACGTCGCCGGCGCCCGGACGTCGAACGCCACACCGTCTGCGTCGTGCGGCAGCGGGGACGCCGGCCTGACGCCCGCACCAGCGGCGCGCAGCATCTGGACCAGCGGCCGCCCGACCGTCCCCGTGGCGCCCGTCACGAGCACCGGCCCCGTCACCGACGCCCGACCTCACCGGGCGATGGTCGAGCTGTGGGGCGAGGCGCTCGACCGCTGCCAGGCCTGCCGCTGGAACTGACGAGAACCTTCACGACGACCTCCGGGGAACGGGCACGGACGCGGTGCCGATGACGGGGCAACGGGTCCTTCAGGATCGCCGCCTGCCGCCCGGGTGCCCAGGGCCGAACGTCCCGGCCACCGCTGCACGAGCAGGTCAACGGCGAGTGGTCGCTGGTCCGCACGCAACGGCACCTGCTGTTCGCCGGCGATGCCTGGCTCGGCAACGCCGTACTGGAGGAGGCAGCGCCCCACCACCCGTTGGGCTTCCCTACCGGCTGCATGCCGTCCGACGCGGCGGCGAAGCTCGGGCTCACCTCAGAAGCCACCCCCAGGCTCGACGAGGTACTCGCGCCGCGGCTCGCCCGCATGGCCACGATGCGGCGCGTTGTGATACCCCGGTTGGCGATTGGGCTAGGGGACGATCGGGGGCGGTAGTGAGAAGTTGCAACGCGCGCCGCTGACCGTTCGCCTACTGGACAGTCCCTCGTGTCGGATCCCTGGCGTTACCAGCGGTCGAGAAACCGGCACGAGCGTTGCTTCGTGGATCCACGCCGCTCGGAGGAACTCGGGCGAGCGAAAGGGGTGCACAATCGGCGCATGACACGGGACGTGACCGCCGCAGTGGTGGGAACCCACGTCGAGGCCCAGCTCATGGCGGAGATGCTGCGATCCAACGGCGTGCCGGCATGGGTGTCGACAGATGACGCTGGGGGCATGCAGCCGGCACTCGAGACGCAGGGTGTGCGCGTCATGGTCCCTTTCGCCCACGCAGGAGCGGCGCTGCGGCTCGTCGGGAATGCGCCGCCCGAGAACGGCGAGCTCAACGTTTTCCAGCGCTGGGTTGTGCGCCTTCTGGGCGGTCGCGCAGGAACACCGTGACGCCGTAAAAACTCAGCGCATTCGCCCCACCAACGGTGAGTGTCAGCAGGGGCGCCCCTGGCTCCGCGCAGGGGCCTGACGTGCGGGAATGTCGGCTCTTCGGCGGTGGCCTCGGACACGGCGGACTACGACCTACGGCATCCCTGCCGTCATGTTGAGCCGGTTTGCTCCGCTGGGGCCGATGGGCAGCCGATCGGGCCTCTTGACGGTGTCGGAGGAGACGGCGGTGTCCGCCAAGGTGATCACGGCAATGAGGCATGGCAAGGGTGCTCCATTGGCAGTCATGCGGCGGTCCCGGAACGCCGCCTGACTTCGGGCCTTCTTCGCATTGGCCGGCCTCACCGAGGTGGACCTGTGGCGCGGGGGTTCGTCGTCCGGCGGGGCCGCCGTTTGACGGGCGCGCCGCCGCTGCTGGGCGCGACCTTTGACGGGCGGGTGGCCCGCGAGCACTTCACCACGGCCCACCCGGACGCCTCGGCGTCGGCGCTGCACAGGTCCTGGGTCGACGTCGACCGGTTCATGACCTACCGGGAGACCCCGGCGTTGAGCGCGACGAACCACGAGTCGGAGGCCGTCTTATTGGGCGACCCGACGCGGCTGATCTGATGCGCGAGATCCGGCTACTCCAGGCCGGACACATGCCGCCCCTGCGATACGTTCCAGCGCGGGCAGTCTTGCCCCAGCCAAGGCGCCATTGACAAGTGGCAATGAGGTGCTTGGGTCTGTGGTGAGAGTAGGTCGCCATGCGACTGGTCGCGCCCGTGCTGGGCCTTGTACTGAGCGCTCCACTGGCCAGTGGATGTTCCTCGAGCGCATCACCCGTCGCCGTTCCGCAACCGCGGAATGAGCGAGCGTCGACGACGTGTCCCGAGCCGATCAACGTTTCTCTACCGACATGGGCAGGCAAGGGTTTTGCTCACCCGACAGACCCGATCCGGCACCTGGTCGGAGCTGGCGGGACGATCGTCGCGGTGCCGTTTGGTTGGCCCCTACGGGATCACCAACCGACGGGCCATGACAACAAGATCCTCTGGCTTGCTCAATCGGGTACGGGCCCGCTCCGTATCGTCGCGACCGATCAGTCGACTGGGGAGAGCGTCACGAAGGTCCTTCCAGACGCTCCGGGGCCCTCCATCGTGAACATGCCTAAGGCGGCCTGTTGGCGGTTCACTCTGAGTTGGTCGAATCAGCACGATGAAATGCTCATCCGGTACGTCGGCAAGCCCGCCTGACCCGCTTGTAAACGTTCCCGGGTCTGGGCGACGCCGTCGAGCTCGACCCAGTGCTGACCGGCAGGGCCGTCGCGGCGTTACGGGCGGTCATGGCGAGCCGGCCTGGCGGGTGTCCCCACGGCGGGGCCAGGCCGACTAGCAGCGAGAGACAGAGATTGCGCAGATCTGCCCGAGGACCCCCACCACAGGAGCGTCATGTGCGGGCGGGCACGCAGTCGGTCGGCACCTGCCCCACAATCGGTCGCCACCGGGGCAAGATCAACAGCGGCCTGAGGAGGGCGCTGCTCAGCGACGACCGGCGTCCCCCAGCCCTGTCCGCAGTCAGCGTCTTTCACCCTTCAGCAGGTCTGGGACTTCTGCGAAACGAGGATGCGCTGGCGCGTCCTACTCCCAAGGAACTGCGACGATGATCAGGTACCGCATGACGCCCCTGATCGGGACCCGCAATGCGGATGGGCCAACGGACGAGATCGTCCGCGCACCCCCGGCTGACCTGCGGCGTTCCCGATAGACGTTCCCGAGCCGGGACAACGCTCGCTCATCGGACGTTCGGTTACCCGTCCGTGGGGAGGGCATACGCGCGCTGGCAGGCGTCGCCCTGGTTGAGCCGGCGTCGGTGAGCCGGCGCAACCAGGCGGTCCGGCTACTCCGATTCGTACTTGAACGACAGCTGGATCTTGGTGCGGTAGGTCAGTCCCCCACCGTCACCGACGACGATGTCCTGCTTGATCACCTCAGCCACTCGGATATCGCGCACCGATGCCCCCGCCGTGGTGATCGCCTCCGCCGCCGCCTCCTCCCAGGAAGAAGGACTCGTCCCGATCACATCGATTACCCGGTACACGCTCATGACGACCTCTCATCGCTCTTGGTAGATCTGTCCATGGTGGTCCAATCATGCCGGTCACGAGGCCGAACGCGGATTCCGCCGTGACGCGACCGCTCGAGCAGCATTGTCGGTCGGTACCCGTACCTGCAGGCACGTCACCCTCGCCTTGCCGTCTTCGTCCTTGCCGGCGGCCATCCCCTCCGTGTCCCGAGGCTCGTGCACGGAGTTCCTGTCGACTGGAGCCACCCGCACCGAACACGGAAGACAGTTCGTGAAGGGCAACCAGCAACCCGCGCGGGCGCGGTTCGCGAAGGATCGGTTATCGAAAGAATCTCGTCTCGGTGTCGGCCGCACAACGCTGCGAGAACCCCGCCGCGTACCGATGCAAGTCACACCCGCAGGCGGCGGCCCGATCCCGGTCCCACGTCCAAGGAACCGGGACGACGATCAGGTGCAGCCAGACCTGGACCTGCCCGCCGCCTGGGCGCTCTGGCCTCAGGGCGGGCTCGACCCCGCGCAGAGTCCGGTGTACCGGGGCCTGCCGGGGCGTAGGTTCGGCGGGTTCCCCACCGGAGGACTCGGTCCGCTTCTGGAGTCAGGACTAGCAATGGTCGTACGAGCGGCGGCGTTCCAGTCGGCCGCCGGCTGTCCCGACGGGCCGGACCCGGACGCATGACGCTGCGGGTGCTGGTGGTGCAGGACGACGGCTCGCTGTCCGCTGCGATGCAGGTGGGCTTGCCCACCGTGGTTCTGGACCGCGCGGCCGACGTCAACCAGGCGCTGCACCGGCTGGCCACCACGGCGTACGACGTCCTGCTGCTG
>JBKJOO010000183.1:0-2919 GCA_046595615.1 Mycobacteriales bacterium | reverse complement strand
GTGCCACGTCTGGTGAACGTCGCCTGCGGCAACCGGGCGACCCGCGCGCGACGCCAACAGGTCTGCGCCGGCCTGCACGGCCGGGTGCTCGAGATCGGCTTCGGGTCGGGCCTCAACGTCGCCTTCTACCCTCCCGCGGTCACCTCGGTCGACGCCGTCGAACCCGCCGACGTCGGCTGGCGACTGGCGGCCTCGCGGATCGCCGCCTCCCCCATCATGGTCCGCCGCTCGGGCCTGGACGGGCAGTCGCTGCCGTTCGCCGACGACAGCTTCGACACCGCGCTGTCGACCTGGACGCTGTGCACGATCCCGGATCCGGTCGCTGCCCTGCACGAGGTCCGTCGCGTCCTACGGCCCGGCGGAACCCTGCACTTCGTCGAGCACGGACTCGCGCCCGACCTCGGCGTGCAGCGCTGGCAACGTCGCTTGGAGCCGCTGCAGAAGAAGGTGGCCGGTGGCTGCCACCTCACCCGGCCGATCGCGGACCTGCTGACCGGGTCGGGTTGGCGCCTGCTCGAGTTGGCGACCGGCTACGAGCCGGGCGCGCCCAAGTTCCTGGCCGCCGACTCGACCGGCATCGCCGTACCCGCCTGAGCTGTACGCCGGGTCACGGCTGGCCGCCGGCGGGAGCCCGGGCCGCGATGGCGAGCAGGTCCCGCGCGGGTCCGGTGGGGCGTTGACCGGACGGCCAGACAGCGCGCAGGGCGCGGGTCAGGTCGACGCCGGCCACCGCCACCTGGGCGAGACGCCGGTGCTTGAGGTCGTCCTGGACCGCCAGGCTGGACAGGACCGCCGGGCCGGCCCCGGCGAGGACAGCTGAGCGCACCGCGGTGGTCGAGGAGAGCTCGAGCAGCGGGACGGCGAGCGGCCCGTGACCGACGAGCGCGGTCTCCAGTGCCGTCCGGGTTCCCGAGGTGGGTTCGCGGTGGACCAGCCGGGTGGCGGCGAGCTCGCCCGCGGCCAGCGGGCTGCGCCGTCGTGACCATGGATGGCCGGTCGGGACGACGACGAGCAGCCGGTCGCGAGCCACGACCCGCCCGTCCAGGCCGGTCGGGACCCGCGGCCCTTCCACGAAACCGAGATCGGCCTCCCCCTGCAGGACCATCCGGGCGACCTCGGTGGAATTGACGGCGTCCAGGCTGACGGCGGTCGCGGGATGCTCGGCGGCCAGCTGGACGAGCCAGCGGGGGAGCAGGTGCTCGGCGACGGTGAGACTCGCAGCGACCCGCAGCCGGCCGTCGCGACCACCTCGTAGCGAGGTGATCCCGGCGTCGAGCACGGCGGCCGCCGTGAGCACATCGCGGCCCCAGTCGGCCAGCAACGCCCCGGCGGCAGTCAGCGACGAGCCGCGGGCGCTGCGTTCGACCAGCGGGACGCCGACGACCTGCTCCATCCGCTGGATGCGGGCACTCACGGCTGGCTGGCTGATCCCGCGCGCGGTCGCGGCCCGGCCAAGGCTTCCGGTGGTGGCGATGCTGATCAGCAGTTCGAGGGAGTCCAGGTCCGGCACCCGCTGGGACAGCATCTGCGGAACCTACCGGAACCCATAGCCTGCGGTGATGGGTCAATCCCGCCGCCAGTCGCCCGCGGGAGTCTCAGGCGTAGGTGCGGGTGCAGGCCCGGCCGCTGTCCTTCGCGTTGAGCAGGGCGTCGTCGCATCGTTGCAACAGCTCTGCCAGGTTGGCGGTGCCGACCGCGCTGGCCACCCCGATGCTGACGGCGTAGTCGGACATGCTGCGGCCGGGCGCGTCCTGAAGGCGACAGGCCAAGGCATAGGCCTCCTCCTGGGTGTGCTCGGGCAGCAGGACCACGACGGTGTCGCCGCCATAGCGGCCGAGCAGGGCCAGCGGCTCGGTGTGCTCCCGGCAGCGGTTCGCCAGGTCGGCCAGGATGTCATCCCCAGCTTGATGGCCGTACCGGCTGTTGAAGACCTTGAACCGGTCGATGTCGACGAGCAGGGCGCACAGCGGGCGCTGCGAGCTGCGCGCCCGGGCGAACTCGACGCCGGCGACCTGCAGGAAATACGACCGGGTGGCGACGCCGGTGACACCGTCGGTCAGGGCCTGGTCGTCGTGCGCGTCCAGCAGCTGGGCATGAGCGCGCAGGGTGCTCCTCTGCCGAAATGTCACGAGCACCGTGAGCATCCCGACCGCCAGCAGCAGGCCACCGACCGGGGACCTCAGCGAGGCGCGCGATGCGGTCAGCAGCACCGTGCTCGCCGTCAGCAGCGCCAGGTACGGCAGCTTGGACAGTGACCGGCCGGCCGGCGACTCGATGACGGCTTCTCGCGCGAAGGACCGGGCCGCCGCCCGCTGCCGGATGGCAGCGACGGCGCCGAGCAGCATCGCCACGACGTACCCGGTGTCGATGAGATCACCACCGTGGTAGCTGCCGCGGGCAGCAAGCTCGCCGAACGCAAGGTCGCTGACGATGAAGACACCGAATGCGGCGAGCAGGATCCGCAGCGGCCCGCGGGTGCGCAGATCGGTCGCGCGGTGCCGCAGCACGGTCATGGCGACGAGCAGCGCGAGGTCGTTAGTTGGATAGGCGATCAAGGTGAGCTTGAGCAGGATGGGCACTGACGCGCTGGTCACGTGGCCGAGCTCGAGATACCAGAGCAACCCGGCCCCGGCGACGGTGGTGATCGCGACATCGACCCACAGCAGCCCGGGCATCTCCCGCGCGGCGCGTCGGCGTGGCAGCAGGAGCAGGCCCACCGTTGCCAGCGGCGCGACCGCGAGGTAAGCGACGTCGGCCGGGCTCGGATGTCCCGGATGGCGCATGACGCCCTCGATCACCCCCTGCAGGGAGGTACCCAGCGCGTTGAAGGCGAAGGCGGCGGACAGCAGCCACCACGACCGCCGGGTGCTCGCTGCGGCCTTCCCGCTCCGGGCTGTGCACACGGCCTGGCCGGTGGCC
>JBKJOO010000101.1:0-2758 GCA_046595615.1 Mycobacteriales bacterium | reverse complement strand
CCCTGGGTGGCAGCGGGGCCCGCCACGGTCGGGCACTTGTCGACGCTGTCACCCAGGGCTGCCCGGACGCTGACGCAGACGGGGTGAGCGAGCCGACGGACACCTGCCCCACGCAGGCCGCCCCCGGATCGCCCAACGGCTGCCCGGTGACGCTGACGGCCCTGGCCTCCAGGAGCAAGATCATCTTCGGCAGCACGGTGACGCTCAGCGGCAAGGAGTCTCGCGGCAGCCTGCCGGTTGTCGGCGAGGTGGTCACCGTGAAGGCCAAGGCGGTGCTTTCCACCAAGACGGTCGTCGCCGGCACCGCCACCACCGACATCAACGGGGCCTGGAAGCTCGCGCTGAAGCCGAGGCTGCACACCACCTACACGGTGAGTGCCCCCAGCGCCCGGATCGCACCGGCACCCGTCACCGTGCGGGTGGCGCACCGCCTGTCGCTCAAGGTGGCCTGCGTGAGGCGCGCGTGCGTCTTCACGGGTGCCCTCGGACCCTCGCACCCCACCACGACAACGGTGCGTCTCCAGCGCAAGGTCGGCACGATCTGGAGGACCATCGCCAGGATCCAGGCCTCCCGACGCGGCGCGTTCAGGACCAGCAGGAAGTTCGCCCGCAAGGGGACGTACCGTTTCCGCGTCACCGTCGGCGCTGACACCAGGCACGCCGCCGGCCGCAGCCGGACGCGCAGCGTCATCCTACGCTGAGGGTTCTCCCCGGCCTGGCCTGGCCCGGCTCGGCGGTCGGCGGTCGGCGCGGGCCCGGGCGCGCCGGGGTACGGGGTGTCGGGCAGGACGAGACGCGGGCTTGGGCCATGGCCCGGCGCGCGTTCAGCTGAAAGGATCGCGCGATGCCAACCCTCCAGATGCCGTCGCGCATGTACGCCGCGGTCTACGACAAGATGAACGCGGCGCCCGAGGAGGCGGGGGTCGCCGCGCTGCGTCAGGGACTGATCGCCGCGGCCGCCGGGGCCACGATCGAGATCGGTGCCGGAACCGGGCTGAACCTCTCGCACTACCCGCCGGCGGTCACGCGGCTGGTCTTGACCGAGCCGGACCCGGCCATGCGCGCCCGGCTGGCCGCGAAGCTCGATCAGCTCACGCTCGACGCCGAAACGCACGCGATGCCCGCCGAGGCTCTCGCGTTCGAGGACGGATCCTTCGACACCGCGGTATGCACGACGGTCCTGTGCACCGTCCCCGACCAAGCCGTTGCCCTCGCGGAGATCCGGCGAGTGCTCAAGCCGGGCGGGCAGTTGCTGTTCCTGGAACATGTCCGATCCGAACGTCCACGGATCGCGCGGCTGCAGGACGCCGTCCGCCCGTTCTACGCCGTGGTCGGAAGGGGATGTCACCCCAACCGGGAGACGCTCGCCGCGATCGAGGCCGCCGGGTTCCACGTGCGATCGCACCGCCGCGAGATCGCGCCGAAGACGCCTGCCACGGAGAACGAGCTCGCCGTGGGGATCGCCGAGCGACGGCCCGACTGAGCGAAGGTGGCGCCGCCGGACTCCCGGAAGATGTGTTCTCGTGGTCCAGTCAGCCGACTCAGACGAACTGCGCCGCCGCGTGGCCTGACGCCCAGGCCCACTGGAAGTTGAAGCCGCCCAAGTGGCCCGTGACGTCCAGCACCTCCCCGATGAAGAAGAGGCCCGGGCTCCTCAGCGACTCCATCGTCTTCGAGGACACCTCGCGGGTGTCGACGCCGCCCAGGGTGACCTCGGCGGTGCGGTAGCCCTCCGTGCCGGCCGGCACGACCTGCCAGGCACTGAGCTTCTCGGCGATGTCGCCCAGTTCGGTCGGGGTGTACTGCTTCACCGGCTTGGACGTGAACCAGTGATCGGCCAGCAGGGCCGCCATCTTCTTCGTGAATACCTCACCCAGCAAGGTCTTCAGCTCGCTGTCGGGGCGTGCGGCCCGCTGCCCCTGCAGCCACTCCAGGACGTCGCGGTCGGGCAGCAGGTCGATCCGGACCGCGTCGCCGAGCTGCCAGAACGACGAGATCTGCAGGATCGCCGGGCCGCTGAGACCGCGGTGGGTGAACAGGATGTTCTCGCGGAAGCTCTCGTGGTTGCAGCTGACCACGCAGGCCACCGACGTGCCGGAAAGTTCGGTGCACATCTCGTTGAGCTGGTCGGTGATGATGAACGGCACGAGGCCCGCGCGGGTCGCCAGGACGGTGTGGCCGAACTGGCGGGCGATCTCGTAGCCGAAGCCGGTGGCGCCCAGCGTCGGGATCGACAGGCCGCCGGTGGCGACCACCAGCGACCGGGTGGCGACGGGCCCGAGGTCGGTGTGCAGCAGGTACCCGGCCTCGGTCTTCGTGATCTGCTGCACCGAGGTGTCCAGGCGCAGATCGACGCCGGCCTCCCCGCACTCCTCCAAGAGCATGTTGACGATGTCCTTGGACCGGTTGTCGCAGAACAGCTGGCCCAGCTTCTTCTCGTGGTACGGCACACCGTGCCGGCTGACCATGGCGATGAAGTCCCACTGGGTGTAGCGAGCCAGGGCCGACTTGCAGAAGTTCGGGTTCTGCGAGAAGAAGTTGTCCGGGTCCGCGTACATGTTCGTGAAGTTGCAGCGGCCCCCACCCGACATGAGGATCTTCTTGCCGGCCTTGTTCGAGTGGTCGAGGAGCAGCACCTCGCGACCGCGGGCAGCAGCGGTGAGGGCACACATCAGGCCGGCCGCACCTGCGCCGATGATCACAACGTCGGTAGAGCGCACAGCGTCCTCACATCACGGCGGATTCCGAGCCCACAAGG
>JBKJOO010000419.1:0-2629 GCA_046595615.1 Mycobacteriales bacterium | reverse complement strand
ATGTGGCGCAGCTTGGTGGAGTCGAAGATCGGGTCGTACGCCGGGAGGATCGCGCCGCCCGGAATGCCGAAGACGACCTCGGCGCCGACGCTCTCCAGGCTGCGCACGAGCGACTGGGCACCGGTGAGGCTCTCGGTCATCGTTTGGTCCTTCGTGGTGTGCGGGAAAAGGGGGTGCGGGCAAAAAAGAACCCCTCGTGCCAGGCACGGAGGGGTGAGCGCGTCTGCCGGGATCGGCGGACGCGCTAGGGAACTACGAGGCACATGTGCACCAGTCAACAGTGCAGTGTCGCCCCGCCGCTGTCAAGCCAGTGAGACGGCCATCTCAACAGATGGGATCAGCCGGTGATCGCACCCTGCGCGGCCGAGCCCACCAGTTTGGCGTACTTCCCAAGCACGCCAGTGGTGTAGCGCGGCTCGAGCGGCTTCCAGCCGGCCCGGCGCTCCTCCAGGACGGCCGCGTCGACGAGCAGGTCCAGGGTGCGGGCGGTGACGTCGAGCCGGATCAGGTCGCCGTCCGCGACGAGTGCGATCGGCCCGCCGTCGGTGGCCTCCGGGGCGATGTGGCCGACGCACAGTCCCGTCGTACCGCCCGAGAAGCGTCCGTCGGTGAGCAGCAGGACATCCTTGCCGAGCCCGGCGCCCTTGATGGCGCCGGTGACCATCAACATCTCGCGCATGCCCGGGCCCCCCTTGGGGCCCTCATACCGGATGACGACGACGCAGCCCTTCTCGAGCGTGCCGTCGACGACCGCGTCCATCACGCCCTGCTCACCGTCGAAGACCCGGGCCGGACCCTCGAAGACATCGCTGTCGAAGCCTGCGGTCTTGACGACGGCACCGTCGGGCGCGAGCGAGCCGCGCAGGATCGTCAAGCCGCCGGTCTTGTGCATCGGATTGGACATGGCCCTGATCACGTCGCCGTCGGGTGCGGCGGGCGCGAGCTGCTCGAGGTTCTCGGCCATCGTGCGGCCGGTGCAGGTGAGCGTGTCGCCGTGCAGCAGCCCGGCGTCCAGCAGCGCTTTCATCACGACCGGGACGCCGCCGATGCGGTCGATGTCGGTCATCACGTAGCGGCCGAACGGCTTGACGTCGGCCAGATGCGGCACCTTGTCGCCGATCCGGTTGAAGTCGTCGAGGGTGAGCGGGACCCGGGCCTCGTGCGCGATCGCCAGCAGGTGCAGCACGGCGTTCGTCGAGCCGCCGAGCGCCATGACAACGGTGATGGCGTTCTCGAAGGCCTCCATCGTCAGGACCTTGCGGGCCGTAATGCCCTGCTCGATCAGGCGTACGACGGCCTCCCCGGAGCGGATCGCGATGTCGTCGCGCCGGCGGTCGACTGCCGGAGGGGCAGCCGATCCGGGCAGCGCCATGCCGAGGGCCTCGGCGGCAGCTGCCATCGTGTTGGCGGTGTACATCCCACCGCAGGCCCCCTCACCGGGACAGGTCGCCTTCTCGATCTCGGTGAGCTGCTCGCGGGTGATGAGCCCACGCGCGCAGGCGCCGACACCCTCGAAGACATCGATGATCGTCAGGTCCTTGCCACCGAGCCGGCCGGGCAGCGTCGAACCGGCGTAGACGAACACGCTCGCGAGGTCCAGGCGGGCCGCGGCCATCAGCATCCCCGGCAGCGACTTGTCGCAGCCGGCGAGGGTGACGGTGCCATCGAGCCGCTCGGCGAACACCACCGTCTCGACCGAGTCGGCAATGACCTCGCGGGACACCAGCGACGCCCGCATCCCCTCGTGACCCATCGAGATGCCGTCGGAGACCGAGATGGTGCCGAACTCCATCGGGAACCCACCCGCCTGGCGGACGCCGACCTTGGCCGCCTTGGCAAGCCGGTCGAGAGACAGGTTGCAGGGGGTGATCTCGTTCCAGGACGACGCCACCCCGATCTGCGGCTTGTCCATGTCCTCGTCGCGCATGCCGACAGCGCGCAGCATCGCGCGGGCTGGCGCGCGCTGATCGCCCTCGGTCACATCGGTGGAGCGGGGCTTGTTCGTCGGCATGACCCGACTCTACGGGCGGGGGCGCGCACCTAGAGTCCAGCCGGTGGCGACGACCTTCGCGTTCGACAGCGCTGACGGCACGGTCCTGCGCGGCTGGCGGAACGACGGGGTGGGCCTGCCGCTGATCATCGCCAACGGGCTCGGCACGATTCCGGAGGCCTGGCCCGCGCTGATCGGGCCGGACAGCAGCTACCGCACTGCGACCTGGTACTACCGGGGCACCTTCGGCTCGCAGCGGCCGGCCGACCCGGCGCGGATCCGGGTCGAGGACCACGTCAGCGACCTGGTCGCGCTGATGGACGCCGAGGGGTTCGAGCGGGCGCTGGTCGCCAGCTGGTCGGTGGGGGTCAACGTGGCCTTCGAGTTCGCCCGGCGGCACCCCGACCGGGTCGCCGGGATCCTGGCGGTCGCCGGCGTACCGGGTGGGACCTTCGCCACCATGGGCGGACCGCTGCGGATCCCCCGCTTCCTGCGCCACCCGATCGCCACCCGCGCCGCGAAGGCCGGTCAGCTGGCGGGGCCGGCCCTGACCTGGCTCGCTCCGAAGGTGCCGGTCACCCCGGCGATGGCCTGGGCGATCGCGCACAGTGGCTTCATGCTGCCCGCCGCCAAGCCCGG
>JBKJOO010000342.1:0-12908 GCA_046595615.1 Mycobacteriales bacterium | reverse complement strand
GCACCGGGTCCTGCCGATGGAGCTCGCCGCCCGGATCGGTGAGGTGTTCGTGACGGCGACCGGCAACCGCGACGTGCTCCGGCCGGAGCACTTCGCGCTCATGCGCGATGGGGCGGTGCTGGCCAACGCGGGGCACTTCGACGTCGAGGTCGACGTGGTCGGGCTGGCCGCCGCGGCGGTCGAGGTGACCCGCGTCCGCCCGCACGTCGACGAGCACGTCATGGCGGACGGACGCCGGCTGCTGCTCCTCGCCGAGGGCCGCCTCGCCAACCTCGGGGCCGCGGAGGGGCACCCGGCGGCGGTGATGGACATGAGCTTCGCGGTGCAGGCGCTCACCGTGGAGTGGCTCGTCGACCAGCACCTGCCGGCCGGGGTGCACGAGGTGCCGGCCGGCATCGACGCCGAGGTTGCCCGCACCAAACTCGCCGCCCTCGGGGTGGGACTCGATGCCCTCACCGACGAGCAGGACCGTTATCTGTCGAGCTGGCAGGCCTGAACCCCGGAACACGCCCACCCGGCCGCGGGTTGGCCCCGGCATGACCCTCCGCACCCCCAGGACCTGGCTCGTCACCGGAGCCTCGCGCGGCCTCGGCCGGGCCTTCGCCGCGGTCGCCCGCGGCGCCGACTTCGACGACTGAGCCCGGTGCCGTCAGGCGTCTACCGGCTGGCCGGCGGCGCGCTGGAGCGGTTCACCTGCGCGCCGGGGCCGGCCGGCTGGCGCTACGTGAGCGACCGGCTCGACCTCACCGTCGACGACCGCTGGGTGGTCGTCCGGCTCGTCGTCGCCCGTGCGGGATGGGAGCTGCGCGGTGGCGTCGTCGGCCCCGACGTCATCTGGCGGCGCGGCATGCAGCCGATGTCGGCCCGCGCTGCCGGCTTCACCGGCGCCAGCCCGGCGTACGACGTGGCGGTGGCCCGGCAGCTCGGGCTCGGGATCGGCCAGACCCGCCGGCTACGCCTGGTCGAGGTGACCGAGCCGCTCGCCGCCACCCGGACCGTCGACGCGCAGTGGGCGCGCGTGCCTGACGTGCTGGGGACCGAGCGGTACGAGGTCGACGACCTGGCCACCGGTGAGCGACGGGTCGTGCACCTGCTCGGCGACGTACTGGTGGACCGGCTGCACGACCTTGACACGCCTCCGTCCGGGTTAGGGAGTCCGGACGTGCAACCCTGACACGACGCTGCTAAGGTTGTCGCAATGGCCACCCTGACGATCCACGAGGCAGCGACAACCACCGGCTGGTCGGCGCGGATGTTGCGGTACGTGGAACAACTCGGTCTGGTCGAGGCGGCCCGGTCCAAGGGCGGCTACCGGCTCTACGGACCGGCGCAACTGCAGCGGCTACGCACGCTGCGCGACCTGCTCGAACGGCACGGTGTCGAGCTCGCTCACGTCGGCTTCGCGCTCCGGTTGCGCCGTGACCCCGAGCTGGCAGCGGTGCTGGACGAGTGGTTCAGCGCCTCACCACGACCCCCGGAGGGCGTGCCCGACTCGGACTGGCTCGCCTTCGAACAGGACAAGCACAGCGCACTGCTGCACAGCGGCACCTCCTGACCCCCACGAACAGAGGAACGTTATGACCATCACGCAGGACTTCAAGGTCAAGGACCTGTCCCTGGCCGAATTCGGCCGCAAGGAGATCCGCCTCGCCGAGCACGAGATGCCTGGCCTGATGGCGATGCGCCAGGAGTTCGGGCCGAGCAAGCCGCTGACCGGCGCCCGCATCACCGGCTCGCTGCACATGACGATCCAGACGGCGGTCCTCATCGAGACGCTCGTCGAGCTCGGGGCACAGGTGCGCTGGGTCAGCTGCAACATCTTCTCCACCCAGGATCACGCCGCGGCAGCGGTCGCCGTCGGGCCGACCGGGACGGTCGAGGCCCCTGCCGGCGTCCCGGTCTTCGCCTGGAAGGGCGAGACCCTGCCGGAGTACTGGTGGTGCACCGAGCAGGTCGTCGAGTGGCCCGACGGCGCAGGCCCCAACATGATCCTCGACGACGGCGGCGACGTGACGCTGCTGGTCCACAAGGGTGTGCAGTTCGAGGCCGCCGGCGTCGTTCCGCCGGCCAGCGAGGACGACTCCGAGGAGTACGCCGTCATCCTCGAGACCCTGCGCCGGTCGCTCGTCGCAGACCCACAGCGGTTCACCAGGATCGCCGCCGGCATCAAGGGCGTCACCGAGGAGACCACCACCGGCGTCATGCGGCTGTACGAGTTCGCCAAGGCGGGCACCCTGCTCTTCCCGGCGATCAACGTCAACGACAGCGTGACCAAGTCCAAGTTCGACAACCTCTACGGCTGCCGCCACTCCCTCGTCGACGGGATCTTCCGGGCGACCGACGTGATGCTCGCCGGCAAGACCGCCGTCGTCTGCGGCTACGGCGATGTCGGCAAGGGCTCCGCCGAGTCGCTGCGCGCCCAGGGCGCCCGCGTGATCGTCACCGAAATCGACCCGATCTGTGCGCTGCAGGCCGCCATGGAGGGCTTCCAGGTGGCGCGCCTCGACGACGTCATCGAGCAGGCCGATGTGATCATCACGGCGACCGGCAACAAGGACATCGTCATGGTCCCCGACATGGAGCGGATGAAGCACAACGCGATCCTGGGCAACATCGGCCACTTCGACAACGAGATCGACATGGCCGGCCTCACCAAGACCGCCGGCATCCAGCGCAACAACATCAAGCCCCAGGTCGACGAGTGGATCTTCCCCGACGGGCACTCGATCATCCTGCTGTCCGAGGGACGTCTGCTCAACCTTGGCAACGCGACCGGTCACCCCTCGTTCGTGATGAGCAAGTCCTTCACCAACCAGACGATCGCCCAGATCGAGTTGTGGACCAAGAACGACGACTACGACACCCAGGTCTACGTGCTGCCCAAGCACCTGGACGAGAAGGTCGCCCGGCTACACCTGGCCGCGCTCAACGTGCAGCTGACCGAGCTGCGCAAGGACCAGGCCGAGTACATCGGCGTCGACGTCAACGGCCCCTACAAGGCCGACGCCTACCGCTACTAGTCGACGCCCGCTGCGGCCCGGCCCCCTCGGGGGCCGGGCCGTTCGGCGTGGTGGGGCATTGCCGGGGTCGCACCGGCCAGGAGGCCGGCGACCACAACGTTCAGGCCGGTGGAGCAAAGCCCCCGGCCCCTGACGGCTGTTGTGCGGCGGTCGCCGGGCTGACCAGCGGCGGGATGTCGGCGGCTGGGGCGGGCGGGCTGGGCTCGGCAAGCCCTGCAGCCGCGGAGCTGAGCCACCTCGGTGGCGCTGGCGGACCCGCCGAGCCGGGCGCTGCGAGGCGGAGTTCCTCGCGCCGCCGGCGCTCGGCGAGCACGGCCGCCAGGTAGGCCCAGCCCGGCGTACCGGGCGGTGGGGGTGGGGTCACGACCGACGACACCGCCGACACCAGGCGGCCACCGAGGTCCTCACGGGCAACGTCGGTGAGGTCGGCCGAGCGCGCGACGAACGAGCGGACCGACAGCGCGAGGCCATCGGGGAGCCCAGCCAACTCAAGGCCGGCGGCCCAGCTGGTCAGGGGTGGCGGCATGGTCGCGACGACGCCGCCGCGGACGGGGACGCGCTCCTGCAGGACGAGTGTGCCGGCCAGCACATCACCGATCCGCTTGCTCGCCGGGTTGAGCAGGGAGCAGACGACGGCGCCGAGGAAGAACGTGACACCGGGCCGCTCGATGAACATCGCCGTTAGACCACGGACCAGCGCCTGGCGGAACCCGATCGGGCCACCGTCGTCCCGGACGACCCGCAGTCCCATCGCGGCCTTGCCGGGGGTGCGGCCCTGCCAGAGCGACTCGAATGCGATCGGATAGCCGGCCAGGACGGCAAACACCACAACGATCTGCAGGGAGGCGGTCACGGCGTTGTCGACGCTCGGGGCCGCGGCTCTGAGCAGCGCTTCCAGCGTGACCAGCAACGCGGCCTGCGCGGCCACGTCGATCAGCCCGGCAACCAGGCGCGAGGGGAGCCTGGCCGGCCGCAGATCGAGCGCGACCGCCTCCCCGGTGACGAGCTGCGACACCGGACCTCCTTGCAAGCCCAGCGGCGCCGGGTCGACCACTCTAGTCTGGCCGATGTGGACCTCGACGCGTATGTCGCCGCGCACGCCGGTGACTGGGGCCGCCTCGAGAAGTTGTTGGCCAAGGCCCGCCGGGCGCGCTCCCTGCACGGTGATGAGGTCGACGAACTGGTCGATCTCTATCAGCGCACCGCGACGCACCTGTCGGTCTTGCAGAGCGCCGGCAACGATCCGGCGTTGGTCGGGCGGCTGTCGTCGCTGATCGCGCGCGCCAGGAGTGTCGTCGCAGGGACCCGGCAGCCGGCCTGGCGAGATGCCGTGCGGTTTCTCACGGTCGACCTGCCGACCGTGCTCTACCGGGCCCGCTGGTGGTGGCTCGGGGCGGCGCTCGCGTCGGTGCTCGTCGCAGTTGCCGCCGGTGTGTGGTTCGCCACCCACCCCGAGGTGCAATCGGCCTTGGTCGATCCCGAGACGGCCGACCGGCTGGTCAATCACGATTTTGCCGCGTATTACCGGTCGGCCCCGGCACAGGACTTCGCAGCAAAAGTCTTCACCAACAACGCCCAGATCGCTGCGGCAGCAATCCTGTTCGGGGTGCTGCTGGGACTGCCGGTCATCTACCTGCTGCTGCAGAACGCCCTCAATGTGGGTTTCGCGGGCGGGCTGCTCGCGGCAAACCACCGCACCGGGCTGTTCTTCTCGTTGATCCTGCCGCACGGGATGCTCGAGTTGACCGCGGTCTTCGTGGCGAGTGGTCTCGGGCTCAAGCTTGGCTGGACCGTCATCGATCCTGGCCGGCGCACCCGCACGACGGCGCTGGCCGAGGAGGGTCGGACACTGATCACGGGCGCGATCGGGATGGCGCTGGTGTTGTTCGTCTCAGGCCTGCTGGAGGCCTTCGTGACGCCGAGCAGCCTGCCGACACCGGTCCGGCTCGGGATCGGCGCGCTGGCCGAGATCGCCTTCTTGTCCTACGTCGTCGTGTTCGGCCGCCGGGGTGACCGGGCCGGTCTGACCGGTGACGTCGAGCGCCGCGGAGATGTCCTGCCGACGGCCTAGTCCGGTCAGCGGAGCAGCCAACTGACGCTGCCTGGTGGCTCTTGTCGCGAGATCTGTCTACGGTGCGTGCTTGTGGAGACCCTCGCTCGGTTCGTGTTGCGCCATCGCCTGTTCGTCGGCCTGACCTGGCTGGTCCTGTTCATCGCCGGTTTTGCAGCGGCCGGTCCGGTCGCCGGCCGGCTGAGCTTCGACTTCTCGCTGCCCGGGCAGCCGGGGTTCAAGGCTGAACAGCAGTTGATCTCGACGTTCGGAGCGAGTACGGCCGACACGTTCGTGCCGGTACTCACGGTGCCTGCGGGCAGCACCGTGCAACAGCGTGCCGGCGACATCGCGAAGGTCTTCGACGCAGTACGCACCCGCCTGCCGCAGACCCGCGTCGTGGACCTCGCCAGCACCGGGGACGCCCGCTTCGTCACCAATGACGGCAGGAGCACGTTCGCGCTGGTGCAGGGGCCACAGCCGAAGGGCTTCGGCCCAGGTCTCGAGGCGGCACTTCGCCCGGTCGTGCAGGCCGCCGCCCAGTCGGCCGGGCTGCAGTACGGGATCACGTCGTACGGGCTGCTGGCCGCGGGCGGCAACAACAAGGGGCCAAGTGTGCTCGTCGAGACGCTGTTCGGTGCGTTGGGCGCGCTCATGGTGCTGGCGTTCGTGTTCGCGTCGTTTCTGGCGCTCGTCCCGCTGATCATCGCGGCCGTGTCGATCCTCACGACATTCCTGCTCGTGCTCGGCTTGACCTATCTGACCGACGTGAGCTTCGTGGTGCAGTTCCTCATCGCCCTGGTCGGGCTCGGCGTGGCCATCGACTACTCGCTGCTGCTCGTGTCGCGATGGCGAGAGGAGCGCGCGCACGGGCGCAGCAACGACGAGGCTGTGGTGCTGGCCGTGCAGACCGCCGGTCACGCCGTGCTCGCCTCCGGCGTCACCGTGGCGATCAGTCTGCTCGCCCTGATCGTGGTCCCGGTGCCCTTCCTACGGAGCATGGGACTGGGCGGCATGCTCATCCCACTGGTCAGCGTGGCGGTGGTCCTGACCCTGCTTCCGGCGTTGCTGTCCAAGCTCGGCCCCCGCGTCGACTGGCCGCGGATCCGGCACGACGACGTCGCCGCCAGCGGCTGGTCGGCCTGGGCCAGGCTGATCGTGCGTCGGCGCTGGGCGGCCGCGGGCACGGCGCTTGTGGTCCTCGGCCTGGTCATCACGCCGGTCTTCGGGCTCAAGATCGGGCAGTCGGGCACCGGCTCGCTGGCCCGCAGCGGCCCGGCGTACGACGTCCTGCAGCAACTCAACGCCGCCGGCGTCGGCGACGGCGTCCTCACGCCGATCACTGTGCTCGTGCCGCAGGGCCAGGCAGCGGCGGCGGTCCGGGCAGCCCGGGGTGTGCCGGGGGTGCGCACCGCCGCTGTGGGCGGCACCAGGAACGGCACGGCTGTCGTGGATGTCGTCCCTGTCCGGGAAACCGTCGACAGTGCCAGCAACGCCGTCGTCGATGGGGTGCGCAGCGCCGTCCAACAAGCCACCGGCGGCACTGTCGGGGTCGCGGGCACCGGGGCAAACGTCCAAGACTATTTCCGCGCTGTCTACAACAACTTCCCGTACGTCCTGGCGCTGATCGCCATCATCACGTTCGTCCTGCTGGTCCGCACCTTCCGCTCGGTGCTGCTACCCATCAAAGCCGTCCTGCTCAACCTGGTCTCGCTCGCCGCGGTGTTCGGCGCGGTGGTGTTCTTCTGGCAGCGCGGCCACGGCTCGAACGCGGTGTTCGGGGTCTCCCCGACAGGCGCCATCACGTTCTGGCTCCCCGTCATCATCTTTGCGTTCCTGTTCGGATTGTCGATGGACTACGAGGTCTTCATCCTGGCCCGCATGCGCGAGGAGTACGACGCGACGGGCTCCACCGCCCAGGCCGTCGTCACCGGCCTGGGCCGGACCGGCCGACTGGTCACCTCGGCGGCTCTGATCCTGTTCTTCTCGTTCGCGGCGCTGGCCTCCTCACCCGGCACCGACATCAAGGTGCTTGGCACGGCGCTCGGTGTCGGCATCCTCATCGACGCCACGCTCGTGCGGGCCTTGCTGGTGCCTGCCCTGGTCAGCCTGTTCGGCCGGTGGAACTGGTGGCTGCCACGCGGACTGGCGAAGGTGCTGCGGGTCGAGCCGTCAGCGGTCGCGGCCGCAGGCACCGAACCTGGCCTGCCCGAACGTCAACTCAGCCGGGTGTAGTCGCTGCCGTGATCAGCGCTCTCATCGCTGGCCGACGTAGGCCTGCAGTCCGGCGTGCAGCGCCTTCAGGCCTGCCTTGGCATCGCTGAACAGCATCGCCGTCTTGGGGTCGGCGTAGAGCTCGTTGTCGATGCCTGCATAACCGTGACCCATGGACCGCTTGATGACGATGACGCTGCGGGCCTGATCCACGTCGAGGATCGGCATGCCCGACACCGCGTTGCCGGTTCGCCGGGCGGCCGGGTTGGTGACGTCGTTGGCGCCGACAACGAGGACGACGTCGGTGCGGGGAAACTGCGGGTTGATCTCCTCGAGATCCTTGAGCTGTGGGTACGGCACGTTTGCCTCGGCGAGCAGGACATTCATGTGGCCAGGCATCCGACCGGCCACCGGATGGATCCCGTAGCTGACCTCGACCCCGTGCGTCGTGAGGGCCTGGGCCAGCCCGACCAGCTCATGCTGCGCCTGCGCCGCCGCCAGGCCGTAGCCGGGCACGATGACCACCGTCCCGGCGTACGCCAGCTGCAGGGCTGCGTCATCGACGGAGGTTTCTCGAACGCCGGTCCGGCCGGCCGAACGCTGCTGGAGCGGCTCGTCGCCGCTGCCGAACCCGCCCATCATGATGCTGAGGACCGACCGGTTCATGGCCACGGCCATCAGCTTGGTGAGAATCCCGCCTGCGGCGCCCACGAGCGCCCCGGCGATGACCAGGGGCGTGCTCCCCAGGACAAAGCCGGCCATCGCGACCGCGGTACCCGTACAAGCGTTCAGCAGCGAGATGACGACCGGCATGTCCGCCCCGCCGATCGGCAGGGTCAACAAGATGCCGATCCCGAGTGCGCCCACCGCGACCAGCAGGAGCAGCGGCAGCTGTCCGACACCACCGGCGATCAGCGCCCCGCCGCCGACGACGACGACGCCGAGCAGGACCGACAACGCCCGGCCGCCGGGGAAGGTGATCGGCCGTCCGGGAATGTTGCCGGCGAGCTTGCCGGCCGCGACCAGCGAGCCGGAGAACGTGATCGCGCCGATGACGACATCCAGCACGGTGGGCACCGTTGTCCGCACCGGCGCTGCGCTGAGCGGTGTCCAACCGGCGTGTCGGATCGCGTCGCCGAAGGCAATGAGGGCGGCAGCGCCGCCGCCAACGGCGTTGAACAGGCTGACCAACTGCGGAATCGCAGTCATCCTCACCCGGCGGGCGCCGAGCAGACCGGCAACCGAACCCACCACGAGACCGGCTGTCAGGACGGCGATGCCGGTGCGGGTGATGACCCCGTCGTGGGCCAGGACGACGACGGTGGTCAGGATCGCAGTGGCCATGCCGGCGGCTGACAGCTGGTTGCCGCGGCGGGCCGAAGCTGGTGCATTCATCAGGTGGAGCCCGAGGACGAAGGTCACCGCCGCGGCCAGGTAGATCAGCTCCACCCAGCTGCTGAAGCCGCTCATGGTGCGTCGCCGTCGTCCTGGACGGGGCGCTCGACCGGTCGGGCCCGGAACATCTCGAGCATCCGGTCGGTGACGACGTAGCCGCCCACCACGTTCGTCGCGGCGAACGCTGCCGCTACCAGGACCAGCAGGTAGCCCAGCGGCGTGCGTGCGGTGGCGGCCAGCAGGATCACGCCGACGACGACGACGCCGTGGATCGCGTTGGCCCCGGACATCAACGGTGTGTGCAGGGTCGCCGGGACCTTGCTGATGACCTCGAAGCCGACCAGCAGGCTCAGCACGAAGATCGTGATGTCGACGACCAGGCTGGAGGTCATGGCCGTGCCTCCGTGGGCGCCGCAAGCTGACCGAGGACAGCGGGATGGACCACGTCGCCGTCGTGGGTGATGACGATCCCCGCCTGGAGTTCGTCGGACAGGTCCAGCCGCAACTGCCCGTCGTGGAGCAGCACCCCCAGCAGGTTGGCGATGTTGCGCGAGTAGGCGGTCGAGGCGGTCCGGGGCATCGCCGACGGCAGGTTGCCGGCGCCGACCACGAGCACGCCGTTCCCTGTCACGATGGTGGCGTCCGGCACCGATCCCGCGACGTTGCCGCCGAGCTCGCCGGCCGCCAGATCGATGACCGCTGAACCGGCGCGCATGCTGGCCAGCGCGGCCGCGTCGACCAGGAGCGGCGGTCGCCGGCCCGGGACGTGCGCCGTGGTGATCACGACGTCGTACGCCGCGATGGCGGCGGCCAAGGCCCGCTGCTGCTCCCGGCGTTCGGCCTCGGTCAGCGACCGGGCGTAACCGCCGGCGCCGGCGGCTCCGCGGTCGCCCAGGTCGAGGAATTTCGCGCCGGTCGACAGCACGTCGGCGCGGGCCGCCTCCCGCACGTCCGAGCCGGTCGCGACCGCTCCCAATCTGCGGGCGGTGGCGAGCGCCTGCAGGCCGGCCACGCCGGCACCGATCACCAGCACCGAAGCCGGCCGGGTGGTGCCTGCGGCGGTCATCAACATCGGGAAGAACCCGTCGTAGGTCTCGGCGGCGACGAGCACTGCCTTGTAGCCGGCGACGTTCGCCTGAGAGCTCATCACGTCCATCGACTGCGCCCGGCTCAGCGTCCGTGGCAGGCAGTCAAAGCTGACAGCCGTGATCTTGGCGTCGGCGAGGAGTTGGGCCCGCTGCGGATGGCTGAGCGGGTCCAGCATCCCGAGCAGCAGGTGCCCAGGGGCGAGGCCTTCGAGGTCGGCCGTCGACGGCGCCCCGACGCGCAGACTGATGTCGGCTCGCGCACGCAGTTCCGTGGCAGGCACGACGCCGGCACCGGCTTCGGCGTACGCCTCGTCTGGAAACAGTGCGTGCATTCCCGCGCCCGACTCGACGAGCACGCGGAGCCCCAGTCTGCGTAGCCGACCGACGCCGTCCGGTGTCAACGAAACCCGGCGTTCGCCCGCGGCGACCTCGCGAACGACTCCGACGATCAGCCCCTGCTCCGACACGCGGTCACCCCCCTGATCTCCTGGACGCCAGACGCAACCATGGCCGCGCGCTTCCATCGTTGGCACGAAACCGGCGTCCGCACCTGGGTCGCGAGGCCCGAAACCAGAGGTCTTTGGTCCTTCGTGTCCCTCCTGCACCCTCGGCGGCTGCCTTGACCAGGCAAGCCGCCGGTGTGAGAACCGGGACCAACGCCTCTGCCACCTGGGTGCTGGGGGCCTCAGGATGGCGGTGAAGGAGGAACCACACGGGGAGCGATCGTGAGCCGAACGGGGAAGTGCGAGTGGCGACCCGAGCCGGGCCCACGCACCGCTCTGCCGCGGGGATACCCGGCGGACTTGGCACAGGACGTCACGCTGCTCGACGGCCGACATGCCTTGCTCCGCCCGATCCGGCCCGACGACGGCCCGGCGTTGCGCCGCGCCGTCGAGCACAGCGACCCCACGACGCTACGCAGGAGGTTCCTCGGTGGCCGGCCTCCTCGAAGCGAGCAGGAGTTCGAGCGGTTGGTGTGCGTCGACTACAACCGCCGACTGGCGGTCGTTGCCTTGGACCCCGACGGGGCCGGGGTCGGCATCGCGCGCTACGAGGCCCTGGGGGACACCGATACCGCGGAGGTCGCCGTCGCCGTCGACCCGGCCTGGCGGCACGTCGGTCTCGCCACGGCGCTCGTGCAACTGCTGGCGGCAGCAGCCGTAGGAAATGGAATCCACCACTTCACCGCACAGTTCTTCGCGGACAACCGCGATGTCACGGACATCATGGCCGAGGCCGGAGCGCCCTACCGCGTGACAGACGACAGCGCCGGGGTCATTGCCGCTGAGATCGAGTTGTCCGCCGACCCCGAGATGTCCTGAACAACGATCATCCGCTTGGATACTTCTCCAGGATCTGCCGCAGTTGGTCGACGAAACGTAGCGACTGGTCGTGCTCGCGCTGCCAGATGTTGCGGCCGAAGATCAGCCCGGTAGCTCCTGCGTCCATCGACTCGTGGGCCTTCTCGAGCATCGACTCGTCGTCAGCCTTCCCGCCACCGGAGACGAGCAGCAGCGTGCGGTTGGCCGAGTGGACGACGGCAGAGATGGCCTGTCGGGAGGAGAACTCCTCCTCGTACGGGGCTTTGACGTTCGTACGCTTCTCCGGGTGCGGGAAGTTGACCTTGACGACGTCGGCGCCGAGCTCGCTGGCCGTGCGCGCGGCGTAGTCGACCGCGTAGAAGGAGTCCGTGCCGCCCTTGGCCTCCACCGCGGCGCCTCGCGGGTAGGCCCAGAGCATCAACGGCATGCCGAGCCGTTGCGCGTCGGCCCGGACCGTGCGGTACTGCTCGAAGTCCTCCTGCTGCGCAGGCGTCCCGACGTACAGGGTGTAGCCGACGGCATCCGCCCCCAGCCGCACGGCCTCCTCGACGGTAGCGTTTAGCGGCGATAAGGCTTCGGCATCCGAGGGAAGTTCGGTCTTTCCGTTGAGCTTCAACACCAGCGGCACTTCACCGGCGTAGTCCCAGTAGAACTTCTCGGCAAGGCCGATCTGCAGGACGATGCCGTTGAAGCCCCCCTCGAGGGCCAGCCGGACGATGTAGCGTGGATCGCTCGATGCAGGATTGACGAAGAAGTCGCGCGGGCCGTGCTCCAGGCCCTGGTCATACGGCAGGAACAGCGCCGTGCCGTTGCGCAGACCGTGCTGGTGCAAGATCCGGTGCAGCCGGGCTTTCTTGCCGGCGCTCAAGCCGAGCCCGGACAGTGTGGGTCGCTCGGTCATGATGGGAACCTCTCTGTCCTCTGGGACGAGCCGGTCGGGTCAGGTCTGTTCGGGCTCCATGACGATCGCGCCGCTCGGGCACTCCGCGACGCAGAGCCCGCAGCCCTTGCAGAAGTCGTAGTCGCTCGCGTAGCCGTGGGCCGTCTCGGTCTTGATCACGGCATTGTCTGGGCAGACGCCGAAGCAGTTGTCGCAACCGAAAGCAGTTGCCGCAGGACAGGCAGCGACGGGCCTCATACACGGCCGTGTCGGCATCCAGGCCGCCGACGACCTCGCCGAAGCCGGTCACCCGCCGAGCCGCGCGCTCGAACATGCCGGACAGGCCGGCCAGGCCGATGTCGACGGTCGCGCCGTCGCCGCCCTGCGCGAGCGGACATGGCACTGAACTCGGACTCGACGGTGATGAACTCACCCGGCGCGAGCGTGCCGGCCTTGGCCATCGCGTCGACGGCCTCGACGATGTGGGTCTGCGGCGTGATTGGGTAGGTGGGCACCACGGCGGGGTGGCCCCCCTCAGTGCAGACGAGGCAATGGTGAAGGAACGGCTCACCCGTGAGGTGTTCGCCGCGCTCGGCGCCGAGACCGCCGCCGACGTGGTGCTCCAGCACTCATCACCGGCGCCCGCGCTGGTGGGGGCGTCGGGACGTGCCACGGAGGTGGTCGTCGGCTCGCGCGGCCGAGGTGGCCTCCCCGGGCTGATGCTCGGCTCGGTCGTGACGCAGCTGCTGCACCACGCCAGCTGTCCGGTCACCGTGGTTCGGACGCCAAGCACCTGATGCGACCGCGAGCGACGTGACCTTTGGCCCTGGCCATGCTTTGGCCGCGCGCCGAACATGGTGACACCACGACGAAGGGAGTGCGCCATGCGTGACCAGGACATCGACCTCGCCTGCCTCGCCGATGAGGACGGGGATCTGC
>JBKJOO010000255.1:0-10376 GCA_046595615.1 Mycobacteriales bacterium | reverse complement strand
CCGTCAGGTCGGCGAGCCGGTTGGAGTAGCCCCACTCGTTGTCGTACCAGCCGACGATCTTGACCTGGCTGCCCTGCGCCATCGTCAACAGGCTGTCGAAGGTGCAGGACGCTGGTGAGGTGACGATGTCGCTGCTGACGATCGGGTCGTCGGTGTAGACCAGGTAGCCCTTCAGGCCGGCTTCGCTGGCGGCCTTGAACGCGGCGTTGACCTCGTCCCGGCTGGCCGCCTTCGTCAGCGTGACCACCAGGTCGGTGACCGACCCGGTCGGGACCGGGACGCGCATCGCGAAGCCGTCGAGCTTGCCCTTGAGCTCGGGCAGCACCAGGGCGGTCGCCTTGGCGGCACCGGTCGAGGCCGGAACGATGTTGAGGGCCGCTGCGCGAGCCCGGCGCAGGTCCTTGTGGACGTTGTCCTGCAGGTTCTGGTCCGCGGTGTAGGCGTGGATGGTCGTCATCAGGCCGTTCTCGATGCCGAAGCTGTCCTGCAGCACCTTGGCCATCGGCGCCACGCAGTTGGTGGTGCAGGAGGCATTCGACAGGACGGTCTGGCTGCCGTCGTACTTGTCGTCGTTGACGCCCATCACGATCGTCAGGTCCTCATCGGTCGCGGGGGCGCTGATGATGACCTTCTTCGCGCCGCCGGAGTCGACGTGCTTGCGGGCATCGGCGGCCTTGGTAAAGAAACCGGTCGACTCGATGACGACGTCCACACCCGCGTCGCCCCACTTGATCGCGGCGGGGTCACGCTCGGCGAAGCCGGTCAGCGGCTTGCCGTCGATGACGATCGTGCTGCCGTCGACCTCGACGGTGCCGGGGAAGCGGCCGAGGACGCTGTCGTACTTGAGTAGGTGGGCCATCGTCGTGACGTCGCCGAGGTCGTTGAAGGCGACAAACTCGATGTCCTGTCCGCCCGCCTGGACGGCGCGGAAGAAGTTGCGGCCGATCCGGCCGAAGCCGTTGATCCCGACGCGGACGGTCACGTTGTGTCTCCTCGTGTCGACGGCTCTGTCGTGCCTGGCGAGGCTAGCGAACGGCCCGGCTGGACCCGCCACCCGTTGCCGCGTGCAGCCGGGCCGGGCGCACGTTCGGTGCGCGGCACCGGGTCTGCGGCCGGCGGCGGGCCGGCGGCGGCGCGACCGGGGCTCGTGCTGGATCGCACCGCGGCTCGCCGGGCATTTCCCGGTCTGATCCAGCGCAAGCGCGCCGGGCAGCCCGCCGGGCAGCCTGCCGCGCAGCCTGCCCAGCCGGGCAGCCGGGCGCGTCTGGCTCAGCCGACGCGGACGAGCGCCTCGGTCCGGGCCGACTCGCGCAGCACCGCCAGCACCCGGCCCACCGCCTGCAGGTCGCCGAGGTCGGCCGGCCAGGGCCAGGCCAGCGTGGCCAGCTCACGCCCCCGGGTCACGGCGAGCAGGTCGACCGCGCAGGCCAGCAGCCCAGCCGAGGTGCCCGGCGGGACGGCCGCGCGCAACGGCACCTCCCGCCGGTCCGGCGTCGCCAGCAGCGGCAGCTCCGCGCCACCCGCCCAGCGGGCCCCTAACGGCCCGGCCTCCAGCCGAGCGGTCGCGAACGACAGCCGGGCAAGCGGCGGCGACCCCCGGTGGCTGACCAGGACCGTGGCGCCCGAGGCGTGCAACAGCGACCAGGCGACCGGCAGTCCCTCGCCGAGGCTCGCGGCCGGCAACGGCGCGGGCGCGGCGACCACGGCGACGACTTCACCGCACCAGGCCTGCGCAAGGTCCACCAGCTCGGCCGCCGCGGCCTCCCCGGTCGACCACCCGCGCACGGTCACCTGCAACGCCGGCGACCCGACCAGCGGCAGCGCGGCAGCCACCGTCAGCGCCCATGGCTCCCAGCGCTCGGCCAGCGCGACGACGACCTCGGCGGCGGTCTCGACGGTCCGCGCGGCCCGCAGCACAGTGAGGTCCAGCGGCGCGGCCGACGCCAGCAGCACGTGCTTGCCGTTCGCGCGCACCACCGGCAGGTGCCTGGCCAGCAGCGGGTCGCTCCCGTCCAGGGCCACCGCGTCCAGCCCGTCATCCGCGCAAAGATCATCGACCGACGCGTACGACGGGACATCGCGCGGGTCGTCGTACGGCATCGTGGTGAGGGCGCCCCGGACGTCCCAGCCGGCGGCCCGCAGCACGCCCCCGTCGACGTCGCCGACGAGGGCGATCGAGCTCATGGGGCCAGCATGTCCACCGTCACGTTGGCCTCGGTGTCGGGGATGCCGCCGTCCTTCGCCCGCTTGTCGGCCATCGCGAGCAGGCGGCGGATCCGCCCGGCGACCGCGTCCTTGGTCATCGGCGGGTCGGCGAAGGCGCCGAGCTCCTCCAGCGAAGCGTTGGCGTGCTCCATCCGCAGCCGGCCGGCGAGCAGCAGGTGGTCAGGGGCGTCGTCGCCGAGGATCTCCATGGCGCGTTCGACCCTGGCGCCGGCGGCGACGGCAGCCCGGGCCGACCGCCGCAGGTTGGCGTCGTCGAAGTTGGCGAGCCGGTTGGCGGTGGCCCGGACCTCGCGGCGCATCCGCCGGTCCTCCCAAGCCATCAACGCCTCGTGCGCGCCGAGCCGGGTGAGCAGCACAGCGATGGCGTCGCCGTCCCGGACGACGACCCGGTCGACCCCGCGGACCTCGCGGGCCTTGGCCTGCACCCCGAGCCGCCGGGCGGCGCCGACCAGCGCGAGCGCCGCCTCGGGACCCGGGCAGGTGATCTCGAGCGAGCTGGAGCGCCCCGGCTCAGTCAGCGAACCATGCGCGAGGAAGGCCCCCCGCCAGGCCGCGGCCGCATCGCAGATGCCGCCGCTGACCACCTGCGGCGGCAGCCCACGCACCGGCCGGCCGTTGCCGTCGAGCAACCCGGACTGCCGGGCGAGGCCGTCGCCGTCCTTGGAGACGCGCACGATCCACCGGTTGCCCTTGCGCAGACCGCCGGCCGCGACCACGTGCACGTCGCTGGCATGGCCGTAGACCTCCGCAACCTCCTTGCGCAACCGCCGCGCGGTGCTCCCGGCATCGACGTCGGCCTCGATGACGACCTTGCCGGCCACCAGATGCAACCCCCCCGCAAAGCGCAGCAGCGCGGCCATCTCGGCCTTGCGGCAGCACGGCCTCGTGACGGTCAGCCTGGACAGCTCGTCCTTGACCGCGGCGGTCATCGCCATGGTGGTCCCTCCTCGTTGCGCTGGTCAGCCATGACCTGCCGGTAGGCCGCGGCGAGGCGCCCTGGATCGTGCCGCGGCGTGCCGTCGTCCCGGGAGACCGGCGCGAGCACCAGCCGCCCTCCTGCCGATTCCACCGCCGTCATCAGACCACGCGCGTCCAGCACCGCGTCTCGATCGGCGAGAACGACATCGAGGTGCAGTGCCGGCGCGTGCGCCGAGAGGACGTCCAGGTGTGCCTCCGGCGAGAACCCATCGGTCTCACCGGGCTGCTCGGCGAGGTTGAGCGCGACGATCCGGGTCGCCGCCGTCTGTTCGAGCGCGGCCCGCAGGTCCGGGACCAACAGGTGGGTGAGCACGCTGGTGAACCACGAGCCGGGGCCGAGGACGACGAAGTCGGCCGCAAGGACCGCCTCGACCGCCTCGACGCAGGCCTTTGGCTCGGCCGGTCGCAGGTGCACCTCGCAGACCGAACCGGGGGTCGTCGCGACCGCGACCTGGCCGACGACCTCCCGCAGCGCAGCGGGGTCAGCCGGGTCGAGCCCGATGACCTCGGCGACGACCACGAGCGGCGTGCAGCTCGCCGGCAGGACCCGGCCGCGCGCACCAACCAGCTGACCGACGACGTCCAGCGCCTCGACGATGCCGCTGGTGGTCTGGGCCAGGCCCGCGAGCAGCAGGTTGCCGACCGCGTGTCCCCCCAGCGGGCCAGTGCCGGCGAAGCGGTGCTGGAGCAGCTCCTGCCAGGTCTGCGACCAGGCGTCGTCGCCGGCCAGCGCGGCCAGCGCCATCCGTAGGTCACCCGGCGGCACGGCGTCGAGCTCGTCCCGCAGCCGGCCGCTGGACCCGCCGTCGTCGGCCACCGTCACGATCGCCGTGAGCTCGGTCGTGACCTGCGTCAGGGCGGTCAACGACGCGGCCAACCCGTGCCCGCCGCCGAGCGCAACGACCCGAGGCCCGCTCACTCGCGGCCGAGATCCCGGTGCGCCACCTGCACGGTGATGCCGGCGCCGTCGAGCCGGGCGGCGAGCTGCTCGACCATCGCCACGCTGCGGTGCTTGCCGCCGGTGCAGCCGACCCCAAGCAGCACGTAGCGCTTGCCCTCGCGCACGTAGCCACCGGCGAGCAGCCGGACCAGCGCCTCATAGCTGGTCAGGAACTCCCCGGCACCGTCCTGCGCCAACACGTAGTCGCGAACCGCTCCGTCCTGGCCTGTCTTCGGCCGCAGCTCGGGGACCCAGTGCGGGTTGGGCAGGAACCGGCAGTCCACGACGAGGTCGGCATCGACGGGCAGGCCGTACTTGTAGCCGAAGCTCATGATCGTCAGCTGCAGGGGGGCGCCGGCCTCGTCCGGCCCGAACGCGCCCGCCACCCGGCTTCGCAGTTCGTGGACGTTCAACACGCTGGTGTCGAGCACCAGGTCGGCCTCGCCCCGCAGGTCGAGCAGCAGCGCACGTTCGCGCTCGATGCCCTGCACCACCCTGCCGTCGCCCTGCAGGGGATGCGGCCGGCGGACCCCGTCGAAGCGGCGCACCAGCGCGTCGTCGGAGGCTTCCAGAAACAGCATCCGCGGGTGGATCCCGCGCTGCCGGGCTTCCTCCAGGGCGGCCTGCAGGTCGGTGGCGAATTCCCGCGACCGGATGACCGCGACGACCGCGATCCGGCTGACCGATCCCTGGGACCGGGAGCCGAGCTCCACCATCGTGCCGAGCAGCGACGGCGGGAGATTGTCGACGACGAACCAGCCGAGGTCCTCCAAGCTCTTGGCCGCGGTCGAGCGGCCGGCACCGGACATCCCGGTGACGACGACCAGTTCGAGCCCGCCGACCGTCACGCGAGCACCTCACCGGTCGACGGATCGAAGGCCGGCGAGACCTCGCTGCCGACCGGTCCGGCCAGCGCGGAGACCAGAGCCTGCGCCGTCTGCCTTCCCACCCCTGGCACCTCCATGACCTCCTCGACGCTTGCGGCCCGCAGCCGCTTGAGCGAGCCGAAGTGTCGCAGCAGCGCGGTCCGGCGCGTCTCGCCCAGCCCGGCGACGCCTTCGAGCGCGCTCGTGGTCATCGCCTTCGAACGCTTCTGGCGGTGGTAGGCGATCGCGAACCGGTGCGCCTCGTCCCGAACCCGCTGCAGCAGGTAGAGCCCCTCGCTTGTCCGGGGCAGGATGACCGGCTCCTGTTCGCCCGGCAGCCAGACCTCTTCGAGCCGCTTGGCCAGCCCGCACAGCGCGACGCCCGTGACGCCGAGCTCGTCGAGGGCCCGCTGGGCGGCCGCCACCTGCGGCTGCCCGCCGTCGACGACGACGAGTTGTGGCGGGTAGGCGAACCGTCGGGGCCGCCCGGTCGCCTGGTCCAGCGTCGGGACGTCGACCGCCGCTGCCTGCTCAGCAAGATGCCGGGCAAAGCGCCGGGTCAGCACCTCGTGCATCGAGGCCGTGTCGTCCTGCCCACCTCGTACGGCGAACCGGCGGTACTCCGACTTGCGGGCCAGCCCGTCCTCGAACACGACCATGCTGGCCACCACGGACGTGCCCTGCAGGTTGGAGATGTCGAAGCACTCGATGCGCAGCGGCGCCTCGCCGAGCTCGAGGGCCTCCTGCAGCTCCGACAGCGCCTTGCTGCGGGCCGTGAGGTCACTCGCCCGTTTCGTCTTGTGCAGCGCGAAGGCCTGTGCGGCGTTGCGCTCGACGGTCTCCATGAGGGCCTTCTTGTCGCCCCGCTGGGGCACCCGCAGTTCGACGTTGGTGCCGCGCAGGTTGCACAGCCAGCGGGTGATCGCCTCGGCGTCCGGCGGCAGCGCCGGCACGAGCACCTCCCGCGGGACGTCGGCGGTGTCGCTGCCCACGGTCACGCCCGCCCCCGGCGCCATCCGGCGGTCGACCTCGGGGTCGTCCAGCTCCTCGGCGTCGGGGTCGTCGCCGTACACCTGCGCGAGGAACTGCCCGACCAACTCGCCGGTCGTGAGGTCCTCCACCTTGTCGACGACGTAGCCGTGCTGGCCGCGGACCCGGCCGCCCCGGACGTGGAAGACCTGCACCGCCGCCTCGAGCTGATCCTCGGCGATCGCGATCACGTCGGCGTCCGTCCCATCGCCGAAGACCACCGTCTGCTTCTCCATCGCCCGGGTCAGGGCGCCGATGTCGTCCCGCAGGCGCGCGGCCCGCTCGTACTCCATCCCCGCCGCAGCGGCCGCCATCTCGCGCTCCAGGCGACGGACGAACCGGCTGCTGTTGCCGGCCATGAAGTCGCAGAAGTCGTCGACGATCCGGCGGTGCTCCTCGACGCTCACCCGACCGACGCACGGAGCGGAGCACTTGCCGATGTAGCCGAGCAGGCACGGCCGGCCGACCTGCCCGGCCCGGACGAACACGCCCTTGCTGCAGGTGCGCGCCGGGAACACCCGCAGCAGCAGGTCCAGGGTTTCCCGGATCGCCCAGGCATGGGCGTACGGGCCGAAGTAGCGGACCCCCTTCTTCTTGGGGCCGCGCATCACCTGCAACCGCGGCACGTCCTCGTGCAACGTGACTGCGAGCGACGGGTAGCTCTTGTCGTCGCGGTACTTCACGTTGAAGCGGGGATCGAACTCCTTGATCCAGGAGTATTCGAGTTGCAACGCCTCGACCTCGGTCGCGACCACGGTCCACTCCACCGACGACGCGGTGGTGACCATCTGCCGCGTTCGGGGATGGAGGTTGCCGACGTCCTGGAAGTACGACGACAGCCGGCCGCGCAGGCTCTTGGCCTTGCCGACGTAGACCACCCGACCACGCTCGTCACGGAAGCGGTAGACCCCGGGTGCAAGCGGGATCGTCCCCGCCGCCGGACGGTAGGACGACGGTTCTGCCACCCCCTGAGCCTACGTGCGCCCCGACCCGCGCCGGTCGACCGATTGGCGCCGGGACGCCGGCTGGTGTCACCCTCGGACCCACCAGGTGAGCCACATCTCGGAGGGGCCAGTGCAGCCGGAGGACGCTGATGCGCTGGCACCAGCCGACCCGATTGAGGTCGCAGTGGTCATCGATGACATGGCGCACACCGGCCCGGGCCGCCTCACCGTCTTGCGGCTGCGCTGGTCGGCTGGTGACGCGCTAGCGGTCGAGTTGCTGCTGACCGCACAGCCGGAGCACCCGGCATTGCCCCGGGGTGAGTGGGTGGTCCTGCGCGACTTCCTGCGCTACGGGCTGGAGGAACCCACCGGCGACGGGACCGTGCGAATCCGACCGGACGAGGTCCGGGACCGGGTCTGGCTCGAGCTCGAGCGCTACGGCCGGCCCGCCTGCGTGTCCATCCCGCGGGCCACCGTCAGGGCGTTCCTCGATCGCACCGAGCTGGCCGTCCCCTCCGGCACCGAGCGCAGTCAGGAGGCGCTGGACCGGCTGCTCGACCGGCTCATGCTCGACTGAGCTCGGCTACTCGTCGTACAGCGAAACCGGGCTGCCGATGGTGAGCAGGGCGAACAATCGGTCCGCGGCCGGGTTGGTGATGCGGACGCAACCGTGGCTCGCCGGATAGGTCGGGACGCTGCCGTTGCCGTGGATCGCCCAGCCCTGGAAGAAGTACGACGGCCGGTACAGCTCACCCAGCCGGCCGTTCTGGATCCCGTCGATCTTGCTGAGGATCCGGAAGTGACCGCGCGGGGTCGTCGCACGGTCGGTCACCCCGTCGACGGTGTACAGGTTGTTGCTGCCGGTGGACACGTCCAGGATCCGCTGCACCGCACCGTCTGTCGACATGACGAGCACCTGCCGGGTGATGTCGACCTCGAAGGCCCGCCCGGCCGTGGGGAAGCGCAGCCGGAAGATGGTCGGCCGGTCGATGCGCGCCTGCTCGGCGTTGCCCCAGATGCCGGTGCGGGAGAGCCGCTCGACCTTCTGGAAGGCGATCACCGCGTGCTGCAGGTCGTAGTCGAAGACGCCGTCCTGCCGCCCCACGTCGTAGTGCAGCCCGGCGAGCCGGCGCTCGAGCACGATGACGTCGCCGCCACGGCTACCGGAACCGAGCTGGCGTTGCCCGACGGCCAGGGCGACCGCACCGGAGGCGGCCGACAGATACCTGGCCGTTCCGGGCAGGACCACCCGCAAGACGTAGCGGCCGACGCCTGGGGTGAAGGTCGCGTCGTAGTTGCCCGAACCAGACACCCCGACCGTGGAGATGGCCCGCCAGGTGCCGTTCGCGGCGAGGCGCTGGATCTGCGCCCGCACGCCGCCGTAGTTGGGCACCAGGGTGCCCCGTAGGTGGGTGCTCTGGCCGCGCACGATCGCCGACGGGACCAGGCCGGCCGAGATGCGCGGCTGCACCGCGACCGCGGGCAGCCCGCTCGCGGACGGTGCGGAGAAGGCGTCGCCGCGATAGCGGAGCTGGTAGACCGCGCTGACCCGCGGGACGACGGCGTAGGACGCCGAGCCGTCCGGGCCGCTCAGCACCTGCGCGACGCGGCTGGCCGTCGCGCTGCCGCCCGGTCGGACGTAGACATCGACCGGCGCCTTGGCCACCGGCGTGTGCGCTGCGCCGCGGCTGAGCCGGCCGGTGACCAGGAGCCGGCTGCCGTAGGCGATCCGGCCGGCGGAGGCGGTGACCTGCAGCGCGGTCGGCACCGGGGCGACCGGGGCAACCGTGATGGTCGCCGCCTGGTCGCTCGTCGTGCCGTCACTGTCGACGGCCCAGACCGCGTACGTCGCGCCGGCCGTGTTCGCAAAGGCCCGGTCGTGGGCCGGGCTTTGCACCCTGTTGGCAATCTCGCGGCCGGACGTCGGCGTGACGGGAGCAACCGCGCCGGTGACCTCGCGCACGAGTGCACCGGCAGTGCCGCCGCCGGTCCAGGTCAGGTCGGCGACGTGATCCCCGACGATGCCGGTGAGACCGGTGACGGCGACCGGCACCGCCGCGACCTGGAGCGCTGCGCTGCTGGTGACGCTACCGGCGTCGGTCGTCACGGTGACCGGTGCGGAGCCGGCACTTCCCGGCACGGTGGCGGTGAGCTGGGAGTCGCTCACGACGGCGAACGGCATCGCCGCGCCGCCGAGCGTGACGGCGGTCGTCCCGGTCAGCGCGCTGCCGCTGATGGTGACGGTCCGGCCGACATGGGTCGGTGACGGCGCGACGCCCGCGATCGCCGGCGCGGCCGCGGCCGCGGCCGCGGCGGGCAGGATCGGCAGGACGAGGGCCGTCAGGACCCCGCCCGTCAGCACGAGCGCGCGGGGGCGGCTGAGCAGTGACGATCCAGACATGCCGTGCCTTTCGAAAGGGTGGGCTGGCGTGCGGCCTACGGTACCGGCGTGCGCCCGCGTCAGGGGCGACATGGACACAGACCCGCGAGCGGGTGGTCAGGTTGCTCCGCCTAGCCCGCGGAGCTGGCCTTGGCCCGCGACGGTCGAGGTTTCGCCGCCGGTACGGCAACCCGGCCGTTCGCCGCCACCTTCACCCTGGTCTTGGCCCGCGGCGGAGCAGCCGCGCCGCGGCCGGCCAGCACGTCGCCGAGGAACCGGCCGGTGTGCGACCCGGCAACCTTGGCCACCGCCTCGGGTGTGCCCTGGGCAACAACCAGGCCGCCACCGGACCCGCCCTCGGGACCCATGTCGATCACCCAGTCCGCCGTCTTGATCACGTCCAGGTTGTGCTCGATGACGACGACCGAGTTGCCCTGGTCGACCAGCCGGCCGAGCACCACGAGCAGCTTGCGGATGTCTTCGAAGTGCAGCCCGGTCGTCGGCTCGTCCAGCACGTAGATGGTCCGGCCGGTCTGCCGCTTCTGCAGCTCGCTCGCGAGCTTGACCCGCTGCGCCTCGCCGCCGGACAGCGTCGGCGCCGGCTGGCCGAGCCGGACATAACCCAGCCCCACGTCGACAAGGGTCTTGAGGTGCCGGCTGATCGCGGGGACCGCTTCGAAGAACGCCGCGGCCTGCTCGATCGGCAGGTCGAGCACCTCGGAGATCGTCTTGCCCTTGAAGTGCACCTCGAGCGTCTCGGGGTTGTAGGGGGCGCCGTGGCAGATCACGCACGGGACGTAGACGTCCGGCAGGAAGTTCATCTCGATCTTGATGGTGCCGTCACCGGAGCAGGCCTCGCACCGGCCGCCCTTGACGTTGAAGGAGAACCGCCCGGGCAGGTAGCCACGGACCTTCGCTTCGGTGGTCTCGGCGAACAGCTTGCGCATGTGGTCGAACACGCCGGTGTAGGTCGCCGCGTTGGAGCGCGGGGTGCGGCCGATCGGCGACTGGTC
>JBKJOO010000011.1:0-8947 GCA_046595615.1 Mycobacteriales bacterium | reverse complement strand
AGGAGGGTCGCGGCATCGTCATGCGCGTCCCGCTGGAGGGCGGCGGGCGACTGGTCGTCGAGCTCAACGCGACCGAGGTCAAGGACCTCGGCGACGCGCTGCACGCCGTCCTGGCCTGAGCGTGCCGACCCCCTCCCGCAGGGGCCGGGCGGCCGTGCGGACGACCGGTCCGGCGGTGGCGCTCCCGGCGCTGCTGCTGGCGGCCGACCTGCCGGACGCCGCCGACGTGCAGGGCCCGGCCGTGCTCGCCGTGCCGACCCGGACGGGCGACGACGGCCCGGTGCTGCAGGGCCAGGCCCCCGGCGTCCCCGCAGACGCCCTGGTCCGGGAGTCGGTCAAGGGCACGGCCGGCGAGGTCGTCGGCCTGCGGGGCGAGGGGCCGTACGACCGGGTGCTGCTCGTCGGCACCGGCGCGGCCACTCCCGCCGACCTGCGCAAGGCGGGTGCTGCGCTGGCCCGTCGGGCCAAGGACGCTGCGGGCCTCACGGTCGACCTGCGCGCCCTGACGCTCGACGGTCCCGGTCTGACGGCGCTGGCCGAGGGGCTGCTGCTCGCGTCGTACTCCTTCAGCCGCAAGGCCGAGCCCGCCGTCCGGGCGCTGCAGACCGTGACGCTCGTCGGTCCGGTCGGCCTGCAGGCCGACCTCGACCGGGTGCTGGCTGTGGCGTCGGCGACGGCCGTGGCCCGCGACCTGGTCAACACCCCGTCGCTGGAGAAGACGCCCGACTGGCTGGCCCAGCAGGCGCGCGTGTTGCTCGGCGACCTCGATGTGACCGTCCTGGACGAGCGCGAGCTGGCGTCCCGGGGCTTCGGCGGCATCGTCGGGGTGGGGCAGGGCTCGTCGCGTCCGCCGCGGCTGGTGCAGGCGGTCTACGACGGGGGAGGCCGCACCCACGTGGTGCTGGTGGGCAAGGGGATCACCTTCGACACCGGTGGTCTGTCGCTCAAGCCGAACCCCGGCATGTGGGAGATGAAGAGCGACATGGGCGGCGCTGCCGCTGTCCTCGCGACGCTGCGCGCCGTTGCCGACCTGCGCCTGCCGATCAAGGTGACGGTGCTGGCCGCCGTCGCGGAGAACATGCCGAGCGGTACCGCCCAGCGCCCCGGCGACATCCTGGTGCAGTACGGCGGCCGCACCGTCGAGGTGCTCAACACCGACGCCGAGGGTCGCCTCGTGCTCGCCGACGGACTCGCCTACGCCGACCTCGTCCTGGACGCGGACGTCATCGTCGACGTTGCGACGCTCACCGGGGCCATGCCGGTTGCGCTCGGCAAGCAGTACGCCGGGCTGTTCGCCTCCGACGACGCCCTGGCCGGGCAGCTGCTCGCCGCTGGCGAGGCGTCCGGTGAGCGGGTGTGGCGGATGCCGTTGGTCGAGGACTACCGGCCGGCCCTGGACTCGCCGGTGGCCGACCTGCGCAACATCGGCGACCCCCGCCTGAAGCTGAACGGCGGCGCGATCACGGCCGCGCTGTTCCTGCGCGAGTTCACCGGCGGCCGGCCCTGGGCCCACCTCGACATTGCGGGTCCGGCCTGGTCCGGCGCTGAGGACGACGAACTGAGCAAGGGGGGCACCGGCTACGGCGTACGGCTGCTGGTGCGCTGGCTGCAGGAACTGTCGGTCCACCCTGCTGCCGCCCGCCGCTCCCGCCGTCGTACCGCCTGAACCGTCTGCGCCCCCCTCCCTCGCGTCCGGCGATCATGGAGTTGTTGCTGTTCCGTTGAGCGTGGCGCCACCGCACAACGTCCATGATCGGCGGAAAGAGGTCGGGCGGGGGGCGGTCGGGCTCACGACCCGAGCGGCTCCACGACCACCGCGGCGAGCAGGCCGGCGCCCACCGGCACGAGCGCCGGCACCAGGCGGGTCTCCTCGCGTACCAGCCGGGTGAGCTCGCGGAGCGCGACCGTGTCGGGGTCCCGGGCACTCGGGTCGGCCACCCGGCCACCGGCCAGCACACCGGCGAAGACCACGACCCCACCCGTGCGCAGCAGCCGCAACGCGGCCGCGAGGTAGTCGGCGTTCTCCGACCGGGCCGCGTCGCAGAACACCAGGTCGTAGGCCCCGTCGGACAGCCGTGGGAGCACCTCGAGGGCCCGACCGGCGATGAGGCGGACCCGCCCCGAGCCGTAGCCCGCCTCGACGAGGGACTGCCGGGCGAGCCGCTGGTGCTCGGCCTCGGGGTCGACCGAGGTCAGGACGCCGTCCGGGCGCATGCCCCTGAGCAGCCACAGGGTCGACACCCCCGCGCCGGTCCCCAGCTCGACCACCGCGCGGGCACCCGTCACCGTGGCGAGCAGCCGCAGGACACTGCCCGATGCAGCATCCACCGCCGCGACCCCCACCTCGGCGGCCCGTTGCCGGGCAGCAGCCAGGAAGGGCTCCTCGGGCAACCACCCGTCGACCCAGGTGAGCAACGCGGCGGGGCTCCCACCGCCGCGACCACCGGCTTCGCTGCGGCTGCTCGTGCCGGCCACTGTCGTGCCCCGCCCGGTCTCGTTGGCCTCGATGGCGCGCCTCCCTTGATCGCCTGCCGACCAGCCTATCGGGGAACGTCGCTGGATCGTGATGCGTTGGGCGGCTGACGGGTTCGCGGACGGACGGGAGGCGGGGCACCATGGGGAGCACGGGCGTGCTGGCTGTCGGCACACCGCCTACCGAGGGAGCCCGCACGGAGCCCGAGACCACGCCCGACCCGTGGACCCCGCCGTCCTGGGACGACGTGGTGCGCGACCATTCGGCGCGGGTCTACCGCCTCGCCTACCGGCTGACCGGTAACCAGCACGACGCCGAGGACCTGACCCAGGAGGTCTTCGTCCGGGTCTTCCGCTCGCTGTCGACCTACACGCCCGGCACCTTCGAGGGCTGGCTGCACCGGATCACCACCAACTTGTTTCTCGACCTGGTCCGCCGCCGGTCGCGGATCCGCTTCGATCCGCTGCCTGACGACGCCGAGCGACTCGCGAGCGGCGACCGTGGCCCGGCCCAGCTCTACGACGACACGCACTTCGACCACGACGTCCAGGCCGCGCTCGACGCCCTCCCACCGGACTTCCGCGCGGCCGTCGTGCTGTGTGACCTCGAGGGCCTGTCGTACGACGAGATCGCGGCAACCCTGGGCATCAAGCTCGGCACGGTGCGCAGCCGGATCCACCGCGGCCGGACCCAGCTGCGGGCCGCCCTCGCGCATCGGGCCCCGGCCGGCCTGCCGGGGTCTCCGCTGGACCCGGCGCCGGAGCGGTCGTGACGAGCCATCTCGGGGCCTCGGTGTCGGCCCTGGTCGACGGGGAGCTCGACCACCCACATCGCGAGCGGGTGCTCGCCCACCTCGCACATTGCCTGCCCTGCCGGGCCGAGGTGGATGCCCAGCGGCGCTTCAAGCAATCCCTGCGCGTCCTCGCCGGCCCAGCCCCCGGGCCCTCCCTGAGCGACCGGCTGCTGGCCATCAGCGACCCGGCCCCGGTGGCCGAGTCCAACTGGTCCTGGCCGGCGGCGGCCACCCCGCACGGCCCGGCCCGGCCGGTCCGTCGGGCCTCGCGCCGCCGGTCGGTCCGGTTGCGGCGCGGCACCGTCGGCGGCGCCCTCGTCGCGCTCGGCCTCGGTGGCGCGCTGGCCCTCGGCGGACCGCCGCCGCGCGGGACGGTCGCCCCGGTCGACCCGACGAGCGCGTCCTTCGTCGTCGACTACGCCTCGACCACCCCCGAGATCCCGTTCGCCGGGGCCGACACGCTGCCGGCTTCGTTCCGATCGACGCCGTGAGGCGACTGCGCCTTCTCGCCTTGCTCACCGGAACCAGCGCGCTGGTAGCGGGCGCGCCCGCGTCCTTCGCCGAGCCCGCCCGATCGCGGTCGTCCGATGCGAGTCAGGCCCAGGCGCTCGGTCTGCTCCAGCTCGCCGCATACGCGGTCCGCAGCCGCACCTGGAGCGGTGCCGAGGACCTCGCCAGCTGGCACGGCGGCAGTCGGCGCTCGGCCGTTGCAGAGGTCTCGCACTCGCCCGAGCGCGGCACACTCGCTCGGTTGCGCACTGCCGGGCCCGTCGGCGGGGGGGCGTCGGCCAGGTTCGGCGTTCCTGCCGACGGTCTCGACGAGCAGCTGATCGACCTGCTGGCCCAGCACTACGACCTGCGGGTCGTCGGGCCGGGCCGCAGCGCCAGCCGGTCGGCCCGCGTCGTGGAGGCGCGGCGCCCGGACGTCAGCGGTGCAGGCGAGGTCGCCGCGCGGTTCTGGGTCGACGACGACAGCTCGCTCCTGCTGCGTCGCGAGGTCTACGACGACGCCGGCTGGCCGCTGCACAGCAGCTCCTTCGTCCAGTTCCGGGTGGCACCGGTCGCGCCGCCCGCTGTCCCGCCGTACGCGCAGGTGGCGGTCGTGGCGCCGCTGGCACCGGTCGGGCAACGGCTCGAGCCCGCCGACCTCGATGGCCTGCGGGCGCGCGGCTGGCCGGCGCCGATCGCGCTGCCCGGGCGGCTGTCGCTGTATCAGGCGCGCCTGCGCGGCCCGGTGCTGCAGCTGGCCTACTCCGACGGGCTGTCGACGCTGTCGGTGTTCGTCCAGCCGGGCAGCAAGGCGGCCGGCGAGCTGCCGGGGTTCGCCCGCGAACGGCACGGCCGGGTGACCGTCTGGGCCCGGCACGCCAACCCCGAGCAAGTGGTGTGGTCCGGGGCCGGCCGCACTTGGACGGTGCTGTCGGACGCCTCGGTCGGCACGGTCCGCGGCGCCGTCCTGGCCCTGCCGCACGATCTCGCGCCGCCCCCACGTGGCCGGGTGCTGCACCGGCTGTGCCGCGGGTTGTCCCGGGTCGGGTCGTGGTTCAACCCGTTCCACTGACTCACGCGGACCTCACGCGCAGGTGGGCAGACTGCTGCTGGCAGCACAT
The DNA here is from genome assembly GCA_046595615.1 of Mycobacteriales bacterium. Lineage (GTDB taxonomy): Bacteria > Actinomycetota > Actinomycetes > Mycobacteriales > SCTD01 > JAYSQK01. The sequence continues at coordinate 4,071 of JBKJOO010000011.1, read as the reverse complement.
CTGACCCACCGGAGGACGACCAGCATGAGCGACGACGCCGACCGCACCCCCCAGCCCGGCAGCACCCCGCCACCGGGGCCGTGGTGGTCGCAGCCGTCGGACGGTGCCTGGGGAGCCCCCGAAGAGGGGCTGGGCGGCCAGCCGGACGACAACCTCACGACGGTCTACGGCCAGCCGTACGCCGAGCCGGCGGCCGCTGGGCCGGCTGCGGGCGACCCGCCGGCCTACGGTTGGCCGACTGACTCGATCGGGTCGACGAACCCACCGGCGGTCCAGCAACGTCGGGGGGGCCTCGCGATGGCCGGCGCCGTTCTCGCGACGGCGCTGGTCGCCGGCACCGCCGGCGGGTTCCTCGGCGCGCGGGGGGCCGGATCGGACACCTCGTCGAATCGGCTCACCGACGCCGCGGCGAGCCTGGGCACGGCCAGCACCGAAGCCGGCTCGATCAGCCGGTCACCGGACTCGGTCGCCGGGATCGCCGCGCGCGTCCTGAAAAGCGTCGTGAACATCTCGGTGACGACCGGCACTGGCGGCGGCACCGGCTCCGGTGTCGTGTTGCGTTCGGACGGCTACATCCTCACCAACAACCACGTCGTGGCGCCGGGCGCCGACGGCGGCACGATCACCGTGTCGTTCAACGGCGCCGACAAGGCTGAACGGCCCGCCTCGATCGTCGGCCGCGACCCGGAGACCGATCTGGCGGTCATCAAGGTGTCGGGCGGCGAGCCGCTCGTCCCGGCGACCCTTGGCAGCTCGACGAACCTGGTGGTCGGCGACCCGGTGGTCGCGATCGGCTCACCGCTCGGTCTCGCCGGCACCGTGACCTCGGGGATCATCAGTGCCCTCAACCGCCGGGTCAACGTGCCCAGCGAGGGCGGCAACGGCCCGGGCACGCCACTGATCAACGCCATCCAGACCGATGCGGCGATCAACCCGGGCAACTCCGGTGGCGCGCTCGTGGACGGTCGCGGCCGGCTGATCGGGATCAACTCGGCGATCGCGACCCTTGGCGGCGGCGGCACGAGCAGCGGCACACAGAGCGGCAGCATCGGGGTCGGCTTCGCGATCCCGGTCGACGAGGCGCGGTCGATCGCCGAGCAACTGATCCGCACCGGCAAGGCCACCCACCCGGCCATCGGGGTGAACGCCATGACAGTCGGCGCGGACGGCAACGGCCAGCGCGGCGCACAGCTGGTCGAGGTCCTGCCCGGCGGGGCGGCCCAGCAGGCCGGCCTGCAGGCCAAGGACATCATCAGCGAGCTCGACGGCAAACCCGTGCAGAGCGTCGATCAGCTCATCGTCACGTTGCGCGGGTTCAAGGTCGGCGACAGCATCACGGTCACCTACGTCCGCGGTAGCGCCACCCGCACTGCCAAGCTGGTCCTGCAGGACAAGAAGACCGGCTGAGCCGGCCGCCCCGTCGTACGCTGGCATCGACGAGGAGGCTCGCGTGCTGTTTGGGCTGGGTTGGCCGGAGGCCGGGGTGCTGATGATGCTCGGGCTGTTCATCTTCGGGCCGGACCGGCTGCCGGGCATTGCCGCAGACGCCGGCAAGAACCTGCGCAAGCTCCGGGTCTACCTCAAGGGGATGACCGACGGGCTCAAGGCAGAGCTGGGACCGGAGGTCGGCGACTTGGACCTGCGCTCGCTGCACCCGCGGGAGTTCGTCCGTAAGCACCTGCTGGAGGACGAACCCGAGCCGGTGGTGGCCGTCGGCCAGGTCCGGCCGGCCCCGTTGGCTCCCGGTGAGCCGGTGCCCTGGGACCCTGACACGACCTGAGCGGGGAGCTACCGGCCGGCGGGGGCCAGGCCGAGCGACCTGCCGGCGAGCCCACGCGGCTTGCCGGTCAGGGTGTCCGAGACCAGCCGCAACTCCGTGGCCGCGGCGCTGTCCGGGTCGGACAACACCAGCGGCGTGCCGTTGTCGCCGCCCTCCCGCAGCCGCAGGTCGATCGGGATCTGGCCCAACAGCGGCACCTCGGCGCCGAGCAGCCGCGACAGCGACGTGGCGACCGCCTGGCCACCGCCCGAGCCGAAGACCTCGATCCGGTCGCCGCAGTGCGGGCACGGCAGGAAGCTCATGTTCTCGACCACACCGGCGATCCGCTGGTGGGTCTGCAGGGCGATCGAGCCGGCCCGCTCAGCGACCTCCTGCGCGGCCAGCTGCGGGGTGGTGACGACCAGGATCTCCGCGCTCGGCACCAGTTGCGCGACCGAGATGGCGACGTCGCCGGTGCCCGGCGGCAGGTCCATCAGCAGATAGTCCAGGTCACCCCAGTAGACGTCGGCGAGGAACTGCTGCAGCGCCCGGTGCAGCATCGGCCCGCGCCAGACGACCGGGGTGTTGTCCTTGGTGAACATCCCGATCGAGATGACCTTCACGCCGTGCGCGGACGGCGGCATGATCATCGACTCGACCTGGGTGGGCCGGTGCCCGACGCCCAGCATCCGGGGCACCGAGAAGCCGTAGATGTCGGCGTCGAGCACCCCGACCCGTAGGCCCTTCGCAGCCATCGACACGGCCAGGTTGACCGTCACCGAGCTCTTGCCGACGCCACCTTTGCCCGAGGCCACCGCGAACACCCGGGTCAGCGAGCCCGGCAGCGCGAACGGGATGTCGCGGGTCGGGTTGTCGCCGCGCAGCAGCGTCTGCAGGGCCTGCCGCTGCTCGGTGCTCATGACGTCGAGCTCGACCCGCACGCTGTTCACGCCCGGCAGCGCGCCGACCGCCGCGGTGACCCGCTCGGTCAGGGTGTCCTTCATCGGGCAGCCGCTGACGGTCAGGAAGATGGCCACCCGGGCGGTGCCGTCGGGATCCACGACCGCCGACTTGACCATGCCGATCTCGGTGATCGGCCGCCGGATCTCCGGGTCCTCGACCGTCGCCAGGGCGGCCGTCAGCTGCTCGGACGTGGGCAGTGGTGTGGTCATCATGTCCTCGATCTGGGCCCGCTGGTGAGCCGTTCTCAGGTTACGTGCGCGATGGCCCGGCCGCGTCCTCAGCCGAGCGCGGCGATCGCCTCGGCGGTGGCCAGGGTGTGCCGGGCGTTGTCACGGTGCAGGTTTTCGACCATCCGGCCGTCGACCACGACAACGCCCCGGCCCTCGGCCTCGGCAGCTGCGAACGCCTCGATGACGGCGCGGGCGCGGTCGATCTCGTCGGCCGATGGCGCCCACACCCGGTTGGCGATCTCGACCTGGGTCGGGTGGATGAGCGTCTTGCCGTCGAAGCCGAACTCCTTGCCCTGCTGGCATTCGGCCTCGAAGCCGGCCAGGTCCTTGACGTCGTTGTAGACCCCGTCCAGGACGACCTTGCCGGCCTCCCGCGCGGCCAGCAGGGTGGTCGCGAGGTGCGGCAGGAGCGGGGCGCGGCCGGGTACGAGGGCGGCCCGCAGCTCTTTGGCGAGGTCGTTGGTGCCGAGGACGAGGGCGGCGACCTGCGGGGAGGCCGCGATGGCCCGCACGTCGAAGACCGCGACCGGTGTCTCGATCATCGCCCAGATCGGGGTGCCGCCGACGAGGTCGGCCACCGCCCGCAGATGCTCGACGCCGCTGACCTTCGGCACCACGACGGCGGCCGGGCCTACGGCTGCGGCAGCGCGCAGATCGGCTGCTCCCCAAGGAGTGTCGAGGCCATTGCACCGGATAGTCAGCGCTTTCCCGCCGTATTCCCCGGACGCCACCGCAGCGCAAGCCTGGTCCCGGGCGAGCTCCTTGGCGTCGGGGGCGACGGCGTCTTCGAGGTCGAAGATGATCGCGTCCGCGGGGATCGTCCTGGCCTTGTCGAGGGCCCGGCTGTTGGACGACGGCATGTAGAGCACCGACCGCAGGGGCTTCACAGCCCGTACGCCGCGGCAAGGTCGGCGTCGCGGGCAGCCAGGTCGGTCGCGAGCTGGACGACCACCCGGCACTGCTTCACCGACGCGTCGTCCTGCATCTTGCCGTCGATCATCACCGCACCGGTGCCGTCGCCCATCTGCTCGATGACGCGCTTGGCCCAGGCGACCTCGGCGGGGTCGGGGGAGAAGACCTTCTTGGCGATGTCGATCTGCACCGGGTGCAGCGACCAGG
>JBKJOO010000333.1:0-2915 GCA_046595615.1 Mycobacteriales bacterium | reverse complement strand
GTCCCGACGTACGGGATGAGCGAGACGAGCGGCGGGTGCGTCTACGACGGTGTCCCGCTGGAGGGGGTGCAGGTCGGCTTCGACGGCGCGGCGCGGATCCGGCTGTCGGGCGCGGTCGTGGCGCGCGGCTACCGGCTGCGCCCCGATCTGCCGGGCTTCGCCGGCGACACCTTCACCACCGGTGATGTCGGCTACCTCGACCCCGGCGGCCGGCTCGTCGTGGTCGGCCGGGCCGACGATCTCATCGTCACCGGTGGCGAGAAGGTCGCGCCGGCAGCGGTCGAGGCGGCCCTCGCCGAGCACCCGTCGGTGGTCGACGTCGCCGTCGTGGGGGTGCCCGACGAGGAGTGGGGGCAGCGGGTCGTCGCGGCCGTCGTCCTGCGGGCGCCGCTCTTACTCGGCGAGGCCCGCGAGCACGTGGCCGTCCGCGTCGCACGGGTCGCCGCGCCGCGCGAGCTCCGGGTCCTCGACGCCCTGCCGATGCTCCCGACGGGCAAGATCGACCGCAACGCCCTACGGTCGTCCCCCTGATGACCACCACCGCGCAATGGGTGGAAGGGGCGCGACCGCGCACCCTTCCGGCCGCGCTGTCCCCGGTGCTGGTCGGCACCGGCGCGGCCGCCGCAGCCGACGGCGCGCGCCTCGACCGGGCGGTGCTGGCACTGGTCGTCGCGCTGGCCCTGCAGATCGGCGTCAACTACGCCAACGACTACAGCGACGGCATCCGCGGCACCGACGACGCCCGGGTCGGGCCGCTGCGGCTCGTCGGGTCCGGGGTCGCCCGGCCGAAAGCGGTGCTGGCCGCGGCCCTGGGTGCCTTCGTGGTCGCAGCAGTCGTCGGCCTGGTGCTGGCGCTGCTCACCAGCCTGCTGCTCCTGGTCGTCGGGGCAGCCGCGCTGTTCGCCGCGTGGGGCTATACCGGCGGCAAGAGCCCCTACGGCTACCGGGGGCTCGGCGAGGTGTCGGTCTTCGTCTTCTTCGGGCTGGTGGCCGTGATCGGTACGACGTACGTCCAGACCGGACACCTGTCGCTGCTCGCCCTCGCCGGCGGGGTCGCCAGCGGCGCGCTGGCCTGCTCGATCCTGGTCACCAACAACCTGCGCGACATCCCGACCGACAGCGTCTCGGGCAAGCAGACGCTGGCGGTACGGATCGGCGACCCGCGGACCCGGCTGCTCTACACCCTGCTCATCGCGCTGCCGTTCGGGCTGGCGGTGGCCCTGGCGCCAGCTCGTCCGGGAGCGCTGCTCGCCCTGCTCGCGCTGCCGCTCGCGGTCGGGCCGGTGCGCATCGTGCGCAGCGGGGCGACCGGCCGGGACCTCGTCGCCGCACTCAAGGGCACCGGGCAACTGCAGCTGGCGTACGGCGGGCTGCTCGGCCTGGGGCTCGCGCTGTTCTGACCGCTGGGCGCCGGGCCGGTGCCTCCGCACCACTTCCCCCATGGCCGTGGCCCCATTGCACCTGGTTTGGGCGCTTCGTTCCCGTCGTACGACGGGGGAAGTGGCCGAGCTGACCGGTCGGGGTCCCGGCCTCAGCGGTCCTTGTCGAGGCGGTCCTCGTCGAGGCGACCCTCGTCCAGGCGGCCCCGCAGCGCCGCCTGCTCGGCGGCCCGGCGGTCAGACCGACGCGCGACCGCCACCGCGAGCGCTTCGCGTTGCCGGCGGAGCAGGATGAAGCCGACCACGCTGCTGACCAGCAGCCCGATGGCCGCCAGTGGCAGCCCGTTGAGCCCGGTCAGCAGGTTGAGCAGCACCACGACCAGCAGGAACAGGGTGAGCCTGGCGAGGGTGTAGACGGCCGCGGCCCTGCCGGCGGAGCGTTCGACGGGCGGGTCGACGGGGCCGGAGGTCACCCGGCCAGGATACGACGGACCGGCCGGCCGGCCGGCTCCTCACCCGGCCGCGCCAGGGTCGCCGCGCCCGCTGAGCCGGCACCGGCGCCGGTGCACACACTTCCTGCGGCGGGCGGCTGAGATCGCTAATCTCAAGGCCTCGACCGGGGAGGTTGCCGTGCTCTACGCCGATGGCGCGCTGGGGATCGCGGTGCTCGTCCTGTGGGTCTATGCCCTGCTCGACGTCATCACCTCCGACGAGACGCGGATCCGCAACCTGCCCAAGTGGGGATGGTTCGGCATCGTGCTGCTGCTCGGCGAGCTCGCCATCGGGCCGGTGCTGTGGTTCGTGGCCGGCCGGCCGCAGGGGGCGGCCCGCTCGCTGCCCTACAAGGGCAACCGTGGGATCCCGGAGGAGTACGACCGGCCAGGCCGAGCGGTGGCCACCTCGCCGGACGCGGACGAGGCGTTCCTTGCCTCGCTCAAGGCCCGCACCGACGCGCAACGGCGCAAAGCCGAGCAGGAACGCCGCGCCCGCAAGGCCGACGGCAGCTGAGCCGTCTCACGCGTAGCTGTGCAGACCGACCACGAAGATGTTCACGACGTAGTAGTCGACGATCAGCGCCCCGGCGGCGGCGACAGCAACCTTCGCGGCTTTGCTGCCCTTCCAGCCGGCGGTCGCGCGGGCGTGCAGGTATCCGGCGTAGAGCACCCAGGTGATGAACGACCAGGTCTCCTTCGGGTCCCAGCCCCAGTAGCGTCCCCAGGCCGACTCGGCCCAGATCGCCCCGGCGATGATCGCGAAGGTCCAGATCGGGAAGGCGAAGGCGATCACGGCGTACGACACGCGGTCGAGCACCGGAGCCGCAGGCAGCGACGCACCCATCGACACCGGGAAGCGCGGCACCCGGCCGGCGGCGACCTGACCGTCGTGACGGGCGCGCAGCAGGTAGAGCAGCGCGACGACGCCTAAGAGCAGGAACGCGCCGGAGGACAGGATCGCCGCGAAGACGTGGATCTTGATCCAGTACGAGTCGAGAGCCGGCACCAGGGGACCGTGCTCTACACCGCCGCCGGTCCCCTG
>JBKJOO010000110.1:0-16846 GCA_046595615.1 Mycobacteriales bacterium | reverse complement strand
ACGACATCGACGCCAGCGCCGTGGTGACGCCGTCGTGGAGCTCGTTCGCCGTACGGCGCCGCTCGACCTCCTGCGCCTCGATCGCCTGCTTGATCAGGCGGTCGCGCTCGGACCTGTAGAGGGTGACCGCCCGCCACAGTTGCTGGGCGTGCAGGCGCAGGCCGAGCAGCGGGGCGTAGGACTCCGCGCGCTCCAGATCCTCGGCGTCGAACGGGTGTCGCGGGTGCCGGTGGACCGCGAGCACGCCGACGACGCCAGAGGCGAGCATCCCGTCCACCCCGGGCAGGGGGACGCACATGCGCGCGACGGACTGGGCTGGGTCGACGCCCATCAGCTGCCGGTGCAGCTCGTTGCGCGGCGAGTCCTCGGCAAGCAGGAGCGGCTCGCCCGTCCGTGCGACACGTCCCGTCACCCCGAAGCCGATCTGCAGCCGGAGCGCACCGGCGGCCGGGTGCACCGGCCAGACGTCCGCGACGGTCAGGCCCCGGTCCTCGACCGCGTACAGGATGGCTCCGTCGGCGCCCAGGCGGGCCGCGAGATCAGCGGCGTCCGGGACGCCGGTCGAGACCCCGGTCACCGGAACAGGCCCTCCCGCAAGGCGATCGAGGTCGCGCCGCTCCGGTCCGAGACGCCGAGCTTGCGGTACAGCCCGCGGATGTGTGTCTTCACGGTGTCCTCGCTGACGACCAGTTTGCTCGCGACACCCTTGTTGGAATGGCCCGAGACGAGCAGTTCGAGCACCTCGGACTCGCGTTGGGTGAGCCCGAGGTGCGCGCCGGGCCAGAACTCGCCCGCGCTCAGGCGCGCGGCGGACAGGGCCACCCGTCCGGCGAGGCCGTGGTCGACAACCGTCTCGCCGTCCCCGACCCGGAGCAGGTGGGCGACCAGTTCCTGACCGCCGATGCGTTTGAGGATGTAGCCGGACGCACCGACGCGCAGTGCCTGGTAAAGGTAGTGCTCGTCGTCGTACACCGTGAGCAGCACGACCTTGACCGCCGGATGCTGCGTCGTGACCTGCCGGCACAGGTCCAGGCCGCTGTCCTTGCCGAGCCGCACGTCGCAGAGCAGCACGTCGGGTTGCTCCATGGCGACCAGCGCCAGCGCGGCAGCGGCGGTGGTGGCCTGACCGATGATGGCCACCTGGTCGGGGAAGTGCCCGAGCATGGCCTGCAGCCCGTGCAGGACCATCTCGTGGTCGTCGACGAGCACGAGGCGCAAGGGCGCTGCGGCCGAGACCTGCATCAGGCAACCGTAGTGCTTGCACAACCTGAGCCGCGGCTGGGAACTGACCCGCAGCGGGGCGGGCCTCCAGGGATCTCACCCCTTTCCCCACTCACGCGGGGGAGTGCCCGGCTGCCCGCCCGCGGTCAGATGAGCGATCCGACCAGAGAGGCCCAGCCATGACCGAGGCCCCACCGCGCAGGCCGCTCATCGTGCCTTCCGTCCTGCCCGCAGACTTCGCCCGGCTCGGTGAGGAGGTGCGTGCCCTGTGCGACGCGGGCGTCGACCGGATCCAGTGGGACGTGATGGACGGCGTCTTCGTGCCGAACCTGACGTTCGGCCCGGAGGTCATCGCCGCCGCGAGGCCGCACAGCACGGTCGGCTTCGAGGCGCACCTCATGGTGGTCAACCCCGACGAACTGCTCGCCAGGTACGTCGACGCCGGTTGCGACCTGGTCATCGTGCACGCCGAGACGTGCACCCACCTGCACCGGACCCTGGCCCGCATCCGCGAGCTCGGCGCGCGCAGCGGCGTGGCCCTCAACCCGCACACCCCGGTCGAGGTCGTCGAGCACGTCCTGACCGAGACCGATCTGGTGCTGGCCATGACGGTCAACCCGGGCTTCGGCGGCCAGGCCTACATCGCGTCCGTCGAGTCGAAGGTCGCCCGCCTGCGCCGGCTGATCGACGAGTCCGGGCTGACCATCGAGCTCGAGGTCGACGGGGGCATCACCGACCGCACGATCGGCGGCGCTGCCGCCGCGGGCGCCGACGTGTTCATCTCCGGCTCCTGGATGTACGCCCAGCCGGGCGGCAAGGCGGCGGCCGTGGACCAGCTGCGCGCCGCCGCGAGCATCGCGCAGGCAGCCTGATGACCGGCACCCTGAGCGCGGCCGCGGCGACGTCCGTCGAAGTCATGGCACACCACGGGTTGACAGCTGTGGCGGTGCTCCGGCGCCTCCACGAGCACCTGCGCGACAGGGCGTGACGTGGCCACCCTTCGAGCCGTCGTGTTCGACGTCGACGGCACGCTCGTCGACAGCGAGCGCGACGGCCATCGCGTGGCCTTCAACACCGCGTTCGAGGAGGCGGGACTACCCGACCGCTGGGACGTCGGGACCTACGGATCGCTGCTGCGCGTCACGGGTGGCGGCAGGCGACTGACGCAGTGGTTCGAGGGTCAGGGGCGGACGCCGGAGCAGGCGCGGGAGCTCGCCATCGCCCTGCACCGGCGCAAGACCGAGATCATGCGTGACCTGGTCGAAGATGGCCGCATCTGCGCGCGGCCCGGTGTGCGACGACTGCTCGACGAGCTCGACCAGTCCGGCGTCGCGATGCACGTGGCGACCACGGGCTCCCGCGCCTGGGTCGGGCCTTTGCTCGACCGGGTCTTCGGTCCGCGCTTCCGGACGGTGGTGACGGGGACCGAGGTGACGGAACTCAAGCCCAGCCCGGCGGTGTATTTGAAAGTGCTGGAGCTCACCGGCCTTGCGGCTGAGCGCACCGTGGCCGTGGAGGACTCCGCCAACGGCGTCCGCGCAGCGGTCGGCGCAGGGTTGCGCTGTGTCGCGGCATACAACGACTACACCCGGACCGACGACCTGGCCGGCGCGACGCTGGTCACCGGCGGCCTGGACGCCCCGGAGCTCGTCGCCTGGTTCCGGGACCGGATGCCCGAACGCCGACCCTGACGGCGCGACGGCAAAGGGATCGGCTGCGGTCAGCGCGATTTGCTGCGCCGCTCCAGCAGGCGCCACAGCATGGGCGTGAAGATCAGCTGCATCGCCAGGTCCATCGTCCCGCCCGGGCACACGATCGTGTTCGGTCGCGACATGAACGAGTCCGGCAGCATCGACAGGAGGTACGGGAAATCGATCCCGCGCGGGTTCTGAAAGCGGATCACCAGCATCGACTCGGCCAGCGTCGGGATGGTCCGTGCGATGAACGGGTTGGACGTGTCGACCATCGGCACCCGCTGGAAGTTCACGTGCGTCCGGGAGAACTGCGGGCACATGTAGTGCACGTAGTCGTGCATGCGCCGCAGGATCGTTTCGGTGACCGCCTCCGTGGAGTAGCCGCGCTTGGCCTTGTCGCGGTGCAGTTTCTGGGTCCACTCGAGGTTGATGACGGGCACGACGCCGATCAGTAGGTCAGCGTGCTGCGCGATGTCGACCGTGTCGGTCGCCACGGCTCCGTGCAGGCCTTCGTAGAAGAGCAGGTCCGTGCCGGCGGGCACGTCCTCCCAGGGTGTGAAGGTGCCTGGCTCCTGGCCGTACGGCGCCGCCTCCTCGGTGTCGTGCAGGTACTTGCGGATGCGGCCCGTGCCGGTCTCGCCGTACGACCGGAACAGCTCCTCGAGCTGCTCGAACAGGTTCGACTCCGGGCCGAAGTGACTGAAGGTGTGGTCATCGTCCGCGGCGGCCTTTGCCATCTGCTCCGCCATGGCCGTGCGGTCGTACGTGTGGAAGCTGTCGCCCTCGACGTAGGCGGCGTTGACACTCTCCCGCCGGAAAATCTGCTCGAAGGTGCGCATCACGGAGGTGGTGCCCGCCCCGGAGGACCCGGTGACGACGACGACGGGGTGCTGGGCAGTCAAGGGTGCTCCTAGGGGGCAGTGCGGAACAGGCCGCGGGGGCCGTAGAACGGGGCGTCCGGAACGGTCACGTCGGCCTGGTCGGCCGCCTCGGTGTGATAGCGCTCGATCCGTTCGACCTCCTCGCGGGAACCGAAGATGAAGCCAATGCGCTGGTGCAGGCCATCCGGCACCACTTCGAGCACCCGCTCCCGGCCGGTGGAGGCCAGTCCCCCTGCCTGCTCGACGATAAAGGCGATCGGGTTGGCCTCGTAGAGCAACCGGAGCCGGCCTTGTTTCGAGGCGTCCTTGGTGTCCCGGGGGTAGAGGAAGACGCCACCGCGGGTGAGGATCCGATGGGTCTCGGCGACCAAAGAGGCCACCCATCGCATGTTGAAGTCCTTCTCCCGTGGGCCGTTCACGCCCTGGAGGCACTCGTCGATGTAACGCAGGACCGGCGGCTCCCAGAAGCGCCGGTTGGACGTGTTCACGGCGTACTCCGCGGTCGCCTCGGGCAACTGCACCGCGGGGCGGGTGAGCATGAACTCGCCCAGGTCGGGGTCCAGGGTGAACATGTGGACGCCGGTGCCGACGGTCAGCACCAGCATGGTCGACGGCCCGTAGATCGCGTAGCCCGCGGCGACCTGCGCTGTCCCCGGCTGAAGGAAGTCCCGCACAGTTGCGGGCTCGCCGGGCGTCGGCGCTCTCAGGATGGAGAAGATGCTGCCGACAGCGATGTTGACGTCGATGTTGGACGAACCGTCCAGGGGATCGAAGGTCAGCAGGTATTTGCCGCACGGGTACTGCTCCGGGATCGGGTAGTGCTCCTCCATCTCCTCCGAAGCCAGGCCCGCGAGTTGCCCGCCCCACTCGGTGGCACGCAGGAAGATGTCGTTGGCGACGACGTCGAGTTTCTGCTGCTCCTCGCCCTGCACGTTGACGGCGCCGGCCCTACCGAGCACCCCGGTGAGCGCGCCCGAGGCGGTTCGGTGGGAAATCGCCTTGCAGGCGAGCGCCACGTCGAGGATGAGCGCGCTGAGGTCACCGCAGGAGCCTGGGTAGCGGCGGCGCTCCTCGATGAGGAACTGCGTCAAGGTCGAGCGGTCGGTGAGCACGGTGTCGCCTCTCCTGTCCGGGCCGAGACTCAGCACACCGGACGCCGGGCGCGGGGGCATCCACCCGAAGGGTGGCGCAGGGGGTGACTCGTCGACCTGCGCGCAGTCACCCCGAGGCTCCCCTTGAAGGGGGAGGCCAGGCACACCCGACCCTGAGAAGATGACAGGCGGGATTTGACGAGGAGGGCACCATCGACAGCAGCGGGCTCATCGCGAGGTACCAGGGGCTGATCTGCGACCTGGACGGCGTCGTCTACCGCGGGCCGGCTGCCGTGCCTGGTGCCGTCGAGACGATCAACGAGGTGACCTCGGGCGACGTCGGCGTCGTCTTCGCGACGAATAACGCGTCCCGCACCCCGCAGAAGGTGGCCGGCCACCTGTCCGAGCTCGGCGTTCGCGCGGGGCACTGGTCGGTGGCGACCAGCTCGCAGGCGGCGGCGGCGCATCTTGCCGGGGTGCTCCGCTCTGGCAGCCGGGTGCTCGCCGTCGGCGGCCCCGGCGTCGGCGTGGCGCTGGCTGAGGCAGGCCTGACCCCGGTCACCGTCGCGGACCTCACGGCGCCCGACGGCACCAGCGGCGTCGAGGCGGTGGTCCAGGGCCTCGGCGCCGAGGTGACCTGGACCGAGTTGGCCGAGGTCGGCTACCTCGTCGAGGCGGGTCTGCCGTGGGTGGCGACGAACCTCGACCTGACGCTGCCGACAGCCCGCGGCCTGGCACCCGGCAACGGCGCGCTCGTCGAGCTCGTCCGGCGGGCGACCGGGGCCGTCCCGCATGCGGTCGGCAAGCCGGGCGCGGCGCTGTACGACCTGTCGCGCGCTCGACTGGGCACCGCACCGGCGGGCACGCTCGCCTGCGGTGACCGGCTCGACACGGACATCGCCGGTGCGATCGCCGCCGGTCTGGACTCCCTGCTGGTGCTGTCCGGGGTCTGCGCGCTGCAGGACGCGGCGTTCGCGCCGCAAGACTGTCGACCCACGTACGTGGCGGCGGACGTGGCCGGACTGCTCCGCCCCGCGCACCGGCTCAGCGACGCGCCGGTCGACCTGGTCGAGGTGTGCCCGGACGGGTCGTTGCAGGTGCGGCCGGACGCAGGCGCGGACCAGACCGGCGTGCTGGCCGCTGTCGTGGGTGCTGCGTGGCAGGCACTCGACACTGGCCGGGAAGTCTCCTGCGATCCCCGCGTCTGGCGCGCGCTCGAGCGGACGGTCGGGCTCCGGCAGGGGTAACGGGCTCCCGCCAGGCACCAACAGCGAAAAGCCTGCTTTGCCTAAGGTTGGGCGTCGACCTGCAACTGCGTTGCAGGTCGGCAGGTGTGAAGGGGCGCAGGTCAGCTGATCTCCAGGCCGGCGGCGGCGGCGTGCTCCCAGTCGTCGTCGATGAAGACCACGTCGTGGCCGGCGCGGTCGAGCAGGCTGGCGGCGATGCTGGCCCGGAACCCGGCGGCGCAGTGCACCCAAAGCCGTCCCGCCGGGACCTCCGGCATCCGGGCGAGCAAGCTGTGCAGCGGGATGTGCACCGACCCGGCGATGGCGCCGCCGGCTCGCTCGTCGTCCCGGCGTACGTCAAGGACGGTCGGCTGGGTCACAGCAGCCAGGTCGGTGAAGGTGCGTTGCGGGTAGCCGCGAACCTCGGTGCGGCCGGCAAGGTCGCTCAGCGGGCCGGTTGCGGCGCCGGCCGGTCGGTCGATGCCGATCCGGACGAGTTGGCGCTGGGCGTCGCTGATCTGGGTTGGGCTGTCGCCGATCAAGGTCAGCGGCGTGCCCCAGGGGATCAGCCAGCCGAGGTAGGTCGCAAACTGCGGATCGAGGGCGACCCCGATGCTCCCGGCGAGATGGCCTGCGGCGTAGGCGGTGCGATCGCGCAGGTCGACCACCCACGCCCCGGCGGCGATGCGCTTGGCGAGCTGGTCGGCGTCGACGGGCTCCAGCTGGGACAGGTCCGCGGCCTGCGGTCCGGCGGCGTTGCGCGGGCCCATGTGCGCGTAGTAGGCCGGGTAGGCAGTCAATCCGGCGATGAGGTCGGCGACGAAACGCTCCTCGTCGGGCTCGGTGAGCGCGACGTTGACCCGCTTCTCGGCGCCGATCGTGCTGGCGCTCGCACCACTGCTCCCGCCGGAGGAGCACATCGAACCGAACCCGTGCGTGGGATACAACGCCGCGTCGTCGTGCAGGTGGGCCAGCTTCTGCGCGGAGTGGTATTGCGCGTGGGTCAGGTGCACAGTCCGGTCGGGGTCGACCAGGTCGGTGCGCCCGACCGCGCCGTAGAGCAGTGCGCCGCCGGAGAACACCGCCGTCGGCTGGCCGTGGTGCCCGATCACGTAGGACACGTGGTTCTCGGTGTGGCCGGGGGTCTCCAACACCCGGATCTCGAGGGTGCCGGCGGACAGGATGTCGCCGTCGTGCACGGCGCACCGCTCGAACGCCACATCCTCGCGACCCTGCACCGCGTACGTCGCACCGGTCCGCCGGGCCAGCTCCAGGCCACCCGTGACGTAGTCGTTGTGCAGGTGCGTCTCGAGCACCAGGACGCAGGTCCAGCCCTGCTCAGCGAGGAGCGCCTCGACCCGGTCGAGATCGCGCTGCGGGTCGATGACCACGGCCTCGGTACCGGGCCCACCCTCACCAACCACATAGCTGCGGTCGCCGAGCTCGGGGGTCTCGATCGTGATGACCTGCACGCGGCCTCCTGACGATGCGCCGACCCGACCTTGCCGTCAGGGCCGAACATCCGTACATTCTTACCCAGCAGCGACGGAAGGGCAAGGGAGGCCGCGTGACCGCACCACTGCACCGGGGACCGACGGTCCTGGACCGTCGGTCCCCGCTGCCGCTGTGGGCCCAGCTCGACGCCGACCTGCGTCGGCGGCTGGACACCGGGGAGTTCGCCGAGGCATTCCCGGCCGAGCACGCCCTGGTTGCCCAGTACGCCGTCAGCCGGCAGACGGTCCGCGAGGCCTTGCGGCGGCTTCGGGCCGAAGGACTGGTCACCGCCGAGCGCGGACGTGCCCCGCGCCTCGGCCCCCAGCCGCAGTTCTCCCAGCCACTCGGTGCGCTGTACAGCCTGTTTTCCTCGGTCGAGGCACGCGGCACCGAGCAACGCAGTGACGTCCGCCGGCTGGAGCTCACCTACGACGGCACCGTCGCCGTTCGGCTCGGGCTCGAGGAGTCCACCCAGCTGCTGTTCCTGGAGCGGCTGCGCCTGGCCGACGGTGCACCGTTGGCCCTGGACCGGGTGTGGCTGCCGGCCGAGCTCACCCGCCCGTTGCTGCAGGCCGACTTCAGCCACACCTCGCTCTACGACGAACTGGCCACCCGGTGCGGCGTACGGCTGTCCGGTGGGCAGGAGCAGTTGCGCGCCGTGATCGGGTCGGCGGCCGAGCGGCGCAGCCTGCAGGTCGGGGCCGGCGTCGCCCTGCTGGCCATCGACCGTACGTCGTGTGCCGGCGGCGTCCCGGTCGAGTGGCGGCAGACCCTCGTTCGCGGCGACCGCTTCACCGTGACCGCCTCGTTCAGCCCGAGCAACGGCCCGCACATCGCCCTCGGTGGTCAGCACCTGAGCACCCAACATCCCCGCCCCGACATCACAAGGAGTTCCAGATGACTCGCCCCATCCCGGAGATCGACGTCCACGAGGCCGCCCGCCGCGCCCAGGCCGGCGAGGCGTTGCTGCTCGACGTCCGCGAGCCTGATGAGTGGGAGCTCGGCCGAGCCCCGCAGGCCAGTCACCTGCCGCTCAGCGCCCTGCAGACGAGTCAGGTGCCCACCGACCGGCCGGTCATCGCGATGTGCCGGACCGGCAACCGCTCCGGCAAGGCGGCCGCGCAGCTCGCCGCCGCGGGTCACGACGCCACCAACATCGTCGGCGGCATGCAGGCCTGGCACGCCGCGGGCCTGCCGGTCGTCGTCGACGGTGGTGCACCCGGGGTCGTGAAGTGACCCTGCCGTGACGCTCGCGCTCGCCGTCGGGCTCGGCCTGGTCATCGGCCTGAGCCTCGGCGCACTCGGCGGTGGCGGGTCGATCCTCACTGTCCCGGCACTCGTCTACGCGGTCGGGGAAAGCGCCCGGGCCGCGACGACGGGCAGCCTGGTCATCGTTGGAATCACCGCCGGGGTGGCCACGCTGGGGCACGCCCGGGCCGGCAGGGTCCGCTGGGGCGCCGGGCTCGCCTTCGGGGTGGCAGGGGTCGCGGCCTCGTTCGTCGGCACGGCGCTGAACGCCCGGGTCGATCCGAACGTGCTGCTGGTGTGCTTCGCGACCCTGATGATCGTCGCGGCGACGGCGATGCTCGCCAAGACGATGATCCACGCCCACCCCGAAGACGACGACCAAGGGGGCGACGCGCCGGCCGCCCTGCGCCGGCCGGGGACCCTGACCGGGGTGCGCCCCGCCCCGCCGACGTTGTCTGTGGCTGTCGCGCTGCGGGTCGTGGTCGCCGGGCTGGTCGTGGGCTTTCTCACCGGCTTCCTCGGAGTCGGCGGCGGTTTCATCATCGTGCCCGCGCTCGTGCTGACCCTGCAGTACGACATGCCGACCGCCGTCGGCACCTCGCTGCTCATCATCAGCGTGAACTCCGGCGTGGCGCTGCTCGCCCGGAGCGGCCACCAACGTTTCCACTGGTCCGTCATCGTGCCCTTCACCCTGGCCGCCATCGCCGGCTCCACCGCAGGCAAGCGCATCGCGGACCGGGTCAGCGGCGCACAGCTCACCCAGGCGTTCGCCGTGCTGTTACTCGCCGTCGCCGGCTACGTGCTGCTGCGCGCAACCGGCTAGCTCAATCGACACATTCGCTGATCCGTCACTGACCCGGAGGACCTGCTGTGAGCCCTACTCCCGTGATCGTCGTCGGCGCCGGCCACAACGGCCTGGTGGCCGGCTGTTACCTGGCGAAGGCCGGTCGCAAGGTGGTGGTGCTGGAGGCCTCTGACAAGGCCGGTGGCGGCTGCCGGACCGACGAGACGATCCCAGGTCATCTGTTCAACACCCACGCCGCAGCGCACAACATCATCAACATGACCCGGATCCCGGCCGAGCTCGACCTGGCAGGCGCCGGCCTGGACTACCTCGAAATGAGCCCATTCGCGACCGGGTTCTTCCGCGACGGCCGGATCGTGCGGTTCCACCGTTCGGTCGAGCAGACCTGCGACTCGATCGCCGAGGCCGGCACCCGAGCCGAGGCCGACGCCTACCGGGCGTTCATGGACCGGGCGATCCCACTGGTCAAGACGGCTGTCACCGGGCTCGAGTCCGGGTCGACGCCAGGCGGGGTGCTCAAGGCCGCCGGGTCCAAGCTCGGCCCACTGCTGCAGGGCATCCGGCGCTCCGGCGGGCCGATGGGGCTGATGCACGACCTGGTGATGCCGTACGGCGCGCTGCTGGAGACCGCCCTGGTCAGCGACCTGACCCGCGCCCCGGTATCGGCGTTTGCCAGCCACTCCAGCGCCGGACCGCACGCCGCCGGCGGCTCGTTCTACGTGTTCTGGCAGGCCGCCTACCACCTGTTCGGACAGTGGCATCCTCGCGGCGGGTCGCAGTCGCTGACCGACGCACTCGTCCGGCGGCTCGAGGGCTGGGGCGGTGAGGTCCGGACCGGCGCAGCTGTTGCCCGGATCGACGCCCGTGGTGGCCGGGCCCGCGCCGTGGAGCTCGAGGACGGCAGCCGACTCGCGGCCGCTGCCGTGGTGACCGCGGTCGACGTGCAGACCGCGTTGCTGACGATGCTCGACCCACCGCTGGCCGGCCGGGACGGCGCCGAGCTGGCCGCGGCGCACCGCGGCAACGCCGTGCAGCTGGTCGTCCACCTGTCGACCGACAAGCTCCCGCCCTACCCGAACGCCCGACCGGGGGACTGGAACGGCCTGCAGTCACACGTCGACACCCTCGACGAGCTCCGGCGCGGGTTCCTGTCCGCCGAGGCCCGCCGGCTGCCGGACCCGCCGGCGACGTACTGCTTCACCCCGAGTGTGTACGACGACAGCCTCGCACCGGCCGGCCGGCACACCGTGTACCTCGCCTGCCCCTCCGCGCCGTACGACGTCGAGGGCGGCTGGGAGAACCAGGCGGAGGCCTTCGCCGACGCGATGGTCGAGCAGGTCGAGCAGCACGCCCCGGGCTTCCGGGCCAGCATCCTCGCGCGCACCGTACGCACCCCGACGCTCATGGCCGATGAGCTCAGATGGCCTGGTGCGCACCCGATGCAGCTCGACATCAGCCTGGACCAGCTGGCCTTCATGCGACCAACCCGGCGGCTGTCCGGCCACACCGTCCCCGGCGTCGCCGGGCTGTTCACCTGCGGCGCCTCCACCGCCCCGGTCGGCGGGATCGCCGGCAGCAGCGGCAAAGCCGCCGCACTGAGCCTGCTCAAGGCGGACCGGTGACAGCTCAGGCCAGGGAAAGGAAGAGCTTCTCCATCAGGGCGGTGTCGAGCTCGGCGTCGTCGCTGTCGGGGTTGCGGATGCACTGCTTGAGGCCGGCGGCGATGATCGCGAAACCTGCCTTGTCCAGGGCCTTGGAGACGGCGGCGAGCTGGGTGACGACGTCCTTGCAGTCCCGACCCGACTCGAGCATCCGGACGACGCCGGCGATCTGGCCCTCGGCCCGGCGCAGCCGGTGCACGATCTTGATGACGGACTCCTGCTCGAGTTCCACGTTGGCCCACTGCTCCTTGGTCGACGGAGCACGCCCTGGTCAAGGCAATCTCGGCCGTCGTCAACGCCGTTGAGATGGTACCCCCTGGGGTACCATCCCGGCACGAGACGTGGGACGACGGCGGCCTTCGCGGCGGAAGCGAGACCCAGGTGGACGAGCAATCACCACAGCGCCGTCACTGGGAGGGCGTGTTCAGCGCCAACCCGGCGATGTACGGCGCAGACCCCAGCGCGCCGGCACAGCACGCGCTCGGCCTGTTCCAGCGCCATCACGTGCATGACGTCCTCGAGTTGGGGGCCGGGCAGGGCCGCGACACTGTGGCATTGCTCGCGGCAGGTTTCGAGGTGACGGCGCTGGAGTACGCCGAGCCGGCGCTGGCCGAGTTGCGGCAGACCGCTTTGGTCGCCGGTCTGGACGAAGGCCTACGGGCCGTGTCCCACGACGTGCGGCAGCCACTGCCGTTCGCCGATGACTCGTTCGACGCCGTCTACTCGCACATGCTGTTCTGCATGGCGCTGAGCACCAACGAGCTCGTCGCGTTGTCGGCCGAGGTGGCCCGGGTGCTGCGCCCGGGCGGCATCCACGTCTACACGGTGCGACACGAGGGGGATGCGCACTTCGGGGTCGGCCCGGCGCTCGGCGACAACACCTACGAGTCGGGCGGGTTCGTGGTGCACTTCTTCGACCGGGCACTGGTCGAGCAGCTGTCAAAGGGCTTCGAGCACGTCGAGGTGGAGTCGTTCGAAGAGGGTGAGCTGCCACGCCTTCTGTGGCGCGTCACCTCCCGCCGCACCCGCTCGCGGACCGACCTTCGCAACTGACACCTCACGAAGGGAGAGCGCATGGCGGACGACCACGAGCAGTCCTGGGACCGACGGTTCACCGAGAAGGCGTGGATCAGCACACCCGACCCGCTGCTGGTCGAGCTGGTCCGGCCGCTGTCCCCCGGGCGGGCCTTGGACGTCGCCAGTGGCCCGGGCCGCAACAGCCTGTGGCTGGCCGGCAGCGGCTGGGAGGTGACCGCCCTGGACGGCTCGGCGGTCGCGTTGCACCAGGCTGTCGAGCATGCGACGGCCGCCGGGCTGCACCTGCGGACGGTGCAGGCCGATGTCCGGACCTGGCGGCCACCGGCGACGGCGTACGACCTGGTCGTGCTGGCCAACCTGCACCTGCCACAGGCGGAGCTGACGGGGTTGCTCACCCGGCTCGGGGAGGTGCTTCGGCCCGGCGGGCACCTGTTCGTGGTCGGCCACGACGTCGTGAACCTCGGTCGCCACGGGCCGCCGGACGCCGCGCTGCTGCTGACCGCGGAACGGCTGGCCGCGGCGCTGCCCAGTGGCCTGGTCGTCGAGCAGCTGGAACGGCGGCTGCGACCGGTTCTGGCTCCCGGGGACGCCGAGGACGACTGGGCCGTGCTTGCCTGGGCGCGCCGCGCCGACACCAGCTGGACATACTAGGGGGGGTATCGTATGCAAATCTCAACGAGACCCGCCGCCGACCGAACGGACCTGACATGTGCCGGCCAGTGACCTGCAGGACGTGCGGGCTGGCGAGCTGGGCTGGTTGCGGCCAACACGTCGAGCAGGTGATGCGTGGGGTTCCCAGCATCAGACGGTGTCCTGGGCATGCTGCCGGCGCCCGCGCCGGCGGCTCGCTGCTGGGCCGGCTCTTCGGCCGCCGCTGATGCTCGGCTGAGCACGGCGCAGTTCGCGGTCGCCGTGTAGCGCCGCCGGGCCGCGCCGGACCCGATGATCTTTGTGCGCCGGGCAGGCCCGCCGCCGCGCCAGGGCGCACAATGATCATCAAGAGGTCGGCCGTGGAGCAAGCGCAATCGACCCCTGCCGCGCGGCTCAAGGCCCGGGCCCGGTTCGTTCGGCTGCTCCCGCCGCGCGAGCAACCGCTGCACGGCCGTGACTTCCCGACCATCCGCGGCTATCCCGACGGCTACGACATCGCCGACCTGGGCACGCTTCCAAGGCCGTCGAAGGGCTGAGGCCTACTGGGAGCCCGCCGCCAGCGCGGGGACGTGCTCGAGTTGGTGGTGCCGGCCGACATGCCTGCGGGCATGGGCGATTGCGGCCGGGAGGTCGTCGAAGACGTGGCCCTGGGCCAGGATCGGCGCGAGCGTCCCGACGGCTGCGAGCAGCCGGGTGTGCTCCGGACTGGCACCCTTGAGCAGCACCGTGATGCCACGGTCGCCGAGTTGCGCCGCGATGTCCCCGAGCGCCCTGGCGCCGGTCGCATCGAGCAACGCCATCGACCGGAGTCGCAGGATGACCACCCGGACGTCCGCGGTCGCGGTGAGCTCTGCCAGGAACCGCGCTGCGGCGCCGAAGAACAGCGGTCCGTCCAGACGGTAGGTCAGGACGTGCGCGGCGAGCAGCGCATGCTCGGCGTCGGAGTCGATCTCGGCCGGCACGAGTGGTTCCGCTACGGCCTGCGCGGTCCCGGCCAGGTGCTTCAGCGCCAGCACCGCGGCGACGGCGAGCCCGGCCTCGACGGCGGTGATGAGGTCGAAGGCGACCGTCCCGACAGCGGTCAGCATCAGCACCGCGGCATCGCCACGAGTCGAACGTAGGACCGCGAGGACGTTGTGCCGCTCGACCATCTTGTACGCCGTGACGATCAGCACCCCGGCCAGGGCGACCAACGGGATGTGCGCCACCAACCCCGACGCGGCGAACACAATTGCGGCCAGCACCACGGCGTGGGTGAGCGCGGCGAGCCGGGTTGCTGCGCCGGCGCGGGCATTGACCGCGGTGCGCGCGATCGCTCCGGTGGCCGGCATCCCGCCGCACAAGCCTGATGCGACGTTGGCCAGGCCCTGCCCGAACAACTCCCGGTCGGGGTCGTGCCGTGGGGCGTCCCCCATGCCGTCGGCCACCCGGGCCGACAGCAAGCTCTCCAGTGCGGCGAGGAAGGCGACGATCACCGCGGGCCCCAGCAAGCCCGACAACCCTGACAGGGCAGGCAATGTCGGCACCGGGAGGCCGGCCGGGAGCGCACCGATGCGCGCGACGTCGACGCCGGCGAGCTGGGTGACACCGGTGACCGCGACCACCGCGAGCAGGCTCGCCGGCAGTGAGCGGTGCAGTCGTGGGAGCGCCGCCGTAAGCCCGACCGAGAGAAAGAGCAGGCCGAGCACGACCCAATGCGGGTGCTCGGCGAAGCGGAAGACGGCGACCGCGGCCGCGCCTGCGGCGTTCTGGACGGGCGGCCGCGAGATCCCCAATGCGCTCGGCACCTGCTGCGCCGCGATGACGACGGCGATGCCGACGGTGAAGCCCTCCACCAGCGGCCATGGAATGTGGGCCAGCAGGTGTCCTAGCCGCAGCACGGCGGCGACCAGCAGCAGCAGACCGGCAAGGACGGCGACCGGGTAGACCACCGATGGTCCGCGCGTGGCGACGAGCGGGACGAGCACCACGGTCATCGCGCCGGTCGGTCCCGAGACCTGCAGGTGTGACCCCCCAAAGACAGCGGCCACCGCCCCGGCGACGACCGCGGTGACCAGACCTGGCGCCGCGCCGACGCCGGTCGCCACGCCGAACGCGAGGGCGAGGGGCAGCGCGACGATGCCGACGGTTGCCCCCGCGGCCAGGTCCCGAGGCCAGGACCGGCGCAGCCCGGCGTAGTCACCGCGGCGCGGCAGCAGCGGCGCGATCCACCGCGACCACCGGCCACGAGCGGTCGCGGCGGTCGGGGTCGGGGCGGATCTCATCCGAGGCCTTTGTCCGGAGCGCTCGTGTCGTCCTCGAGTTGGGCGAGCAGCACCTGGCCCTGCCGCAGGTTGTTGCCGATCAGCCGCCTGGCGCCGGCCAGCAACTCTGCGGTCAACGGGTCGCGCAACGCACACACCACGGTGCTCCTGACCCGCCGGCTGTCGACGATCCCCGCGCGGCGCAGCACGCTGACCTGCTGGGACAGATGCGAGAGCTCGAGCCCGGTCTCATTCGCGAGCTCACCGATCGTGTGCTCGGCCTCAGACAGCAGCTCGAGCACCCTGATCCGGACCGGATGGGCCAGGGCCTTGAACAACTCGGCCTTGGCTTCGGCGAGCGGTCGGTCAGCGACGAAGGGCACAATGCATAATGTGATGACTTAACGGCCTTGTCAAGTCATACAGACCTTCGCCGGGATATCGCCGGCGCATGGACGTGCGGCGCCGGGACGGTTCCGGCAGGGTGACGACGGTGACCTCCCGCCGCTGGCTGTTCGCCGACCAACTCGGCCCACAGTTCCTGGACACCCCGGACCAGCCGGCCCTGCTGGTCGAGTCCCGCGCGGTCTTCCGGCGACGCCCCTTCCACCGGGCCAAGGCGCACCTGCTGCTGTCCGCGCTACGGCACCGCGCCGCCGAGCTCGGCGACCAGGCGATCTTCCTGCAGGTCGACACCTACGACGAGGCGCTCGACCAGGTCGACGGGCCGCTGTCGGTCGTCCAGCCCACGTCGTACGCCGCGGACGCCTTTGTCCGGGCGCGCGGACTCGACGTCGTGCCGGACGGGCGCGGTTTCGCGACGACGCGGGAAGATTTTGCCGGCTGGGTCAGTGGCCGCAAACGCCTGCTGATGGAGGACTTCTACCGCTGGCAGCGCGAGCGCTTCGAGCTGTTGATGGACGGCGACGAGCCGGCTGGTGGCCGCTGGAACCTCGACCACGACAATCGTGAACCGCCGCCGAAGCGGGCCACCTTGGGCCTGCCCGAACCGTGGTGGCCGACCGAGGACGACCTCGACGCCCAGGTCCGCGAGGATCTCGACCGCTGGCAGCGGGACGGGATCGCGCACTTCGTCGGGGACGACGGGCCGCGCTGGGCGCCGGCGACGGCCACCGAGGCGCAGGCCGCGCTCAGCCACTTCGTCGAGCACCGGCTGGCCGATTTCGGGCCGACCGAGGACGCCATGCTCGCGGCGGATCCCTGGATGTCCCACAGCGCCCTGTCGCCGGCGATCAACCTCGGGCTGCTCCACCCGCTGACGTGCGTGCAGGCCGCCGAACAGGCCTACCGGCGTGGCCTCGCACCGCTGAACAGTGTCGAGGGCTACATCCGGCAGGTGATCGGCTGGCGGGAGTACATCTGGTCGCTGTACTGGCATGTGCCACCGGACTACCGACAGCGCAACGCGCTCGACGCGACCCGGGACCTGCCCGGCTGGTTCCAGGAGCTGGACGCCCGGGGCGAGGTCACCGCCAACTGCCTGGCCTCCGTCCTGCGAGACATCCGGACCAGAGGCTGGGTCCACCACATCCCGCGGCTGATGATCCTCGGAAGCTACGCCCTGCAGCGCGG
>JBKJOO010000049.1:0-18322 GCA_046595615.1 Mycobacteriales bacterium | reverse complement strand
CCAGGGCTGCTCCATCGTGACCCCGAGGGCGAATGCCGCTGCCGACGCGGAGTGCCCGCTGGGGAAGGACGTCGAGGTGGGCTGCCGCAGCAGCTGACGGGGCAGCGGGACGGGGTGCAACTGCGGCCGGTCCCGCCGGGCGGCGAGCTTGGCGGGGACATTCGCGGTGGCGCTCGCGACAGCCAGCGAGGCCACCCCGCGCACCGCCGCCCGGCGACGGCCGCCGCCGGACCGGGCCAGCGCCGCGCCGATGCCGGCCCACAACAGGCCGTGGTCGGCGCTGGACGTCAGCCTGGGCAGGATCCGGTCCAGCGCCGGCGTCTGCCACCGAGCCGCCCGACGGTAGAGCCGCAGATCGAGCGCATCGAGCCGGGCCAGGGCAGAGGTCACGCAAGCGACGCTACCCACGCAGCGGCGTCACACCACCTGGTGCAGCCAGGTGACTGCGGCGCCCTCACCGGCCTCGCGGTAGGGCTCCAGCTCGTCGTCCCAGGGGCCGCCGAGCAGGGCGTCGAGCCGGTGGGCGAGCTGCGGTCCGGCCGCGGCTGCGAGCAGCGCGCGGAGCCGGTCCTCGCCGACCAGGACGTCGCCGTTGGCCGAGATGGCCGATCGGAAGACCCCCAGGGTCGGCGTCACGGTGTAGCGCTCGCCGTCATTGCCGGGGCTGGCCTGCTCGGTGAGCTCATAGCGCAGGACTGACCAGCCTTTCAGCGCCGCGGCCAGCCGACCGGCGGTGCCTGGTCGGCCGCGCCAACTGCTCTCGGCCCGGAGCAGCCCCGGCGCAGCGGGTTGGGTCGTCCAGGACAGCGAGACGCGAACGCCGAGCTCGGCCGCCACCGCCCACTCCACGTGGGGGCACAGCACGGGCGGGCACGAGTGCACGAACAGCACGCCAGACGTCACGATGCCTCCAGGTGTCGAGGTGCGCCTTCCCCAGCGGCCTCGCCTGCCTGCCCCGTGCACCCCGATCATGCCACGCAGCGTCGCCGCGCACATCCGTTCGGTGGATCAGGGGTCAGCCAACCACCGGTCGATACCGGTCAGCAGCACCCGTTGCACGGCGTACGGCGCGGTGCTGGCCGTGACCGAGCAGCGGGCCAGGTCGGCCAGCTCGACGTCGGACAACCCGACCGACCGCAGCGCGGCGTACTGCTCGACGAGCCCGGACCGGAACAGCAGCGGGTCGTCGGCGCCGAGAGCCACGGCGACCCCGGCGGCCCGCAGCGCCCGGATCGGCGAGTCGGCGACCGAGGCGTGCACCCCGAGGGCGACGTTGCTCGTCGGGTTGACCTCCAGGGTGACCCCCCGCTCGGCCAGCAGCTCGACCGTCGCCGGGTCCTCCACCGCGCGCACGCCGTGCCCGAGCCGGGTCGCGCCGAGCAGCTCGACCGCGGCCCGCACCGAGCGGGGGCCGCGCAGCTCGCCAGCATGCGGGACCGCGAGCAACCCCACGTCGCGGGCCAGCCGGAAGGCCTTGGCGAACTCCCTCGAATCGCCGCGGGTCTCGTCGTTGGACAAGCCGAACCCGACAACGCCCGCCCCCACCGAGCGCCGGGCGAGCCTGGCGAGGGTCTCGGCCTCGGCCGGATGGCGGGTCCGGTTGGCGGCCAGCACCAGCGCCGTCCCCACCCCGGTCGCTGCCGAGGCCTGCGCCAGCGCGTCCAGCAGCACGTCCACCGTCGCCGGCAACCCACCGAGCCGGGCTGCGTACGACGACGGGTCGACCTGCAACTCGAGCCAGCCAGAGCCGGCGGCCCGCTCGTCCTCGACGATCTCGGCGACGACCCGGCGGACCTCCCGCTCGCCGACCAGGACGACCCGCGCCGCGTCGTACAGGCGCTGGAACTTGTGCCAACCACGCAGGCCGGTGGCGTCGAGGTCGACCGACGCCGGGTCGAGCAGCCCCGGCGGCAAGGCGCGGCCCTGCTCGGCCGCAAGCCCGACGAGGGTGGCCGGCCGCATGCCACCGGTCAGGTGCAGGTGCAGGTGCGCTTTGGGGAGCCGGGCCAGGTCGCGCACCGGCGCATCGTGTCGCACCGCCGGCCCCGGCGTCGGACGTGGGAAACTTGCCCGTCACCAACCCGAGAGGAGCCGCGTGAGCAGCCCGGCCGCCCTGCCAACGCCGAGCCCCAGCGGCTACACCGCCAAGGACCTCACGGTCCTCGAAGGCCTCGAGGCGGTCCGCAAGCGGCCCGGCATGTACATCGGGTCCACCGACTCCAAGGGTTTGACCCACCTGGCCTACGAGATTGTCGACAACTCCGTCGATGAGGCCCTCGCCGGGCACTGCACCCGGATCGAGGTGGTCCTGCACGCCGACGGCTCGGTCGAGGTGCACGACGACGGTCGCGGGATCCCGATCGACGCAGAAGCCAAGACCGGCCTGACCGGGGTCGAGCTGGTGCTCACCAAGCTGCACGCCGGCGGCAAGTTCGGCGGCGGTGGCTACAAGACCTCCGGCGGCCTGCACGGCGTCGGCGCGTCCGTCGTCAACGCCTTGTCCGGCCGGCTCGACGCGGTCGTCCGCCGGGGGGGTCGCGTCCACACGATGTCGTTCTGCCGCGGGGTCGCCGGGGTCTTCGACGGCGACGGCCCGCACGCGCCGTTCAGCCAGCGGGCCGGACTCTCGGTGGCCGGGAAGGCCCGCCGGGACCAGACCGGCACGTCGATCCGGTGGTGGCCCGACCTGCTGCTGTTCGTCAAGGGCAGCGCGGTCGACGTCGAGGCGCTGCGGGACCGGCTGCGGCAGACCGCCTTCCTCGTGCCGGGGCTGTCGCTGGTGCTGCGCGGCGACGACCGGGAGGAGGAGGTGTTCCGGTTCGACGGTGGCACCCGCGACTTCGTCGAGCACCTCGCCCCGGACGGCGCCGTCTGCGACCCGATCCAACTGCTCGGCCACGGCAGCTACCAGGAGACCGTGCCGGTCCTGGACGCCGCCGGGCACCTGACGACGCAGACCGTAGAGCGGATCTGCGAGGTCGACATCAGCCTGCGCTGGGGCACGTCCTACGACACGGTCGTCCAGAGCTTCTGCAACGTCGTCGCGACCCCGCATGGCGGCACCCATCAGAACGGCTTCGAGCGGGCCCTGCTCCGCAACCTCAACGACGCCATGAAGGCGGCCCGGGTGCTGCGGGTCAACGACGACGCGGTCACCAAGGACGACGTCCTGGAGGGGCTCACGGCCGTCGTCACGGTCAAGGTGCCAGAGCCGCAGTACCTCGGACAGACCAAGGACGAGCTCGGCACGCCCGGGGTCACAAAGATCGTCGCCGACGTGACTGCCCGGGCCTTCAAGGCCGCCTTCCTCGACGACCGCAAGCGCAAGGCCCAGGTGCGCACCGTCCTCGACAAGGTCGCGGCGGCCGCCAAGACCCGGCAGGCCGCGAAAGCATCCAAGGACGCCGCGCGTCGCAAGACCGCGCTCGAGTCCTCGACCCTGCCGGCCAAGCTCGCCGACTGCCGCTCGACCCAGGTGGCCCGCACCGAGTTGTGGCTGGTCGAGGGCGACAGTGCCCTCGGCACCGGCAAACTCGCCCGCAACAGCGAGTTCCAGGCGCTCCTGCCCTTGCGCGGCAAGATCTTGAACGTGCAGAAGGCCGGTGTCGGCGAGATGCTCGCCAACGTCGAGTGTGCGTCGATCATCCAGGTCGTCGGGGCCGGCACCGGCCGCACCTTCGACCTCGACCAGATGCGCTACGGCAAGATCGTCATCACCACCGACGCCGATGTCGACGGCGCGCACATCCGCTGCCTGCTCATCACGCTGTTCGCGCGCTACATGCCGCAGGTCATCTCGGCCGGCCGGCTGTACGCCGCCGTGCCACCGCTGCACCGGGTCGAGATCAGTGGCGTAGCGGAGCCGGTCTACACCTACAGCGAGCAGCAGATGCGGCAGCTCGTCAAGCGTCTCGAAGCCTCGGGCAAGCGGATCAAGCAGCCGATCCAGCGCTACAAGGGGCTGGGCGAGATGGACCCCGACCAGCTGGCCGAGACCACGATGCACCCCGCGACCCGGACGCTGCGGCGGATCAATCCCGGCGAGGCCGACGCTGCCGAGCGCGCCCTCGAACTGCTGATGGGCAACGACGTCGCCCCGCGCCGGGACTTCATCGTGGCCTCGGCAGGGCGGGTCGACCGCGCCGCCCTCGACGCCTGATGCCGCCCCGCCGGCGGGCCTCCACCGTCAACATCCCGCCCTTCGAGGGCGACGGCACCATCATCGACACCGACGTCGTCGACGAGATCGAGTCGTCCTACCTGGAATACAGCTACTCGGTCATCTACAGCCGGGCCCTCCCAGACGCCCGGGACGGCCTCAAACCGGTCCACCGCCGGATCCTCTACTCGATGGCCGATTCCGGCCTGCGCCCGGACCGGGGTCACGTCAAGAGTGCCCGCGTCGTCGGCGTCGTGATGGGCCGATTCCACCCGCACGGCGACAGCGCCATCTACGACGCCCTCGTGCGGCTGGCCCAGCCCTTCTCGATGCGCGTGCCGCTGGTCGACGGCCACGGAAACTTTGGGTCTCCCGACGACCCGCCGGCCGCCGCGAGATACACCGAAGCCCGGATGACGGCCGCTGCGTTGCTGCTCACCGACGGTCTGGGTGAGGAGACCGTCGACTTCGAGCCCAACTACGACGGTAGCGAGATCCAGCCGTCGGTGCTCCCCGCGGCCTATCCCAACCTGCTGGTCAACGGCACCTCGGGCATCGCGGTCGGCATGGCGACGAACATGATCCCGCACAATCTCGTCGAGGTGGTCGACGCGGCACAGCACCTGCTCGAACACCCGGAGGCGTCGCTGGCGGACCTGATGCGGCTCGTGCCGGGCCCCGACCTGCCGACCGGGGGCCAGCTGCTCGGAATGACCGAGGTGCGCTCGGCGTACGAAAGCGGTCGTGGGGTGGTCCGCATGCGGGCCACCGCCGAGATGGGCGTCCTGGCACGGGGGAAGTCGAGCATCACCGTCACCGAGTTGCCCTACGGCGTCGGCGCCGAGCGGGTCATCGCCAAGGTCAAGGAGCTCGTCAACGCCAAGAAGCTGCAGGGCATCGCCGACGTCAAGGACCTCACCGACCGATCGCTCGGCACCCAGCTGGTCTTCGAGATAAAAGCCGGCTTCAATCCGCAGGCGGTGCTCGCAGAGCTCTACCGGCTCACCCCGCTCGAGGAGAGCTTCGGCATCAACAACGTCGCGCTCGTCGACGGCGAACCCCGCACCCTCGGCCTGAAGGCACTGCTCGAGGTCTTCCTCGCCCACCGGGTCGATGTCGTCACCCGGCGCACCCGTTACCGGCTCCGCAAGGCACAGGAGCGGGCGCACCTTGTCGAGGGGCTGCTGCTCGCGCTGGCCAACATCGACGAGGTGGTCCGGATCATCCGGGCCAGCGCCGACGTCGCCGTCGCGCGCGCCCAGCTGATGGACCGCTTCGGCTTCTCCGACGTGCAGGCCGGCTACGTCCTCGACATGCAGCTCCGCCGCCTGGTCGCGCTCGAGGTCGACAAGCTCGAGGCTGAGCTGCGCGAGCTGCAGGCCCTGATGGCCTCCCTGGAAGGCATGCTCGCCGACCCGGCGGTCCTGCGCCGAGTCATCTCGACCGAGCTGGCCGAGGTCGCCGCCGAGCACGGCACCCCCCGTCGTACCGTCCTGGTGGGCGGTGACCTCAAGGCGCTCGTGACCAAGCCCAGCTCGCTCGAGGTGGCCGACGAGCCGTGTGACGTCCTGCTCTCCAGTGCGGGTCTGCTGGCCCGCACCCCGGTGCACGAGGGAGCGGTGCAGCCAGGTGGCCGGCGCCACCGGCACGACGTCATCGTGGCGACCGCGCGTACGACGACCCGCGGGCAGGTCGGGCTCCTGACGTCCGCCGGCCGGATGATCCGGGTCGCGGTCCTGAACATCCCCGGCGTGCCCACGGTCACGACCGGCGCCCTGTCGCTGCGCGGCGGCGCGTCGGCGGCTGAGTTCGCCGAGCTGACCCGTGGTGAGCGGGTCCTCGGACTGTGCTCGCTGCGCGGGGACGGACCGGGGATCGTGCTGGCGACCCGCGCGGGCGTCGTCAAGCGCGTCATCCCCGACTGGCCGCCGCGCGGTGACTCCATCGAAGTCGTGTCGCTCCGACCCGGCGATGAGGTGGTGGGCGCGATCGAGCTGCTCGACGGCCATGAGGAGCTCGTGCTGTTCGCCTCCTCAGGTGACCTGTTGCGCTTTCCGGCCGAGGCGGTGCGGCCGCAGGGACGTTCCGCCGGCGGCATGGCCGGCATAAAGCTCGCGACCGGCGCGACAGTGGTCGGCTTCAGTGCGGTGCCCCTGCAGGGTGACGGCACGCTGTTCGACGAACCGGTCGTCGTGACAGGTGCAGGACTGCCGGCCGAGGGCCGGGCCAAGGGCCCTGGTGTGGTGTCGTCATTGAAGGTGACGCCACTGTCGGACTACCCGCGCAAGGGCCGGGCGACCGGCGGCGTGCGCTGCCACCGGCTGCTCTCCGGCGAGGCCCTGCTGGTGCTGGGCTGGGCCGGACCGGTGCCAGCCTGGGCGGCCGCCGCGAACGGCGATCCGGTCGAGTTGCCAGCGGCCAACGGTCGACGCGACGGCTCAGGCGTACCAGTCGCCACCGCCCCGGTCGCCATCGGCGGGCCGCACAGCAGCTGATCTCCCGGTGGTGACGCACGCCCAGGCGGGGCAGGGTGATCAGAGCACACACCCCGACGAAAAGGAACTGCACTCATGGCTCAGCAGCTCAGCGGCAAGATCGCCCTCATCACGGGCGCGTCGTCCGGCATCGGCGAGGCCACGGCCGTCGCTCTGGCCGGGCAGGGAGCGGCGGTGGCGATCGCTGCCCGTCGCCTGGACCGCTTGGAGGCCCTGAAGCGCACACTGGAAGCGGACGGCGCCACCGTGCTCACCCTTGAGCTTGACGTGACCGACGAGGTGGCCTGCTCCGCCGCCGTGGACCGCACGGTCGCCGAGCTCGGCGGCCTCGACATCGTAGTCAACAATGCCGGTGTCATGCTGCTCGGCCCGATCGAGGGCGCCGACACCGAGGACTGGCGCCGGATGATCGACACCAACGTCTACGGCCTGATGTACCTCACGCACGCCGCCGTGCCGCACCTGCTCACCCGTGGCGGAGGCGACATCATCCAGGTGTCGAGCGTCGCCGGCCGGGTCGCCCGCGCCGGGTCAGGGGTCTACAACGCCACCAAGTTCGCGGTGAATGCCTTCAGCGAGTCGCTGCGCCAGGAACTCACCACCCGCGGCATCCGGGTCACGATGGTCGAGCCCGGGGCGGTGGCCACCGAGCTGCAGTCGCACATCACGCACGCCGACACCAAGGCCGGCATCGAGAGCTGGATCGCCGCGATGCGCCCGCTCCAGGCCGACGACATCGCCCGCGCCGTCGTCTACGCCGTCACCCAACCGTCGCACGTCAGCGTCAATGAGCTGCTCATCCGGCCGACCGACCAGGACCGCTGAGTCGGCAGAGGACCGGAACGTACGGCGGCCCGGCTCCCCGCGAGGGGTGGCCGGGCCGTCGTACGCGCTGGGACTAGACCGGGCGGACGTTCTCCGCCTGCGGGCCCTTCTGACCCTGGGTGATGTCGAACTCCACGCGCTGGTTCTCATCGAGCGACTTATAGCCGTCGGACTGGATGGCGGAGAAGTGGCAGAAGACGTCAGCGCCTCCGCCGTCCTGGGCGATGAAGCCGAAGCCCTTCTCCGCGTTGAACCACTTGACGGTGCCCTGAGCCATGCTGGTGTCTCCTTCAAGACGAGGACGAGGACCGCACTGCGCGGTTCCCCGGGCTGCGCCGGAGACGACGAACGCCCGCGACCACACTCCGCGGGCGTTCGAGAACGTTCGCTTTCATGCATCTGCAACCGCGGCAACCGTACACCCCGGGAGCGCTCCCGACGAGCATCTGTGTACATCGATCGCGGCGGGGCAGCGAGGTCCTAGGCTGGTCCGATGAGCAAGACCGACGCCCTGCGGGCGATCAAAGACGCGCGGCGGGCCGCCGCTTCGGCCCCGGCAGCCAAGCCGGCTCGGCCGCCGATCACAGCTCGGACCGCGACCGCGGCGGCACAGCGACCCGCTCCGGAGCCAGAGCAGGCAACCGACGGGCTGTGCGGCCACCGGTCGATGAACGGCCGCACCTGCACCCGGCCCGGTGGGCACGCCGAGAAGAACCACCGCTACGGCTGAGCGCCCTCAGGCGCCGACCGCCTCGTTGCCGTCAGCCGGGCAGCCGTCCTCGTGCTCGACCGGGTCCGCGCAGGCCGGATGCATGGCCAGGAACTCGCGGGTGGCCTCGGCCAGCGGCATACCTCCGGTGGCCGGGCATTGCTCGTCACAGACCCGGCAGGTGAACAGCACCGCACCGTCGTCCCCGATCGACACCTGCACTAATTCCACGACGTCCTCCTTTCCGCCCCGCCGTGTCAGCTCGACGGCTCGGGTAGGAGTTCGGCCCAGACGAGCTTGCCGGCACGTTCGGCCTCGACGCCATACCTGGTGGACAGCGCATCGACGAGCAGCAACCCCCGACCGCCCTCGTCGGCCAACGTCGCCGATCGTGGCCGCAGCGGTCGGGTCGAGCCGTCGGCCACCTCGACCCGAACCCCGTCGCCGAGGCGCGACAGCCGCACGGTAATGTCGGTGCCGGCGTGCCGCACGGCGTTGGCGACCAACTCGGTGACGACCAGCGCCAGGTCGCTGCACAATGACGGGGCGCCCCACTCGAGACAGCGCTCGGTGGTGAGCTTGCGGGCCACCGCCGCCGACATCGGCGTGCAGGGCAGCACGGCAACCAGCGGGTCGGCGTCGGTCACCGCGAGTCCTGAGCGTTGCTGGCAGTCATCAAGGCCCCACCTACCCCATTGCGGCGGGCCGCACGCCACCAGGGTCAGCCGTCGGCGCGGCGTACCTCGGTCGCGAGCACGGCGACCTGCGTCCGCCGCTGCAAGCCGAGCTTGGCCAGCAGGTTGCTGACGTAGTTCTTGACCGTCTTCTCAGCCAGGAACATCCGTTGGCCGATCTCGCGGTTCGTCAGACCCTCACCGATCAACTCCAGGATCCGGCGTTCCTGGTCGGTCAACGTGGCGAGCGGGTCCAGCGCCTTGGGTGTCCGCAGCCGCTGCATCACTGCCGCCGTCGCCCGCGGGTCCAGCAGCGAGCCACCGGCGGCGACGGTGCGCACCGCGCCGACGAGGTCGGCGCCCCGGATCTGCTTGAGCACGTAGCCAGCAGCACCCGCCAGGATCGCGTCGAACAGCGCCTCGTCGTCGGCGAACGACGTGAGCATCAAGCAGGCCAACTCCGGGTGCGCGGATCGCAAGTCCCGGCAGACACTCACCCCGTCGCCGTCGGGCAGCCGGACGTCGAGCACCGCGACGTCCGGCCGGCTGCCGGCGACCCGCGCGAGCGCCTCGCCGGCGGTGCCGGCCTCACCGACGACCTCGATGTCGGGCTCGGCTTCGAGCAGCTCGCGCACGCCGCGGCGTACGACCTCGTGATCGTCGAGCAGGAAGACGCGGATCGGCGGGTCGGCCACCCGCCTCAGCCTGCCACTGGTGCCAGGACGTCCTCGACGGCACGGCGTGGCGCGGCGCCGACGTGGTGCGCATAGCCCATCCGTAGCACGAGCTGCGGACAACCGAGGACCCCGAGCGCGGTGCCGAGCCGGAGCCGATAGGCCAGCAGGTCTGTCACCTGACCCAGCGGTTGGGCCTGGACACCGGCGGCTGCGGCGCGCAGCAGGACGGCGGCCAACGCCTGCCCGGCGCGTAGCCAGGCAGCGTGGTCGTCCTGCTGCGTGACCAGGACGCACACCATCGGATGGTCGGCGGTCGGCGTGGAGCCATCGGTCGCGGGGGCGTGCGTCAGGGTGAAGTCGCGCTGCCGGAGCGATGAGCCTGGGGCCGTCCCGAGCGAGGCGGCGGCAAGACCGTCGAGCGCCGTCGCATCGCGCTGCACCCAGTGCGCGAGTTCGCGGCGGTACCGTCCGTCCTGCTCTTCGTCAGCGTCGGCGTGCGAGAGCAGCACCTCGAGTTCGAGTAAGTCATCGCGCCGGGACACCTCGTGCAGCAGCGCGCCCTCTCGTTCGGCGTCGAGCCGGAGCTGCTCGATGAGCCCGGCGGGCACGGGCCGGTCCTCGAAGGTGCCGCGGAAGGTGTGCCGGCGAAGGATGGCCGCCGCGAGCGTCGCCTCCTGCTCGGTCGGCGCCGCGCCGGCGGTGATCCGGAGCTGGGCGAGCAGGTCGGGGTCGCTCGGATCAGGCAGCAACTGGACGGCCACCTCCAGCCCGACCCCGCGGGCTGCCGCCTTGGCGTGGAACAGCGCGGCCCCGCACGACAGGTGCAGCTGACGACCGTCCGGGTCAAGCACCTCGAGGCGGCGCGCCGGGTCTGCGCGCAGGTCCAGCCCGTCCGGGCGAACGGTGAACTGCCAGGGCTGGGTGTTGTGCACGCTCGGCGCGAGCCCGGCGGCCTCGACGACGTGCCGGAGCTGTTCGGCGGAGGCTGAGGCAGGCATGAGGCGTCCTTTCCGGGCGGGCACGGGCACGTTCTCCCGTCGAGCGCTCCGGACCGACTGTCCAGCGCGATGGCCCAAGTATCCCGGCCCGGTCGTGGGCCGGGCAGGGTCGAAGGTCCCTGGACTCGGCGCCGAAGGGCCGCCCAGGCCGACCGGGGTGACATGGTGTGGGCGTGCAAGCCGAGCAGCCGGACGCCGCGCCGCCGCCGCTGCGCGGGCTGCCGCAGCTCAAGCTCGACGATCTGCTCGCCGAGCTGCAGACCCGGTTGGCCACGGTACTGACGACGCGCGACCGGGAGCGCAGCCTGCTCGAGGCGGTGCTCGCGGTCGGCAGCGACCTGGACCTGCAGGCGGTCCTGCGCCGGATCACCGAGGTCGCCGCGACGCTCGTCGACGCGTCGTACGGCGCACTGGGCGTGATCAGCGAGGACGGCCGCGGGCTCGCCCAATTCCTGGTCGTCGGGGTCGACGACGCGATGGTGGCGACGATCGGCAACCTGCCGGAGGGCCATGGCGTGCTCGGGCAGCTGATCCGCGACCCGCACCCGCTCCGGCTCGGCGATCTGGCCGCGCACCCGGCGTCGTTCGGTTTCCCACCGGGGCACCCGCCGATGCACACCTTCCTGGGCGTCCCGATCCGGGTGCGCAACGTGGTGTTCGGCAACCTCTATCTCACCGAGAAGCGGGGAGGTGGGGAGTTCGACGATGCCGACGAGGCGGTCGTCCAGGCGCTGGCCGCGGCCGCCGGGGTCGCCATCTCGAACGCCCGGCTCTACACCGAGAGTCGGCAGCGCGAACGCTGGCTCGAAGCGACCAGCGAGGTCTCGAACGCCCTGCTGTCGGGCAAGGACCCCGAGGAGGTCCTGACCCTTGTCGCCGCGCGTGCCAGGCAGGTGACCGGCGGCGTCCTGGCGTTCGTCGCGCTGCCGATCGACGACGAACGCCTCCTGGTCGAGGTCGCCGACGGTGCCGCCGCCGACCGGGTCCTGGGTCGGCTGATCGACCGGGCCGGGTCGCCGCTGGGAGAGGTACTCGTCGATAGTCGGGCGCGACTGCTCGCCGCGGGAGCCCTCCCCCTCGTCGCCGACAACCCAGGTGACGGCTTGGCCGTCCCGCTCGGCGGACCCGACGGGGCGGCCCGCGGTGTGCTGGTCGTCACCGGGTTGCCGGCAGCGGACACCGCGGTCGCGGTCCGCACGCTGGGCAGCTTCGCGGTGCAGGCGGCCGTCGCGCTCGAACTCGCTGAGCGCCGCCGGGACGCCGAACGATTCGCGGTCTTCGAGGACCGGGACCGGATCGCCCGCGACCTGCACGACCTGGTCATCCAACGGCTGTTCGCGACCGGGATGCAGCTTGAGGGAGCAGCACGGCTCATCACCGACCGTCCAGACGAAGCGAGCCTGCGGGTGCACCGGGCTGTCGACGACCTGGACATCACGATCCGCGAGCTGCGCTCGACGATCTACGGGCTGCAGGCGCCGCACGACGGCCACCCGTCGCTGCGCGCTCTGCTGCTCCAGGTCGTCGATGCCGGGACCGAGCAGCTCGGCTTCGCGCCGTCGCTGCGGATGGACGGGCTCCTCGACACCCTCGTGCCGGTCGACGTCTCCGAACAGCTGCTGGCCGCGCTGCGCGAGGCCCTCAGCAACGCCGCGCGGCACGCCGGCGCGTCGGCCGTCGATGTGCTGGTGTCGGTAGGCGGTGAGGAGGTGCTGCTCGAGGTGCACGATGACGGCGTCGGCATGCCAGAGGGCGGCCGACGCAGCGGGCTCGTCAACCTCGCGGAGCGCGCCCGGCAACTCGGCGGCGCCTTCGCGGTACAACCCGCGCCGCGCGGCGGGACAGCGCTGGCCTGGCGAGTGCCCCTCCCGCCCACCTGATCCTCAGCGCGGCTGCGGCAGGTCGCCAGACCGGGCAGGTCGGCGACGATGTCCTTCAGGCAGCGTGGGGCAGGCAGGGCCGCACCGGCTGATGTCACCGGGGCTGCAGCCTGCGTCTTCACTGCATCAGGCGGGTCCCATCTGCGTCATCCGGTGGACCACAGGTCGGTAAGAGGCATCCGAAAGGAGGGGCGACCAACGTCTACCCCAGCTCCGGCAACTGTCGCGGGCCTTGCCCAGCGAGCTGGAGAAACTCATGTTCCGGACCGGAGCAACAACAACGCCAGGTGTGCGCCGCTCCTGGCCGGGACGGCGACAGTGGCCCGGCCAAGCGATCGATGTGCAGGCCCAGCGGCGCGGTCCACGCAGCTGCGCACGTAGCGCGCTCACATCGCGGACAGACGCCGGTTGCGACCTCGTGCACAGGCCGGGCGTGGCTAGCCACGGCTCGCATGATCAGCGCTGCTCCATGGCGAGAAGCCCAGCGCCGTGACCAGACCCGCACGGGCCGATGGCCGCTCCCAGTCAGTACCTGAGATCAACACGAAGCACCACAACGAGGAGAGAGGAAATGTGATGTCAACCCAACTGGAACAAGATCCCGGGGGGCGCTCAGCGCCACCGAGCAACAACCGGAGTGGTGCTTCCTCCACAAGGTCGGTCCGGCGGCGCCGCATGTGGTCGGCCCTGGCCGCCCTGGTCCTCACAGCGGCGATCGCCCCCGGCGGCGTGCACCCGGCCGCTGCGGCGATCGGCTTCCCGGCCGCCCCGGTCCTGCCAACCCTGGCATCCAGCACCCAGTTCGACATCACCGGTTTCTTGCAGTCGGCCACCCTGGACACGCCGGGCGACCCCCATTCCGGTGGAACCTTGGTGCTCAACGGGCACCGGGTCATCGTGCCTCGGGAGACCGTCGTCATCCTGCCCGCCAATGCCCTGACCTGGCAGGAGCTCTTCACGCACGCGCCGGCGCCATACAGCCCGACGCAGACCGGTATGGCGCTGAGCGATTCCCCCAAACCGCTCACCACCTACGAGATCCACGTAGTCGGCAACCGGGTGATCAACGCAGCCGGTGATCGCTACATCGCCGGCCTGGTCCATGTCTCCCAGCAGGAGCTGAACTCTGGTGTCGGCTACGTCAATTTCATCGACTACGCCACCGGCGAGATGGAGGTGGGCGGCCAGCTCGGCGCTGTCGGGACGGGCACCCGGGTGCGCATCAACGATCCGGCCAATACAACGGCACTCGATGCGACCGGAACTTCCCCCAGCGGCCGCTACGGCCGTGCAATGACACCCGACGATCGATTCCAGGTCGATCAGGACAACCCGACGATCCTGGCCGAGACCGGCTTCCCGATGTGCATCCCGCGCGTCACCGCGGACCCGAACATCGCAGGCAACGCCGACGATCTCCAGTGCTCACGGACCAACCGGCCCATCTACAGCGGGACTGACACCTCCGGCATCACCCCGCAACCGGCACTGCCGGCGTTGGGCGGCTTCTACACACTGTTCCGGATGGACTCGCCGGCGAACGTGGATGCCAACACCTGCACCCGCGGGATCTGCGCCGACCCGCGCAAGCAAATGCCATTCGAGCTCGGTGACTACGTCAACTTCTCCGGCACGCTGATCCAGGACGGGGGCGCCAACGGTGGCCAGTACGTCTCTGCCCACACGATCGTCGCCAGTCTGGGCGTCTACACCCAGCCAGGGATCGACCCGTCGTACGTCTCGATCGACGTGTCCCTGATCGGCACGGGCGGTCTGACCGTCTTCGGTGCTGGTGAGGCGGCCAT
This sequence comes from Mycobacteriales bacterium, assembly GCA_046595615.1. Classification (GTDB taxonomy): domain Bacteria; phylum Actinomycetota; class Actinomycetes; order Mycobacteriales; family SCTD01; genus JAYSQK01. Next base: position 4,100 of record JBKJOO010000049.1, on the reverse strand, counting down.
CCGTACCAAGTTCGAAGGCATGACCACCGACGAGACCCGCCTGATCCGCCTCTACGGGATCGACATCAACCCGAAGACCGGGGCGACGAGCGACCGTGAATGGGGCACGATCATGCCCGACCCCGGTCCGCCCGGCGGCGCAGTGCGCGGACGGTGGCGCTTCCGGCCGCCGTGCACCGCGACGGTGGCAACCATGAAGGCCTGCACGCCTCCCCCTGCCGGGGCGTTCATTCCCCCGACGCGTGAGGTGCGCGCCGTGGTCACCGGCCTCTCGCAGTTCCTGCCAGGCACGATCAACCCCAACCCGGCCAGCCAGGTCCCGGGGACTCCCGGTGCCAGGACGTCGGCGAACGGCCTGTACTACGGCCAATACCACGCCCCGATCGGCGAATACATCTTCCCGGAGAACGTTCCCGGCACTCCGGTCCCGGAGAACAACTTCAACTCCATTCCCTTCCTGGCCTACGGCGGATACACCTCGATTACCGGTGTGCAGGCCGGCGTTCTCGACCCGTGGCCAAGTAATGTGCCCGCGCCAGCGACCGTCTGCGCAACGCCGACGATCAACGGAGCGCCCTACGCCGTCGCCAACGGCGCAACAATCACACTGTCGGGCAGCGTTGCTGCGGGTGCGTCAACGCCCCTGACGATGCAGTGGACAGCCGGGACCTCCTCGGGTGGCACCGATCTCAACGGCGCGTTGACCGGTGCTACCACCACCACCCCGACGTTCAAGGCGACGGGACTTGCCGCGGGGACGTACTTCTTGGGCTTCACGACGTCGAACGTCTGCGGCGTCACCACGGCGAGCACGACCATCACCGTGCAACCCTCGCCGCCACCGACCATCAGCCCCGTCCAGAACCAGACGGTGACAGCGGGCAACCTGGTGACGATCGCGGCTTCCAGCTCGTCGCTGCCCGCGCCGAGCTGGGCGTGGACCCAGACCGCTGGTCCGGTCAATCCGATCACCACCAACCAGAGTCCGGTGCCGGCCACCGCAAGCGGCACGTCGTTGCTGAAGTTCACCCCCACCGTTGCGGGGACCTACAGCTTCGCCGCTGTAGCCACGAACGCGAACGGCGTCTCAGCCGCGACGTCGGTCAACGTCGTGGTCACTGCCGCCGTCCCGACCAACGTCACGCTGACCACCGAGTACCGGACGACCAAGCAGCGACTGGTGATCACAGCGACGTCCCCTGATGCGACGGTCACCTCGATGGTGCTGCAGCCGTACCTCACCGAGACCGGGACCACGTTCGACCCGGCGACGCTGGGGGCAGCAAACCTCACGGTTTCGCTGATCGCGCCAGGGACCTTCACCCTGACGGCCGTCGGCGCACCGTCGCCTGCCTGCAACCTCGGTGGACCATATGTCACCCCGTGCGCCCAGACGCCGCTCACGGTCAAATCCGTGAACTCCGCGGCGGCTGTCATCGGGACAAGTCCTCCGTCGTCACTCGGCAAGATCAGGTTGTAGGCCGACAACGCACGGTCCGTACGTCGCTTGATGCACCAGCTACGCGTCGGTCTCCCACTCCTGCGATCAGCAGGCGTGGGAGACCTTCGCCGTCTGACCTCTCACGCAACGTCGGGGCGCCCTCACCGTCAACCACCCTCGGGCCGAGCTGGCCCCCGCGACCTGTACCCCAGCTTCTGCTGACCGCAGAGCCGAAAAGGACCACCATGTCACCTGTGCACCCATCCGGCCTTCTCGCTCTCGTGCTTGCAGGGACGCTGCTGGCTGCCTGTGGAAGCGGCGCACCCCCACGCAGCACGTATGGCACGGCCGCCGTGGACGCGACCCCAGGTGTCGCAGGGCGATCGTCGGGAAGCGTGTCGGGTCACTCCGGCCGGCAGCCGACCGGCACCTCAGTTCCCGTGACGAGCACGACCAACGGGTCCCCCGTCGACGTCATCGAGGTCAGCAAGTGCTACACCAATGCCACCGCACGCAGCGGCGGGCAGCTACTGATCAAAGCGAGGAGCTCGGACCTTCATGCGCGCCTGCGTGCCTACCGCCCGGACGGCGCACTGATCGGCGAGGTCCAGAACGGCGGCAGCAATCGCTACGGAGGAACGGTCATCGCCTACCTGCCCTACGACCCCGTCAAGGTGACGGTGAGGAGCAGCGCGGGCGGAACGACAACGGTGCCGACCACGGCGTTCCAGCCCGACAATTGATACGCAGTTTCGTGCCGATCCGGTTGCCCTTGGTGGCGGTGAGGCTCCCCAGCATCGCCTCCGCGGTCGGCCCCGACGTCCGCCGCACTCGAACCGGCACGCTGGTAGGCCCGCACCGATGGAAGCGGTACACGAAGGAGTCGCAGATGTCCCCACGCCGATCGGGCTGGACCCTGCCGGCTGCCGCGATCTGCCTGGCGATGCTGACCGGTGGCTGCGGGTCGGGGGCGCGCTCACCGGCGGCGAGCGACAAACCGCCATCCACCACCGCCGGCGCATTGCCCCAGCCCGCCGGCAGCGGCACGTCGGCGGCGCAGCCCTCCCGTGATGGCCGGCACGGTGGTGGCTCAGGGAACGTCCGGACCGTCGCCGCGAAGCTCCCAGCCGACTTCCCTGCGGACGTGCCGATCCCCCCCGGCTCCCTGCAGGGCAGCACTGGCGCAGGCGGTCAATGGGGTGTGCTGCTCGTCGCCAGCGGCTCGGCCGCAGGCGTGCTGAACTCGACAATGGCCTTCTACGTTGCGGCCGGCTATACCGCCGACAGCGAGGGACATCTGCACCGCGGCCCGGTGCGGATCACGGTTGTTGCCGAGAGCCGCGACCACAGCAACCTGGTCTCGAATCTCGCGATCGGGGTCACCCGATCCTGACGAGTCCGTTGCCCCCATGGACGTCGCAATGGGCCTACCGGCAGGCCCGGCTGACTGGCCGCGTCAGGTGTAGACGAGGGTGTCGTCGTCGAGATCGGTTGCCGGGAGCAGGTCGCGCTCCGCGGCGTACTCGTGCACGTGGGTCCACGGCTCGCGATCGCCCTGCTTGGGCATCAGATGCATCGAGCGGGCCAGATAACCCGGGTTGAAGTTCTCCGGGTCGACCCAGGGTCCGAGCGCCATGCCGGCGTCGCTGTCGCGCAACGTCGGCACGACCACCGTGGCGCCCTTTTCCTGCATCTGGTTGAGCAATCGGCACACGAAGTCGCAGATGAGGTCCGCGCGCAAGGTCCAACTGTGCCGGAAGTAGCCGAAGACGTAGGCGAGGGTGGCAGACCCGTGAACATGAGGCCCCGATAGGTGACGCTCTCGCTGAAGTCGATGGGCCGGTCGTCGACGGAGAAGGCGATGTCGCCGAAGACGCTGAGATCGAAACCGGTTGCAGTAACGACGATGTCCGCCTCGAGAGTGTCGCCGGAGGCCAACAGGAGCCCCGACTCGGTGAAGGTCTCGATGGTGTCGGTGACCACAGATGCCTGACCGTCGCGGATCGACGCGAACAGGTCGCCGTCGGGCAGCACCGCGATGCGCTGCTGCCAAGGCCGATAGGTGGGGTTGAAGTGCTTGTCGATGTCGAAGTCTGCGGGGAGTTGCTCGCGCGCGGCCGCGATGAGGAATTCCCGCAGCTCAGCCGGCGACTCGAACGACATGCGGCTGAGCTCGTTCAGCTCGGCGATGTAGGCGCGCCTGAGGATCTTGTGCGTCCACTCATCGGGAACGTCGAGCGCACGCAGCGGCCCGGCCAATTCGTGTGTCTTTGGACGGGCGAAGAAGAAGGTCGACGACCGCTGCAGCATCGTGACGTGCGCCGCCCTCTCGGCGATGGCCGGAATCAGCGTTGCCGCGGTTGAACCGGAGCCGATGACCACGACCCGCTTCCCGGCGTAGTCCAGTTCCTCCGGCCAGGTCTGCGGATGGACAATCGTGCCCTGGAATCGCTCCACACCAGGCCATCGCGGCGTATAGCCCTGGTCATGCCGGTAGTAGCCCTGACACATCCACAGAAAGTCCGTGGTGAAGCGCAGCGCCTCGCCCGTATCGGTGCGCGTGACCTCCACGGTCCAACGACGGTCCGCAGTCGACCAACTCGCGGAGGTGATCCGGTGCTGGTAGCGGATGTAGGCATCCAGGCCGTTCTCGGTGATG
>JBKJOO010000441.1:0-10235 GCA_046595615.1 Mycobacteriales bacterium | reverse complement strand
CCGCACGAAACCCGGCTGCAGACAGGTCGTCACCGCCGCAGCACACAAAGTGCCGCCTTCAAGGCGGGTATTACCGGTGCAAACAGGGGTGTATTCGCGCTGGAGATAGCTTGGCGTGGGGTCTGAACTGACTGGCCGAGCTGTCGGTTGGCCGCCACCGGACCGGCCCGGATGCGATGCACCCACGCCAATTCCGGTGCCTTGCGCACGAGCACAGACATTGAGGTAGGGGGTCTTCAAACAGTTCACGACTCCCGGCTTCCCCGTAGCGGAAGAAGTCTCCGCGTTTGCGCCCGTTGCTGATATGGAGGTCATGATGAGAACGCCGCCGGTCAGGCTGCCGACACGTCCTCGAAAGTTCATGAAACGTCCTCGTACTTAATGCCCTGGACTCGCCAAGAAGTGTTTTGTCGGGCCAACGTTACAGAGTGAATGAAGCGCCCTGCGCCCGGGAGCATAGTAACAGTTCCATGATCTGAGAAGCGCCGTTTAGGCACTAGACCGAGAACAGTGACCAGCGTCGCGCCATGTTGTACGGTGGCTGCTTCCACTGATTGAGCTTGAAAACTTAGTCCTATTACTTTCTGATCAGCCTGCCGGCCAGATTGGACCGCATCAGCCAGCACATTGCAGGTGCCGCACGTCGGATCACTCAGCACGCGGATCCGCTCATCGTGCCCATCCTGAAAGGCACCGTTCAGCTCCCCATAGAAGAACCGCACGAACGCCGCCGCCCCCTGCGGCGTCGCCGGTACCGCTGCAGACGGCACCACCACCGGCATAGGCGACCTCGTCGGCGAAGCACTGGCCAGCACCGTCGCACTCGGCACCGGCGGCAGCACCTTGGGCTTGTCCGACCCCGGCCCGCTGCACCCAGCCATCGCAAGGACCAACGCGACCACCATCGGCACCCACCGCCTGCGCATCACGGGAGGGTACAAAGCATCGACCCACCGCGCCCCAGCCCTGTGGAGAACCCTCAGCGCAGCAGCGTCCGCAGCGCCGCGTGCGCCGCGACGACTGCCCGCTCAGCACCCACCATCCCAGGCATCGTCAGATAGCCATGCACCTGCCCCGTCGCGACCACCACCGTCGTCGCCACCCCATCAGCCCGCAGTCGCTCGGCGTACGCAAGACCACCATCACGCAACGGATCGACCTCTGCGACCGCCACCACCGCCGGCGGCACCCCGACCAACGACGCCACCTCGTACGGCGAGACCAGCGGCGCGCCTCGGTCGGCGACGCGAGGCACCCAGCAGTCCGCGAACCAGCGCGAGTCGGCAGCGTCCAGCCCGACGCCGGATCGGAACTCGCGCCACGAGGGCCAGGCCTGCACCAGCGACACCGAGGGGTAGACCAGCAACTGGCCGGCGAGCCGCAGCCCGGCATCGCGGGCGCGGAACGTCAGCGCGGCAGCAATCGCCGCTCCCCCGCTGTCTCCGGCGACGGCGACCGGCCGTCCCCACGCGGCAATCTCCTGCAGCACCGCCCAGCAGTCATCCAGCCCGGCGGGGAACGGGTGCTCCGGCGCCAGCCGGTAGTCGACGTCGACCACCACCGCTCCGACGTCCGTCGCCACCCGACGCACGACGAGCAGGTAGGTGTCCGGCGAACCGAGCACCCACCCGCCACCGTGAACGTGCAGCACCACCGGGAAGGGCCCGTCCCCCACGGGCGTGACCACCCGGACCGGGACTCCGGCGAGCGTCGTGTCTTCCGCGGAAGACACCGTCGGCAAGACGATCCCAGCCCGGCGCCGCTGCTGCAGCCGGGCGTCCTGGGCCCGGGCCTCGGCAGGCGACAGGGACGACAGCGCCGGCAACCCGAGACGGGCTTCGTCGGCGAGCAGCGCGGCGACGTCCGGGGCGATCGTCACCCGCGCCCGGGAGCGAGCGGGTCGGCGTCAGCGTCGTGGGCGACCAGCAACTCGTGCAGCAGTCCATGCACGCCGGCGCCGGCCGCGAGCACCATGTCGTAGCCCGGGCCGCGGCCCCGCAGCCCGGTCACGAGCGCGCCGGCCTCGCGGGCGATCAGCGCGCCGGCCGACAGGTCCCACGGCGAGAGCCCCTGCTCGAAGTAGGCGTCCGCCCGGCCGGCGGCGACCGCACAGAGGTCAAGCGCGCCGGCGCCGAACCGGCGGATGTCACGGACCGCCGGCAGCAGGGCTGGGAGCAACCTGGCCTGCGCGGCCCGCCGCCGCCCGTCGTACCCAAAGCCGGTGCAGACGAGCGCCTGGCCCAGGTCCTCGACGTCGGAGCAGCGCAAGACAGCGCCGTCCAGCACCGACCCACCGTCGCGGACGCCCTGCCACAGCTCGCCCTTGGAAGGGTCGAAGACCACCCCGACAACCGCTGCACCGGCCACCTCGACCCCGATCGACACCGCCCACTGCGGGATGCCGTAGAGGAAGTTGACGGTGCCGTCGATCGGGTCGATGACCCAGGTCGCGCCGGACCGGGAGGGGCGGGACGCGCCCTCCTCGCCGAGCACACCGTCCGCCGGCCGCCGCGCTGCGAGCGCCTCGAGCAACAGCCGCTCGACCGCCTTGTCGGCTGCCGTCACGACGTCGGTCGGGCTCGACTTGGTGCCCTCCGTCGCGACGCCGGCCCGCATGGACAGGGCGAGCGCGCCGGCCTCACGGGCCAGTTCGGTGGCGAGGGAGAGCGTTCCGTCGAGGTCCACCAGCGGAGTCTGACAGCCCCGGTGTGGCACGAGGTACACCCGATGGAGTAGAACGGCGTTCGGTTTCGAGCCGTCCAGAAGGAGCCCCGGTGGACCTGCGATACAGCCCGCACGACGAGGACTTCCGCAGCGAGCTGCGGTCCTGGCTGGCCACGGCGCTGCCGCAGGAGATGCGCGAACGGTCGTTCTGGGCCGGCCGGAGCGACCAGGAGCAGTTCCAGATCCGCCGCGACTGGGAGGCCGGCAAGGCCGAGGCGGGCTTCGCCGGGACCCTGTGGCCGACCGAGTACGGCGGGCGCGGTGGCACCGCGACGATGAAGGCGATCTACGACCAGGAGATGGCCGGCGCCAACGCCCCGACGACCGTCAACCCGCTCGGCCTGACCTTCCTCGCGCCGACCGTGATGCTGCTGGGCTCGGAGCAGCAAAAGCGCGACATCATCAAGCCGCTGCTGCACAACGAGGTCATCTGGTGCCAGGGCTTCTCCGAGCCGGCCGCGGGCTCCGACCTGGCCGCGCTGCAGATGAAGGCCGAGCGGCACGGCGATGAGTACCTCGTCAACGGCCAGAAGATCTGGACGACCAACGCCATGCACGGCGACAAGATCTTCATGATGGCGCGCACCGGGCCGGCCGAGGGCAGCCGGCACGCCGGCATCTCGATGCTGATGGTCGACATGCACCAGCCCGGCGTCGAGGCCCGACCGCTCAAGCAGATGACCGGGGCCAGCGAGTTCGGCGAGGTCTTCTTCACCGACGCGACCTGTCCGGTCAGCGAGGTCCTCGGCGGGGAGGGCAACGGCTGGCAGACCGCGATGCTGCTGCTGAGCTTCGAGCGCGGCAGCTCCGCGATCGGGCAGTACACCGAGTTCCACAAGCAGTTCGACCAGGTCGTCTCGCTCGCCCAGCAGGTCGAGCGTGACGGCCGACCGGCCGCGCAGGACCCGGTGCTCCGACAGAAGCTCGCGGCCAGCCTGATCGACCTGGAGTGCTTGAAATACCACTCCTGGCACATCTTGACCCAGACCAGCAAGGGCAAGGACCTCGGCTTCGAGGCCTCGATGACCAAGATGATGTGGTCGGAGGCCTTCCGGCAGATCTCCGACACCTACGAGGCAGTCCTCGGCGCCGGCTTCCAGGTGCCCGACCCGCAGCCCGGGCTGTCGGTCGAGGAGCTCACCACGATGGCGATCTGGTCGCGGTCGTGCACCATCTGGGGCGGTTCCCAGCAGGTCCAGCGCAACATCGTCGCCGAGCGCGTGCTCGGCCTTCCCCGCTAGGAGCCCGGCCCCGTGGAGTTCGCCCTCACCGACGAGCAGCGCGCACTGCAGGACGCCGTGCGCTCCTACCTGCGCGACAAGTTCGGCCCCAAACAGGTCCGCGCGCTGTACGACGAGCCGGGCGGCGACGGCCTGCCGGCCGGGCTGTGGAAGGCGGTCGGTGAGCAGGGCTGGCTGGCTGTGCTGGTGCCCGAGGAACACGATGGGATCGGCCTCGGCCTGCTCGACGCCGCCGTGATCGCCCGGGCGTTCGGCGCCGGCACGGTGCCCGGCCCGTGGCTCGGCACCATCCTGGTCGGCGAGGCCGTCCGACTGGCCGGATCGAAAGAGCAGCAGGCAGCGCTGCTGCCCCGCCTGGCTGCCGGTGAGGTCAAGGGCGCGGTCGCGCTGCTCCGGCCCGGCTCGGCCGCCTCCCCGCCCGCCACTGCCGTCGCCGGCGCCCTGTCCGGCGATCTCGGTCTGATCGAGTACGCCGAGCTGGCCGACACCCTCGTCGTGGCTGCCCAGGACGGGCTCTACCTGATCGACCCCAACGGGGCCGGCGTGACCATCACCGGCCACGAGGCGCTCGACCGGACCACCCGGCTGGCAACCGTCGTGCTCGACGGCGCCCCCGGCGAGCTGCTCGACGGTGGCGGCGACGTCCTGCGCGAGCTGCTCGACCGGGCCGCGGTGCTCGTCGCCAACGACCTCGCGGGGATTGCCCGCAAAGCGCTCTCCGACACCGTCGAGTACGACAAGACCCGGGTGCAGTTCGGCAAGCCGGTCGGGTCGTTCCAGGCGATCAAGCACGACCTCGCCGACCTGCACGTCAACATCACGATGGCCGAGCACGCCGGCCTCTACGCGGCGTACGCGCTGGATTCCTGCGCCGACGACAAACAACTCGCCGCCTCGATCGCCAAGGCCAAGGCCGGTGACATCGCCAGCACCGCGGTCGGCGCGATGATCCAATACCACGGCGGCATCGGCTACACCTGGGAGCATGACGCGCACTTTTACTTCAAGCGCAGCAAGCGGCTGGAATACGCCTTCGGCGACGCCGCGCAGCACCGGGAGCGGATCGCCACGCTGGTCCTCGACCGCCGTTCGGCCACCGGCGCCCCGGCCGGCAACACCCCGGGTGGGACCTCGGACATGCAGGGCACCGGCCTTGCCGCTGGCGCGGTGTGAGCGCCGCAGGCAAGGTCGCCCTGCTCACCGGCGGCGCCTCCGGCTTCGGGGCTGAGGTCGCCCATCAGCTGTCCCGCCGCGGCGACAGCGTCGTACTGCTCGACGTCGACGCCGAGGGTGGCGAACGGGTCGCCCGCGAGGTCGGCGGCCATTTCCTGCGCTGCGATGTCTCGTCGTACGACGAGGTGATGGCGGCCACGGCCGACGCGGAGCAGGTCCACGGCCGGTTGGATCTGATTTTCCTCAACGCCGGGATCGCCGGTGGCTGCGGGGTGGACGAGGATTTCGAACTCGCGCTCTACCGGCGGGCCATGGGCATCAACCTCGACGGCGTGGTCTTCGGCGTGCACGCCGCGCTGCCGGCGCTGCGTCGCCGCGGTGGGGGCTCGATCGTGTGCACCGCCTCGATGGCCGGGCTGACCGGGACGGCGTTCGACCCGATCTACGGAGCCAACAAGCATGCCGTCGTCGGCCTGGTCCGGGCGCTCGGCCCGACGCTCGCGCCGCAGGGCATCACGATCAACGCGTTCTGCCCGGGCTTCGCCCAGACAAAGATCATCGCGCCGATGGCGGAGCTGCTGCAAGCCAGCGGGGTGCCGATCATCGGTGTCGAGCAGGCCGGCGAGACCGTGCTCCGGATGTTCGACTCGGCCGACACCGGCCAGGCCTGGCTGCTGCAGGCGGGCCGCGAGGGCGAGCCCTACCGGTTCCGCGGGATCCCGGGTCCGCTCAACCCCGACGGCAGCAAGGCCAACCCGGCCGACCCGACCGGTGCCCCGCAGCCGTAACTGCCCCCCTCTCGGGTGCGGGGCATCAGCGGGCCAGCAGCGACGCCGGGGACAGCTCGCTCACCGAACTGTGGCCGGACAGGCCGAGCTGCAGGTCCAGGTCGGCCAGGAAGGCCTTGAGGACGTGCTCGACGCCGACCTCGCCGCCGAGGGCGAGGCCGTAGACCCACGGCCGGCCGAGCAGGACCGCCGCCGCGCCGAGCGCGAGCGCCTTGACGGCGTCGGCCCCGGTCCGCACCCCTGAGTCGAACAGCACGGGCAGCTCCCCCGCCGCGGCGACGATCCCGGGCAGCGCGTCGAGCGAGCCGATCGCGCCGTCGACCTGCCGGCCGCCGTGGTTGCTGCAGATGACCGCGTCGACCCCGGCGTCGAGGGCGCGGCGTACGTCGTCGGGGTGCTGCAGCCCCTTGAGCACGATCGGCAGGGTCGTCTGGGACTGCAGCCAGCCCAGGTCGTCCCAGGTCAGCGCCGGGTTGTTGAACATCGCCAGGAAATGCAGGACCGCGGCGTTCGGGTCCTGCTCGGGCGGCGCGACGAGCCCGGCCCGGAACGCCGGATCGGACACGTAGTTGGCGATCCCCTCACCGCGTAGGAACGGCAGGTAGGCCGCCGAGAGGTCCCGCGGACGCCAGCCGAGCTGCCAGGTGTCGAGGGTCACGACGAGCGCGGTGTAGCCACCCGCCTGGGCCCGCGCCACCAACGACGCAGCGACGTCGCGGTCCTTGGGCCAGTAGAGCTGGTACCACGCAGGCGATCCCGCCAATTCGGTCTGCAGGTCCTCCATCGAGGTCGAGGACGCCGTCGACACCACCATCGCCAGCCCGAGGGCCGCGGCTGCCCGGGCGACCGCCCGCTCGGCGTCGGCGTGCACGATCGACAGCACCCCGACCGGGGCGAGCAGCACCGGTGCCGGCATCGCGGTGCCGAGCACCGTGGTCGACAGGTCCCGCTGCGCAGGGATCCCGCGCAGCATCCGGGGGACCAGCCGCCAACGGTCGAAGGCCTCGCGGTTGGCCCGCATGGTCTCCTCGCCGCCGGCGCCACCGCTGACGTAGCCGACCGCGCCCGGCGTCATCACCTGCTCGGCCGCGGCCTGCAACGCTCGCCAGCCGAAGGGCAGGGTCGGCTGCTCGCCGAAGAGTCCCTTGAGGTAGACCTCGTTCTGGAAGTCCGCGAATCCCGTCATCCCCGCAACCTCTCACAGGAGCGCCCGTGATCGACCCGGCCGGCAAGGACCTCAAGCGTTACCTGACCGAGGACCCCGGCGGTCCCGTCGTGATGCTCAACCTGCTGCGGTTCCTGCCGGACGGCGGCCGCGAGCGCTACGCCTCCTACCTCGCGCACTTCCGCGAGCACAGCGCCCGGTTCGGCGCCGAGGTGCTGTACGTCGGGACAGGCTCGACCACCCTGATCGCCGAGCCCGGCCAGGCGTGGGACGCCGTGCTGGTGGTGCGTTACCCCGACCGGCGGAGCTTCTCCCAGATGGTCGCCGACCCGGCGTACCAGGAAGGCACGCACCTGCGCAGCGGCGCGTTGACCGAGGCGGTCCTGCAGGCGACCATCCCGTGGGAGGTTCAGCGGTAGCGGGCAGCCAGCCCGAGCAGGAGCTTCTCCCACCAGTTTGCACCGCTTGAGGCACTTTGGGATACGTTCCGCGCCTGACGAGGCCTCGCTAGGCCGTGGCTCCTCGAGGGCGGCGAGCCAGCTGAAGATGTCGCGAAAGACCAGGGCGAGTTTGTCGTAGCGGGTGGCCGGGCCGCGCCATCGCTTGAGTTGGTTGTAGGACCGCTCGATGACGTTGCGGGCACGGTAGGTGTCGGCGTCGAAGTCAACCGGCCGGCCGGCCGGCTCGACCGGCTGTCTCTTGTCGTTCAACAGGTCCCCCCGCGTACGACAGGAGGTCCACGACGGCCTCCAGGGAGAGCGACGCGCCATGCTGGTGGACCGGCGCGCTGCGCGCAGGGGGCGGCGGGGCGGGCGGGTCGATAGAGCCCCCCGGACCCGGTACGTCGTGCCGCGGCGCACCCGGGATCGCCCGGTGCCGCCCGTCGGTGCCGATCACTTCGATCCCGACGCCCGTGATCCCGGACAGGTCCTGCAGTGCGGGGTCGGACAGGCGCGAGTCGACGGCGTTGTCGCGGTTGTCCCCTAGGACGAACACGTGGTCGGGGGTAACCGTGACGGCTGGGAACGGCACGATGCGATCGCCGTGGTCGATGAAGAAGCCGGGCGTGGCTTGTGCCTGATGCCCGCCTTCCGTCGGGTCGTACGACACGTCGCGCCCAATCCAAGGTTCGGAGAGCGGCTGACCGTTGCGGGTCCACGCATGGCAGTAGCCGTCCGGGCCTGCGGGGCAGGCGATGACGTCCCTGGGAAGCCCGATCAGACGGCGGACGCTGGTGAAGGTGTCGCGGGCGTTCCTGAACCGAAGCTGGACGACGTCGTCCCACTCGGGGGTCAGGGTTCGGTCGGCCACGAGGTTCTCCCCCACCGCCACCGTCGGTGCCATCGACCCGCTGGGTGTGGAGACGTCGTAGAACCGGCTCTGGCCGGCACTTCGGGCCGCGACCGCCCCACCGGCAACGAGCCCGGTCAAGGCGAGTGAGACGCCGACGCGGCGTCGTCGTACGGACCGGTGGTGCAGCGCGACGAGGCGCTCGGCCAGGAACGGCGGGGCGGCGACGGATGGCATGCCGGCGGCGGCGAGGGCCTGCAGGGTCTGCTCAGTCATGGCTGGCTCCTTCGGGGAGGTGGGCGCGCAGGCGGGTCAGGCCGCGGGAAAGGTTGGAGGCGACGGTGCCGGTAGCGCACCGCAGCGCGGCAGCAGCCTCGGCCTCTGAGAGCCCCTCGATGACGCGTAGGACGACAGCGGCGCGCTGCCGGGCCGGCAGCACGGACAGCAAGTGCTCCAGCGCGGCCTGGGAGGCGTGCGCGTCGGCGTGGTCGGGAAGACCCGTCAGCCGTTCGTTCCGCGCTTCGGCGGGCTCGGGCACCAGCCGCCGTCGTCGGCCTCGGTCGCGGCTGAGGTTGACCAGCGTCCGCCGTAGGTATGCCTGCGGGTGCTCGACCGGCCAGTGACGTAACAGCCGCATCAGCGCTACCTGCAGCACGTCCTGCGCCTCGCCATGATCGCGAACGAGCAATCGGGTGGTGCGCAGCAACGCATCCTCGTGCTGACGCACGAAGGCGGTGAACCCCGCTTCGTCTTTCACGTCGTCTCCACACACTCATTGACGAGCGTGGCGGCCCATTCCTTGCACCAGACGACCGAGCTGGCGGGGCGGACGACCGCGGCGGTGACGGATCAGCCGCCCGTTGACGACGGTTGGGTGCTGCCCAGCCAGACCGCCCCGCTCCCCGCGAGCGAACGCGGCAAAGCTTCCCGGCGGCCGTCCGGTCACCGACTGCACGTCTCCGGTCTCGAACGCGGCCAGACCCACCCGAGCCGCCAGTTGCAGGACGGTGCTGATCGCGGCCATCGACGTGGGCATCCCGAGAACCTCGCGGGCGTGCCGCAGGAAGGCGAGCGGTCCGATCGGGCGGTAGCGGACGGTACGGCCCAGCTCCGTACTGAGCAGCCCGGCGACCTCGGCGTACGTCAGCGCAGGGCCGGTCGGAGCCCATCTGCGACCGCCGTGCGCCGACGGCTGCAGCAGCGCCGCGGCCGCGGCCGCCGCCACGTCGTAGGCATCCACGAAGGCGGTCCGGCTGTCACCCGCCGGCACCACGATCTCGCTGCGCTCCCGGATGTCCGGGGCGAAGACCCCCGACAGGTTCTGGGCGAAGTACGACGGTCGTACAAACACCCAGCTCAGGCCGAACCGCCGCAGCCAGCGCTCCGCGGCGGCGTGCGGCAGCACCGGGACCAGTCCGGCTCCCTGCACCGACAGCAGGACGACGTGCCGCAGGCCCACTGACCGCCCGAAGGCGACAGCCGGCATGAGGTCGCGTCTGACCCGGGCAATATCCGGCGGTCGGAACAGGAACATCGACTCGACCCCGTCGGACGCCGCCGGCCACGTCGCCGGCGCCCGGACGTCGAACGCCACACCGTCTGCGTCGTGCGGCAGCGGGGACGCCGGCCTGACGCCCGCACCAGCGGCGCGCAGCATCTGCCCCAGCGGCCGCCCGACCGTCGCCGTGGCGCCCGTCACGAGCACCGGCCCCGTCACCGACGGCCGACCTCACCGGGCGATGGTCGAGCTGTGGGGCGAGGCGCTCGACCGCTGCCGGGCCTGCCGCTGGAACTGACGAGAACCTTCACGACGACCTCCGGGGAACGGGCACGGACGCGGTGCCGATCACGGGG
>JBKJOO010000409.1:0-2907 GCA_046595615.1 Mycobacteriales bacterium | reverse complement strand
CTGATCGACCTGCCCGAGCTGGTCGGGGGGTACGGGCAGGGTCTCCAACTCGCGGAACGACGGGTAGGCCCGGGGGCTCGCGCGGACGGCGCGGGGTGGCACGAAGGTGCGGCCGTCGCCGCCCGGGAAGTCGGCGTAGCGGTAGGACGCCGCGACCTCCGGCCGGAGCCGGCCCGACCCCGGCGGGGGGTAACCGTCGCCGGCTGCCAGCCGCAGCACGGTCGACAGGTGCTGCGGCTCGTCGACGGCCCGGTAGAGCGGCACGGCGACCGACCAGAGCACGACCAGCAAGGCGAGCAGCCCGGTCGCGCACCACACCGCGGCCGGTGGCCGGTCCCGGCCGGTCACCGATCGAGCCTTCGCAGCACCAGACAGAGCCGGTCCGGACCGCCCGCGACGACTCGGACCGGGAGGCCCCAGTCCTGCCGGGTGAGGTGGCAGGCCGGGTGCTCGCCGGCGTCGTCGCAGCTCGCGGCCGTCGCCGCGACGTGCAGGACCCCCTCGCCGGGGGCCAGGACGAGCTCCCGCACCAGCCCGTACGACGGCCCGGCGCCGACCGTCAGCAGACCGGCCGGGCTCGCGCCGACCGTCAATCGAACGGCCGGGCCGTCCCGCTCGTCGAGATGCTGACCAGGCGGCGGTTCGAAGACGACCTCGATCGTCACCGTGCCCAGCCCCAGGTCGGTCACCGGACCGGGGGGGTGCGGCGTCACCTCGGCGGGCAACGGCAGCCGGCTGATCCGATGTGCTGCCGACTCCACGACGAGCAGATACCCGCCGTCCACGACGGCGTCGCTGGGCTCGGCGAGCCCGCTGAGCAGGGTCGTCACCAGGCCGGTCCTCGGGTCGTACCGGCGGATCGCGCCGTTGTAGGTGTCGCTGATGGCCACCGATCCGTCGGGCAGCACCGTCACCCCGAGCGGGTGCTGCAGGAGCGCCTCGTCGGCCGCCCCGTCTCGGTGGCCGAAGTCGAACAACCCGCTGCCGACCGCCGTCCCGACCTGGCCGTCGGCGTACCACCGCAGGGAACTGGTCTCGGCGTCGGCGAACCACAGCCGGTCGGCCCCGGCTGCGAGCCCGCTGGGCTGGGCCAGGTAGGCCCCGTCGGCCGGACCGTCGCGCAGGCCCTCCCCGCCCGTCCCGGCCAGCACCCGCAGCTCATCGTCGGCCAGGGCCCACAGTTGATGCGTGCCGGCCATCGCGATGACCACCTGCCCGTCGTACACCGCGACGTCCCACGGCGAGCTCAGCCGGCTCGACCGAGCCAGCCCGCCGACCGGGTCACCGGGCCGGAGCTGCTCGCCGGTGCCCGCGACGGTGGTCACCGCGCCACCCGAGAGATCGACCCGCCGCAGGCAGTGGTTGGCCGTGTCGGCCACCAGCACCCTGCCGTCGGCCAGCAGACACAGCCCCTGCGGCTCGGCGAACTGCGGCTGCGCGCCGTCCCGCCACCCCCGCTCGCCGGTACCGATCCGCCGCGCGACCCGGTCGCCGTCGAGCACGACCAGGCGGTGGTGGCGGCTGTCGCTGACGAGCAGCAAGCCGTCCGGCAGGCGCACCGCCTTGCCCGGGAACGCCAGCTCGCCGGGGGTCGGCGCCGGCGCGACGTACGGGGCGATGGCAGCACGACGTAACGTGCCCTTGGCTTCGTGCTCGATGACCAGCTGCCCGATCAGCCGGGCGAGATCGTCGGCATGGCCCTCGCCGCTGGCGACGTGCACCACGTAGCCCTCCGGGTCGATCAGGACCAGGGTGGGCCAGGCGCGGACGGCGTACTGCTGCCAGCTCTGCAGGTCGGGGTCGTCCAGGACCGGATGGTCGACCTCGTAGCGGTCGACCGCCGCGACGACGGCGGCGTGCTCGCCCTCATGGGGGAACTTCGGCGAGTGCACGCCCAGGACGACCAGGACATCGGCGAACCGCTGCTCGAGCGGCCGCAACTGCTCGAGCACGTGCAGGCAGTTGACGCAGCAGAACGTCCAGAAGTCGAGCAGCACAACCTTGCCGCGCAGGCCGGCGAGGGTCGGCGCCGGCCCGACGGCGCCGATCCACCCGCCGCGGCCGCGCAGCTCCGGGGCGCGGATCCGCACCGGCCGGGGGATGGCTGGGCGCGGCACCTGCGCAGCGTAGGAGACGGGTCCGGGGGAGAGGGGCGCGTCCATGGCCAGCGAAACCAAGGGCACGGTCGTGGTGGCCCTCGCTGCCAATCTCGGGATCGCCCTCGCCAAGTCGATCGGCGGCCTCATCACCGGCTCGTCGTCGCTGCGCTCCGAGGCGGCGCACTCGTGCGCCGACACCGTCAACGAGGTGTTCCTGCTGCTGTCGCTGAAAAATGGTGCCAAGCCGGCCGACCGGACGCATCCGTTCGGCTACGGCAAGGAGCGCTTCTTCTGGTCCCTGTTGGCGGCCGTCGGGATCTTCGTCTCCGGGGCGGGTTTCGCGTTCTACCAGGGCATCGAGGCCCTGGTGAAGCATCAGCCGGAGCCGTCCACCCGCCAATTCACCATCGTGTACGTCGTCGTGGCGGTCAGCCTGGTCCTTGAGTCCGGCTCGCTGGCCAAGGCCCTCAAGCAGGTCCGGCGCGAGGCAACCGAGGCCAACCGCTCGACCCTCGACTTCATCCGCAGCAGCCCCGATCCCACCGTCAAGACGGTGGCCAGCGAGGACACCGTCGCGGTCATCGGGGTCGGCGTCGCCCTGGTCGGCACCGTCCTGCACCAGCTGACCCGCAACGAGCTGCGGGACGGCCTCGCCTCCCTGGTCATCGCCGGCCTGCTGGCCTACGTCGCCTTCGTCCTCGGGCGCGACACCAAGGAGCTGCTGATCGCCGAGTCCGCCGACCCCAAGGTGCGGCTGTCGGCGTACGACGTGCTGGTGTCGAGCGAGCAGGTCCTGGCCATCAAGGAG
>JBKJOO010000353.1:0-9988 GCA_046595615.1 Mycobacteriales bacterium | reverse complement strand
ACGATCACCGCGATCGTCTTGAGCCTCGACACGACGGCGGTGCTGTTCACCCCCGTCGTGATGGCCCTCGCGGCGCGACTTCGCCTGTCACCGCTGCTCTTCGCGATGGCGGCGGTCTGGCTGGCCAACACTGCCAGCCTGCTCCTACCGGTCTCCAACCTGCTGGAGGTCGGCCGGCTCGGGCTGCCCGTCACGGCGTACGCCCGGGTGATGGCACTGCCCGCACTCACGGCCGTCGCGGTCACCGTGGTCGTTCTCGCGATCTGGCAGCGACGTGCCCTCCGCGGCCGGTACGACGTCCCACAGGTGCTCAACGCGGAGGATCCCGTGCTGTTCGCGGGCGCCGCCCTGGCCTGCCTGTTGCTCGTGCCGGCGCTGCTGGCCGGGGCGCCGGTGGAGTATGCGGCCTCGGGTGCGGCGTTGCTGGTGGTGGCAGTGTGCCTGTGGCGCAGTCGATCGGTGCTGCGGTGGGGGCTGGTGCCGTGGCGCCTGGTGCTGCTGGTCGAGGGGCTCTTCCTGGTCGTGCAGGGCATCGGGCCGCACGGCCTCGACACCCTGCTGCGGCACGGCCTCGGCGCGCCCCTGCAGACGGCCGCGGTTGCTGCGACGGGGAGCAACCTCGTCAACAACCTGCCGGCCTATCTGGCCCTGGAGCGGGTGGTGCCGCACCGCCAGCAGCTCTCGCTCCTACTCGGGGTCGACCTCGGCCCGCTGGTGCTGCCGTGGGGCTCGCTCGCCACGCTGCTGTGGGCCGAACGTTGCCGCGCCAAAGGGGCATGTCGGTTGGTTGCGGTTCGGCCTCGCCGGGCTCGGGCCGGTGCCGCTCCTACTCGCCGCGACCGTCCCGCTCCTGCCGTAGGTGCCAGGTGTCGTTCAGCGACCGCACCACGGCCGGGCCGTCGGCGAACCACTGCACCTCGGACAGGCAGCACAGGTCGAGGTGCATCCGGTAGAGCGCGCTCGGTGGCGCATCGAGGGCAAACCGCAGCAGCGTCTTGATCGGTGTGACATGGCTGACGAGAACCACTGTCTGGCCACCGAAGTCGCGCAGCACCCGGTCCCGGGCCTGCCGCACGCGGGTCGCGGTGTCGTCGAAACTCTCACCGTACGGCGGGGCGACGGCTGTGCTCGCGAGCCACGCGTCGAGCTCCCTGGGCCACCGCGCCCGAACCTCGGCGAAGGTTGAACCCTCCCAGTCGCCGAAGTCGGTCTCGCGCAGACCGGGCTCGATGACGACCTCGACACCGAGCGCATCGGCCACCAGCAGGGCGGTCTCGCGGGCCCGGACCACGGGGCTCGACACGACGGCGGTGGCGGCGCTGCCACTGAGCCGGGCCGCGGACGCCGCCGCCTGACCTCGCCCAACCTCGGTCAGGGCCTGGTCACCGACGCCGGAGAAGCGCTTGTCGACCGACAGGACCGTCTGGCCGTGGCGCAGCAGCAGGGTCGTGGTGGGCGGCGCGGGCGAGTCCTGCCAGCCCGACAGGCGGTTGGGCGCCTGCGGAGTTGGGGCCGCGGCCGCCGCGGCCAGCCAGGTGTCGGCGGCGTCGGCCGGGCCGGTGTCGCCGCCGGCCCGCCACACCTCGCCGCGGCCGGCGGCGTCCATCGCTTCGTTGGCGAGGCGGTCGGCATGGGAGTTCTGCTCGCGGGGGATCCAGGTGAACCGGACCCGGGGCAGCCGCGCGACCAGCGCAGCAGCCTGTTTCGCCAGCGGCTTCATGTCCGGGTGCTTGACCTGCCAGCGACCGCTCATCTGCTCGACGACGAGTTTGGAGTCCATCCGGACCTCGACCTCGCCGACGTCGCCGAGCTCGAGCGCGGCGGTGAGCCCGGCGATCAGCCCGCGGTACCCCGCGACGTTGTTGGTGACCCGGCCGAGGCCGGCGGCCCGCTCGGCCAGCACCGAGCCGTCCAGGGCGTCGAGCACGACCGCGCCGTAGCCAGCCGGCCCCGGGTTGCCGCGCGACCCGCCGTCGGCCTCGACCTGGACCCGGCGCCCGCTCACAGCCCGGACTCGGGCGTGCGCACCAGGATCCGGTCACACTCGTGCCGCAGCACCTCATCGACCGGAGCGGCCCGGTAGTCGGCCTTCTCGTTGTTCATCAGGTCCAGCCGGCAGCCACCGCAGCGGCCCCGCTCGATCGGCGCGGCACCGATCCCACCCTCGGCGGCGCGGATCTTGTCGTAGAGCGCCAGCAGGTCCGCCGGGATTTCGGTCGCCACCGCAACGCGCTCGGCCGTCGTGCGGATGAGCTCGGCGTCAATGTCGGCCCAGGCATCGTCCCGGCGTACGACGGCGGTCTCGCGGGCCGCGGTGTGCTCGGTGCGGTCGCTGAGCAGTTGATCGAGCACGCCCTGGGCCGTCTCGGCCCGCTCCATCACCTCGAGCTCGGCGTCTTCCAGGTCGGACTGCCGGCGGGTCAGCGTCTGGACCTCGTGCTGCAGCTCCTCGAGTTGCTTGCTGTTGGTGATCGCCCCTGAGCTCAGCCGGTCCTCGTCGCGGGTCTTGCGGGCCCGCACCGAGTCGATGTCGTCCTCGAACTTCTTCTGCTCCCGGGCCAGGTCACTGACCGCCGTCTCGGCCTGCACGATGTCGTCGCGGCTCGCGGCGACAAGCCCCTCCAGCCGCGTGATCTCGGCCAGTTCGGGCAGGGTGCGGCGCCGGTGCGCCAGCCGGTTGAGGGCACTGTCGAGCGCCTGCAGGTCGAGCAGGCGGAGCTGGACGAAGGGGTCTGCCTTCACAGGCGGGGGCTCCTCGAAGCGGTGGTCCACGGGTCGGTGCACAGCGTCGACACGACGGTCTCGACGTCGACCAGCCTAGTGAGGCAGGTCGCAGCCGAGGCCAGCCATGGCCACTCGGTCGCCCAGTGCGCCGCGTCGAGCAGCGCCAGCCCCGCCGGCGCCTCGGAGGCGGGATGGTGCCGAAGATCGGCGGTGAGGTAGGCGTCGGCGTCGGCTGCCTGCGCCAGCAGCGAATCGCCCGAGCCGCCGCAGACCGCCAGCCGCCGGATGATCGTTGCGGGGTCGCCGCTCCCCCGCACCCCCCACGCGGTCGGCGGGAGGACCTTCGCGGCGGTGGCGACGAGTTCACCCAGCGTGGTCTGCGCCGGGAGCATGCCGACCCGACCCAGGCCGAGCTCGCCTGGCAGCGGCGCCCGCTGCAGCACGTCGTACGCCGGGACTTCGTACGGGTGTGCGGCGTGCAGCGCTGCGAGGACGGCCGAACGGCGGGCGGTGGGCACGACGAGCTCGAGGCGGGCCTCGGCGACGTATTCGGTCCGGCCGAGTTCCCCGACAGCCGGGTGCGCGCCGGGAAGCGGCCGGAAGGTGCCGGTGCCCGGGCTCGACCAGGTGCACCGGTCGTAGGCGCCGACCGCGCCGGCGCCGGCGGCCGTCAAGGCGTCGCGCACCAGGTCGAGGGCGTCGAGCGGCACAAAGATCACCAGCTTGTCGAGCGCCGGTTGGGGCAGCGGCTGCAGCGGCCCGGTCTCGCACAGATCAAACAGCGCGGCAAGCGCATCGCTCACCCCCGGCCGGGCGACATCGGCGTTGGTGTGCGCGACGAACAGCCCGCAACCACCGCTTACGAGGGCGTGCACCGCCCGGCCCTTGGGGGTGGTCGCCGCCATCGTGGTCGTGCCCTGCAGCCAGAGCGGGTGATGCGTCAGCAGCAGCTGGCAGCCGCGGTCCAGGGCTTCCCGGACGACCACCTCGACCGGGTCGACGGCCAGCAGCACCCGCTCGACCGGCGCGTCCGGATCACCGCAGACGAGGCCGACGGCGTCCCACGGCTCGGCCTGCGCCGGTGGGTAGAGCGCGTCGAGCGCCGCCGTCACGTCGGCCAGGCGGGCGGTCACGCAGCCGAGGCTAGCGCCGTGGCCGACGCCCTCAGGGGTGGACGGACTGCGGGAAGGTGAACAGCCCGGCCGGGTCGTAGCGTCGTTTGACAGCGCGCAGCCGGGCGAGATTGCCGCCCCAGTAGGCCGTCCCGGAGTCGGCGATCGACGGATCGGCGTAGTTGACGTAGGCCGACGAGCCGGTCCAGCGTCGCAGGGCCGAGCGCTGCCCCCGCACGAAGGCGTCGAACGGGGCGTGAGCCCGCAAGCCGTCCCAGGTCGCGGTGTACTGCACCGTCGCGAGCGCGCGGCGGTGCACGAACGCCGTGTCCCCCGGCGCGATCGCGGCGACCGCGCCACCGAGCGCATCGAATGACACGCCGCCCTCGACCATGCCTGGCACGCCGAGTCCGGCTCGCACACCGGCGACCGCAGCGTGGATCCCGGCCGATGGCAGCGGCCCCGCCAGGATCGCCGACGTGGCGGCGAAGGGCTGCCGGCGCGCCGGTGACAGCGCCTGCGCCGTGCACTGCGCCGCGCTCTGTCCGCGGCATCCGGCCTCGAACAGCATCGCCTGGCCGTACCCCATCACGTGGGCGTTCCGGCTCCTCGGCGGTGCGCCGACGGCCGCCAGCAGCGGCTGGAGCTGCTGCTGCAACCCGGTCGACGGCCCGATCCAGGTCCCGGCCACCACCGCTCGCAGCCCGCCCTGGGCCGGCGTCGCCAGCAGCTTGCAGGTCGACCACAGCCGCTTGTCGGCGCCAGCCGTCCAGCGCTGCCAGGCGGCCAGCACGGCCTCGGCGTGGCCGAAGGACCACTCCAGGAAGAAGGTCGTGACGGTCGGCGCCGGCCGGACGGTGAAGGTGAACGCGGTCACCGCCCCGAAACTGCCGCCTCCCCCGCCACGCAGGGCCCAGAACAGATCCGGGTCAGTGCGCGCACCCACCTCGCGTACGACGCCGTCCGCGGTGACCAGCTGGATCGAGCGCACCGCGTCGCAGGTGAGCCCGAACGCGCGGGTCAGCACCCCGACCCCACCGCCGAGGGTGAGCCCCGTGACGCCGACCGTGGGGCACGAGCCGGCGGCGACCGCCATCCCCCGCGCCGCCAGTGCGGCGTACACGTCCACGAGAAGGGCCCCGGCGCCGACGCGGGCGGTACGGGCCGCGGTGTCGACGGCTACCCCGGCCATCCGCCGTACATCGGCGACGAGGCCGGGACCGCTCGACCACCCACCGTAGGAGTGACCGCCGGCCCGCAGCCGGATCGGGGCGCCCCCGGCAGCGGCGAAACGCACGCAGGCCGCAACGTCCCGCGCCGAAGCGCACCGGGCGATCGCGGCCGGGTGCGCGCCCGGATCGAAGCGGGGGTTGTAGAGCCGGGCGGCGGCCGCGTAGCCAGCCGCGCCCGGCAGCAGCAGCGGAGCGGACAACTGGGCCGACAGCGCTGGAAAGCCGGGCCTGACCGCGCTGCGGACAGCGGCCTGCGTGGGCCCTGCCGAAGTCGGCTCGGGGTGGGACGGTCCGAGACCGCGCTGGGGCGCCTGGGTGCACCCGGCGACCAGCGAGGCGAGGCCCACCCCGCCCAGCTGCAGCACCTGGCGTCGGGTCGGACCACCGGCGGGCGTCGTCACCCATCAACCGTAGTCGCCAGCCAGCCAGCCGGCCGGTGGGCGCGGACGGGATCGAACCGCCGACCACCCGCTTGTAAGGCGGGCGCTCTACCGCTGAGCTACGCGCCCCAAGCGGTCAGCCTAGGTCCAGCAGTACCTCTTCCGGTGATCCACGGAAGCCTGGGCACCGCAGTGATCTTCGTTCTGGTCCCCAACCTTCCGTGGATCACCGGGATCGGGCGCTGCGCCACGCGAGGTCAGCCTAGAGAGCGGCGAGGACGCGCTTGTACTCCTCGGGGTCGCGCGCGTCGGGGATGCCGTTGACGACCTTGTAGACGATCGTCCCCTGCTTGTCGATGATGAACGTCCCGCGCATGGCCAGCCCGATCGCGTCGTTGAAGACGCCGTAGTCCTTCGCGACCGCACCGTGCGGCCAGAAATCGGCGAGCAGCGGAAAGGTGTAGCCCTGGTCCTGCGCCCATTTGGCGTGCACCGCGGTGGAGTCGACCGACACCGCGAGGGTCTGCACGTCGTCGCTGTCGAAGTCGGCGATCGAGTCCCGGATGGCGCACAGCTCGCCCTGGCAGGTGCCAGTGAAGGCGAGCGGATAGAACACGAGCACGACGGCCTTTGCCCCGCGGTACGACGAGAGCCGGACCGGCTTGCGCTCACCGTCGGGAAGCTCGAAGTCCGGAGCGGTGTCGCCGACGTCGACCATCAGATGCGCTCCTTGCGGGGTGTCAGGGCAGGATAGCCAGATGCTAGCCAGCGACGGGCCCGTGCCCTTTCCGGGGAGGTGCGGCCTCGCCGAGACCGATCTCGCGGTGCTGGGTGAGGCCGTCGTCGCCAGCTGGGACGCGTTCCTCGACGTCGTCCGGCACCCGGGGACCGACCTGACCCGCCCCAGCCGGCTGTCTGGGTGGTCCGGCGCCGACACCTGCATCCACCTCGGTTCGTGGGACGACCACGAGGTGCTCGTCGGCGTCGTCGAGTCGGCCCGCCGGGGCGGTGCGGGCGCCGAGCCCACCCCGGACGCGGACAATGCCGACCTCGTCGCGGCGCACCGGGACGCCACCACCGAGCAGGTCGTCGAGGCCCTGCAGCGGTCCCGCGACACGATCGCGGCATGGTTCGAGTCGACCGAGCCCGCCGAGGTCGGTCGGGCCCGCTCGCGGTCGGCGGTCGGCACCCTGCCGGTCCTGTCGCTGGTGCACGCCGGTTGCTACGAGCTTGCCGTCCACGCCATGGATCTCGCCCCGTGCGGCGCACCACGACCCTCCCAGCACCTGCTCGACCGGGGCCTCGCCGCACTCATCGACGTCACCGGGGCGCTCTCGGCCCGCTCGGACGTCCACATCGCGCTGACGGCCAGCACCGACGACGGTGGCTGGCGTTTCACGAGCGGCGCCGACGGCTGGACCACCGTGCCGGCCCCGAGCCGGTTCGACGGCACCGGCGTCCGGGGCACCGCTGCCGACCTGCTCGACGCCAGCGCCGGTCGCCAGAACCTGGGCCAGCTGCTGCTGACCCGGCGGCTCATCGTGCAACAGCTCCCGTCGTTCATGCGGCTGGCACCGCTGCTGCACGACGTCCCAGGGTTGCCAGGCGGGGCCGCGCTGAAGGCGGCCGTCGCCGGCCTCGGCTCGGTCACCAAGGTCCTGGGCCGCTTCCGGTTGCGCTGACCCGCCGGACGATCATCGCGATCTGCCGGCCGGCGCTGCGGGTCAGCACGACGGTGACCTCGCGGCTGCCAGTCAGCTTGAGCTGGCGGCGCAGCGTCTCCGGCTCGACCGCGGTCCCCCGCTTCTTCACCACCAGCGGCCCGGCGTCGTGCGCCCGCAACCGCTCCCGGAGCGGCTTGAGTGAGAACGGCAGCTGCTCGAGCACCTCGAACCAGCTGCCGTACGGCGTGGGCGCTGGGACATCTGCTGATAGATAGGCGATCGAGGCATCCAGCAACCAGCCGTCGACCTGCTGGCAGACCTGCGCGACGAGGTGCGCGCGGATGACGGCGCCGTCCGGTTCGAGCAGGAAGCGACCCGGCGGGCGGACGGCCGGCACCGGCGCAGCATCGTCGGTGAGGGTGATCCCGGCCGGCAGCAGCGTCGCGCTTCGGCGGGCACCTCGTCTGGCCTGGCCACCCCAGAGCACGGCCTCCTTGACGTCCCCGCCGAGCGAGACCAGCTCGACCTCGAGATCATCTGGCAGCAGGTCGAAGTCGATGCCCGGGGCCACCTTGACGCCGAGCGAGCGCAGGCCGGGCCAACCCAGCACCAGGTCGAGCGGCGGCGACCAGTCCCGCGGATCGAACCGGCGGCCCCGGCCACCGCGCCTGGCGGGGTCGGCGAACACCTCGCTGCCGGCTGGCGGCACGAAGGTCGTCAGATCGAGCCGGGCAAGTGGCGCGGCGACGCCCAGCTCCTCGGCGTTGGCGCGGGCCAGCAGCAGCCGCACCTCGTCGAGGTCGACGCCGAGCACCGGGGCGACCCGGGCCAGCTCGAGCAGGTCGCCGCCGACCGAACAGCCCAGGTCCAGCACCCTGGTGGCGCCGGCGAAGCGGGCGGCCCGATGCACTGCCACGGCGTACGACGTGGACTGCTCCAGCGCCTCAGCGGTCCACCAGAGTCGATCTCCGGCCGGATGCTTGGCGCGGGCCCGGACCCGCAGCAACGCCTGCTCCAGCCCCAGCGGGCCGAGCGGGCCAAGGTGCCGGACCGCCTCGGCGCTGGCAACGCGCGCGGTCGGTGCCAGGTCCAGCTGCTCGGCCAGCGCGACCGCCGCCCGGCCGGCGTCGGACAGCAGGAGGCGGGCCCGCTCCGGCGTCAGCGCTTCTGCTTGGCCCGGCTGGCCTTGGGTGCCACCAGGCGGGTGCCGGACCACTCGGGGGCGGCACTCGTGCTGCGGGTGCTCGACAACCCGGCTGTCGGGGCGGCTTCGTCGATGTCACTGGGCTCGACGTGGCCGTCGCGGCCGGCTTTGGGCGTCAGCAGCCAGACGACGCCGCTGTCGCCGAGGTTGGTCAGGGCGTCGACCAGCGCATCGACGAGGTCGCCGTCGCCCTCGCGCCACCACAGCAGGACGACATCGACGACCTCGTCGGAGTCCTCGACCAGGATCATCTCGGTGCCGGTGCGGGCTGCGACATCGTCGAGCAGCGAGGCGTCGACGGCCTCGCGGTCGTCGCCTCCGACAACCTGCACGACCATGCCGGGCTCGATCCCGAGCCGCTCGGCCAGGCCACGCGCCCCGGCGTGGTCCGCGGACGTGCTCACCGTGGTGGACCCCTCTCCTCGACGCCCCGAGCGGGCGCGGTGCGCGTAGTCCATCGGACGACCACGCAGGACGCAAGTGCCACGCGCCGGTCTGGGGGCAGACTTGCCCCATGGCCGACCCGCACGAGCACCACGCAGCACCCCCAGCCGGGTCGGATCACGACCAAGCTGCGCACGACGACCCCGCCGTACCCGAGCACGCGGCACACGGCCACGCCGTCCATGACCACGCCGCACATGACCACGCCGCACATGACCACCCGACGGGCCTGCTCGGGCGGGTGCGCGAGTTCTTCGCCCCGCACAGCCACGATGCGGCCGACACCGTCGACTCGGCGCTCGAGACCTCCGCAAAGGGCACCCGGGCACTGCTCATCTCACTGGTCGTGCTCGGCGTCACGGCGCTGCTGCAGGGGCTCGTCGTGCTCTATACCGGCTCGGTCGCCCTGCTCGGCGACAGCTTGCACAACGTCGCGGACGCGCTGACCGCCGTGCCGCTGGCGATCGCCTTCAGCATCGGCCGGCGGCCACCGAACCGGCGCTACACCTACGGCTACGGCCGCGCCGAAGACCTTGCCGGCATCGCGATCGTGCTGTTCATCCTGCTGAGCTCGGCGCTGGCCGCCTATGAGGCGATGCAGCGGCTCCTGCACCCCCGTGGGGTCAGCCATTTGGCGGCCGTGGCGATCGCCGGCTTCCTGGGCTTTGTCGGCAACGAAGTCGTGGCGCGCTACCGCATCTCGGTCGGCAAGGAGATCGGTTCGGCCGCGCTGGTGGCCGACGGCCTGCACGCCCGCACCGACGGGTTCACCTCGTTGGCGGTCGTCGTTGGCGCCGGCGGCGTCGCCCTCGGTTTCGAGCAGGCCGACCCCATCGTGGGGCTGGTCATCACGGTGGCGATCCTGTCGGTGCTCCGCGACGCGGCGCGACAGGTCTACCGACGGCTGATGGACGCCGTCGATGAGGACCTCGTCGCAACGGTCGAAGGTGTCCTTTCGGCCACCCCCGGGGTCGTCGGGACCGGCGACGTCCGGCTGCGCTGGATCGGGCACGCCCTGCGCGCCGAGGCCGAGGTCGTTGTCGGCCACGAGCTGTCGCTCGTCGACGGGCACCGCATCGCCGAGTGACAGCTCGTGCGCGACGACGACCTCGGCCTCGGCGCGCAGGGCATGGCCGATCCAGCGCAACCGGACATCTCCCGTCCCGAGGACACCGGGGGTGGCCGAAAGGACACCTTCGACCGTTGCGACGAGGTCCTCATCGACGGC
>JBKJOO010000197.1:0-4891 GCA_046595615.1 Mycobacteriales bacterium | reverse complement strand
AGGCGATGTCCGGACGCATCGCGGCGGACAGCGCGAGATGCTCCACCGCGCTGGTGAGGTCCCCGAGCTTCGTGGCGGCCAGGCCGAGGCCAAATTGGGCGTAGTCGTCAGCGGGGTTGATCGAGATAATCCACTCGAAGTTCTCCCGCGCCTCGGGGTACATCCCCATGTCGAACTGCGCCCGAGCCAGCGCCTCGCGAGCCATCCGCGACTCCGGCTCGGCGGTGACCGTGTGCGCGAGCACCTGCACCGCTGCGGACGCGTCGCCGTTCTCCAGCAGTTCCAGCCCACGCAGATACCAGTCGTAGGCGTCGCCCTGCGGCACGTGATCGGCTGGCGGCGGCGGCAGGTCGGAAAACGGCCGGGGTTTTTCCTCGTCGGGCGCGCGCGGGTCGTACCGGGGGTCGTACCGA
This sequence comes from Mycobacteriales bacterium, assembly GCA_046595615.1. Classification (GTDB taxonomy): domain Bacteria; phylum Actinomycetota; class Actinomycetes; order Mycobacteriales; family SCTD01; genus JAYSQK01. The sequence goes on along the minus strand of JBKJOO010000197.1, from coordinate 4,478 downwards.
CTGTCAGCCACGCGCACTCCTCCTCGTCGTCCCTGGTCCTGCCCTCGGCAGACCCGTCGTCCCTCGCTCCCGTCGTGCTGTCGCCCCGCCTAGCATGCCCCGTATGACCGCTCGCGACGCCCTGACCCGACACACCGACCAGGGTGGACACATATCCGGTACAACCGTGGGCGTACGCCTGCCGTTCCCCAGCGGCTTGGTGCTCGAGCCGTTCCGTGCCCTGCGCTACGACCCCGACCGGGCCGGCGACCTGACCGCACTCACCTCGCCGCCGTACGACGTGCTGGACGCAGCCGGCGTGCAGGCACTGGAGCAGGCCAGCGACTACAACGTGGTCCGTCTCATCCTCCCACGTGACGCCGAGGTCGACGGGGACCGCTACGGGCGCGCCGCCGCCACCCTCAGTGCCTGGCGGTCCGCCGGTGTGCTTCGCCCCGATGACACGCCGGCGTTGTACGTCTACGAGCAGGCGGACCCGGGCGGTGGTCATGCCCAGCGGGGGCTGCTCGGCGCGCTCGCCCTGACCCCGCCGGAGGACGGCATCGTGCTGCCGCACGAGAACACGATGGCGGCTCCGGTCGCCGATCGACTGGCGCTCTACACCGCGACCGGCGCCGATCTGGAGCCGATCTTCCTGGTGTACGCCGGCGGCGGCGCCGCGAGCCGCGCGGTGGCCGACGCCCCGTCGGAGCCGCCGCTGGTCGATGTCGTGCTGCCGGACGGCCTGCGGCACCGGCTCTGGGCCTTGACCGACGCAGCCGTCCTGCTCGACGTGCGCGAGGACCTGCTTGCCCGGACGGCGGTGATCGCCGACGGACATCATCGGTATGCCACCTATCTGCAGCGACAGGCTGTCGCACACGAGCGCGGGCAGGCCGACGGCCCCTGGGACCTCGGTCTTGCCTTCCTCGTCGACGCGACGGCATTCGGCCCGCAGGTGCACCCCATCCACCGGGTGGTGCCGCAGATCCCAGCCGCCACCCTCGCCGAGCGGGCTGCAACGGGTGCCACGGTCCGGGACCTGGATGGGCTGGACCTCGCCGCGGGGCTCGCCGCCCTCGGCGAAGCGGGGGCGGCTGGACCCGCGTATCTGCTGGTCAGCGGTGACAACTCGGTGATGCGCCTGGTTCGCGACCTCGACGCGGACCGACTGACCCGCGCCCTGCCGCCGGAGCGCTCGGCAGCCTGGAAGGCGTTGGACGTCAGCGTGCTGCACGGCTACGTCATCCCGGAGCTGTGGGGTCTGCCGGACAACGAACTGACCGTCGGCTACGAACACGACGTGTCGGCGGCACTGGACACAGCAGCGACGACCGGCGGGACCGCGGTCCTGTTAAATCCCACCCCGGTCAGGGCCGTCACAGCTGTCGCCGCCGGTGGTGAGCGGATGCCCCGCAAGTCCACCCTCTTCACGCCCAAACCGCGCACCGGACTGGTCCTGCGCGACCACCGCGACGCGGGTCAGCCGCCCCCGGCAGCGGGCTGACCAACGCGGCCTGGGTCCTGCCCGCGTGGAGCATCGACGCCGGCGCGGTCGACCGTCGGTCTCGTTCCACCCCTGCCCCGTCAGCGCTCACTCGGCTCGCCGCACGCGTTTGACCGACGCCACCTCGACCTCATACCGGCTCACCGGGCCCGACCCGGCGCGCCAGAAGCGTCGGCGCAGGGCACCCGCAACGCTGACGACGTCGCCGGCCGAGAAACCGGCGGCGGTCCTGCGCACACCGCTCGCCCACGCCACGCAGTCGATCGTGTCGATGGTCGGGGGACGCATCCCCGCGGGAACCGGTCGCTTGGGTGGCGGTCGGTCGACCACCAGGCGCCAGGACAACAGCGTGTCGCCACTGGGCAGCGCGCGCTCCTGGGCCTCGGCCGCCAGCCGCCCGACCAGGACCACCTCGTTGCGGGACTGCTCCACATCGCCCTCCTCCACGACCCCGCGCGGGATCTGCTGCGAGCCTGCTGCAGCGCACTGCCTCATCGCCCGCGCAAGCTGAAGTTGTGGACACCCGCGCCGCCTGTGGACAACCAGCGATGGCCGGCGCACTACTCGGTCGAGCCTGGACCCAACTCGCCGACCAGCCTGTCGAGCGCCTGTTGGAACAGGACCTGCGGTGATGCCGGGTCCGCGACAGCCTCGATCACCGCTCGGCGAGGCGCCGTCGCAGTGCCCTCGGTGTTCGACCGCGCGACGGCGCCCGCCGGGCCTGGACCACGCTCGGCCACTCCCTCGAGCATCGATCCACCGGCCGTCGCCGGCACGGATCGAGGACCGTTGCCCGAATGGGCGCCCGCCTCGACAGACACCGGGGCGACCTGAAAGGGCCCGACAGCGTCGTCCTCGCTCGACGGCAGGTTGGCAGTCTCGTGGCTGTCGTCGCTGTCCTCGAGCAGATCCTCGAGGACAATCCCGTCGAGGACCAGCAGGCGCTCTTCGGCGTCGGTCTGCCCATCGTCATCCACGTCGACGGTCCGAACGAACCAGTCCCGTGCCTCGTCGTCACGACCCGCTTCGAGCAGCGCATCCGCGTAGGCATAGCGCAGCCGCGCCGTCCACGGACGCACCGGTGGGGCGTCGAGTGCACTGACCTGCAACGTGACCACGGCCGCGTCGGCTTGCCCGAGATCGCGCCGGGCGCCGGACACGACGATGAGCATCTCGACCCGGGCGGCCGGGGACAGCGCAGACACCCCCGGGTCGTCGGCAACCAGCAGCGCCCGCTCCGGACGGCCCAATGCCCGCTCACAGTCGGCCATCACCGGCAGATGGTCCGGCTCGCCGGTGATCCGCCGGGCGGCCCGGAGCTCGGACAGCGACTCAGACCACTCCCCCGCCGCGTAGGCGACCAGTCCGGCGGCTTCGCGCACAGCGCCGATGCGGCCGGCGAGTGCCCGAGCGGCGCGCGCATGAGGCAGCGCCGCTTGTGGGTCGTCGTCCATCAGCCGGCCCGCCATCACCAGGTGGCGTGCCACGAGGTCCGCCGTCTCCCTCGACAGCGACAGCAACTCCTGGCGCACGTCACGGTCGAGGTCATGGGGTTGCACCTCATCGGGGAGTGCTACTCGGGCAAGTTGCCGACGCGCCTCACGGCGGGGGTCGTAGGGTCGCTCCGCCGCCGACCCGCCGCCCGCGCTGCCCCGTCCACCCTGTCCAGCCGGCCCGCCGAGGGCCGACCGTTGCGATGACGTGTTGCCGGACCTTGTCAGCGAGGGCGCGCCGCGTCCCGGCTGAGGTCTGCTCGGTACACCCGACCCTGCGGCCGTCGACCCATTGTCGGTCCGTACGCCGCGCTGCCGCACTTCCGCCGCCGGCCGACTCGAAGGCAGACCACGCCCCTGCGGCGAGACGACGTGCCGGGAGTCAGGGCCGGCCGAGTCCCGACCGGACGGCTGAGCCACCCGCGGGCGAGCGCCGCCGCGGTCTGAACCAACGGGTCTGGCATCGGTCGGCTTCCCCCGACCCGGCTCCCGACGCTGGCCAGGACGCCGGTCGGCGTTCGAGCCCCGCTCATGCGTCGATGTCGGCAACGAAGCAGTCCCATTGATCGGACCGTCCGCACCCCGTGCGCGAGTTGCCCCGTCCCAACCCGACCCCGTACGCCGGGACGGGCGACCCGACTCCGCTCCCGCCGCCCCGGTGCGTGGCGCACCCGGACGCCCCTTCAGCGCACGCGAGCTCGGCCGTACTCCAGGGACACCGTCAGTGGCCGCCGGCGCAGCGGCCGTCGAAGACAGCCCGGCCGGGGCCGATCCCGCCGAACGGCCCGCATGACGTGGGGCAGCACCACCAGCTGGCTGCGCCGCCGTGTGCTCCCCCGCCGGGGAACGTTTCGGCGCGGCGCCGCGCGGTCGCCCGCTGCCGCCATCGTCGCCGTGCCCGAAGTCAGCCTTGCGTCCAGCCCGAGCAGTCACAGCCGACCCTTTCCTGAGAACAAAAGAAATGTCTGCCTAGAACGCACGATGAGGGCCAACCAGCCTGGTTGGCCCTCATCGAGGAATAATTGTCCGGCGGCGTCCTACTCTCCCACACAGTCACCCGTGCAGTACCATCGGCGCAGAGAGGCTTAGCTTCCGGGTTCGGAATGGAGCCGGGCGTTTCCCTCTCGCTATGGCCGCCGAAACTCTATGGAGATGTTGCGGTGCCCTCCGCGCGCTGTGGTCAGCACGCTGAGGTCGGGCTCCCGACCGCATCTCGGGAACCGCACAGTGGACGCGTATGCCTTCCGACCAGGTCGGAGTCAGCAGCAGTTTGTGGTCAAGCCCTCGGCCTATTAGTACCGGTCAGCTGCACCTGTTACCAGGCTTCCACTTCCGGCCTATCAACCCGATGGTCTCGTCGGGGGCCTTACCAGGTTAACCCTGTGGGAGATCTCATCTTGAAGCGAGCTTCCCGCTTAGATGCTTTCAGCGGTTATCCCTGCCGAACGTAGCTAAACAGCGGTGCTCTTGGCAGAACAACTGTCACACCAGAGGTTCGT
>JBKJOO010000222.1:0-5908 GCA_046595615.1 Mycobacteriales bacterium | reverse complement strand
GTCGACCACGGCCTTGGCGTCCGGGTCGGAGTCGTACAGGGCGCGGAACTCCCCGGCCTCGCCGTACCTCTTGTGGCTGGGGTCGAAGATCCCCGACAGCGGGATGTCCTTGCCCATGACGGGCGCGGGCAGGGCCTTGGTGATCTTGTCACCGACGGCGAAGGGGTAGCCAAGCACCCGGGCGGAGTCCTTGACGGCCTGCTTGGCCTTGATCGTGCCGTAGGTGATGATCTGTGAGACGCGCTCCTCGCCGTATTTCTCGGTGGCGTAGCGGATCATGTCGCCGCGCCGGCGCTCGTCGAAGTCCAGGTCGATGTCGGGCATCGAGATGCGCTCTGGGTTCAGGAACCGCTCGAACAGCAGCTTGTGCTCGATGGGGTCGAGCTCGGTGATCGACAGGGCGTAAGCCACCAGCGAACCGGCCGCCGAGCCGCGACCGGGACCGACCCGGATGCCGCTGGCCTTGGCGTGCCGGCACAGGTCGGCGGTCACCAGGAAGTAGCCGGGGAAGCCCATGTTGCAGATGACGTCGACCTCGTAGTCGGCCTGCACCCGGTGGGTCTCGGGGACCCCGGCTGGGAAGCGGCGGACGAGCCCGGCGTGCACCTGCTCGCGCAGCCAGGTCTGCTCGGTGTAGCCGGCCGGCACGTCGACCCGGGGCATGAGGTCGGCGCCCTCGTTGAAGCTGACCTCGCATCGCTCGGCGATCCGCAGCGTGTTGTCGCAGGCCTCCGGGAACTCTGACCACAGGGTGCGCATCTCCTGCGCGGTCTTGAGGTAGAAGTCGCTGGCGTCGAACCTGAACCGGTTGGGGTCGGCCATCGTCTTGCCGGACTGCACGCAGAGCAGCACCTCGTGGGCGCGGGCGTCCTCGGCGTGGGTGTAGTGCAGGTCGTTGGTGGCGATGAACGGGATCGCCATCTCCTTGGCCAGTCTGATGAGGTCCTTCTGCGCCCGGCGTTCGATCGCGATGCCGTGATCCATCAGCTCGCAAAAGAAATTGTCCGCGCCGAAGATGTCCCGGTACTCCCCCGCGCTGCGTTTGGCCGCCTCGTAGTTGCCCATCCGCAGGTAGGTCTGGATCTCCCCCGACGGGCAGCCGGTCGTGCCGATCATGTCGACGGCATGCTCGGCGAGCAGCTGTTTGTCCATCCGCGGCTTGTAGTAGTAGCCCTCCAGGCTGGCCAGCGAGGACAGCCGGAACAGCGCGTGCATCCCACGGGTGCTCGTCGAGAGCATCGTCATGTGCGTGTAGGCCCCGCCACCGGAGACGTCGTCCTCGCCGCCGGCGCCCCATTTCACCCGGGTCTTGTCGAAGCGGCTGCCCGGCGCCAGGTAGGCCTCGGTGCCGATAATCGGCTTGATGCCGTGCTCCTTGGCCTTCTTCCAGAAGTCATAGGCCCCGAAGACGTTGCCATGGTCGGTCATCGCCAGCGCCGGCATGCCGAGCTCCGCCGCCTTGGCGAACAGGTCGTCCAGCCGCGCGGCGCCGTCGAGCATGGAGTACTCGGTGTGCACGTGCAGGTGCACGAACGAGTCGGTCACAACAGGCCTTCCTACGGACGCCGGGACGTGCAGCGCGTCGGTCCGAGGGGAAGGCGGCCCGTGCTGTGCTGGTCCGCGCAGTCTTCCATGCGGGTCCGACAGGAACGCGCCGGACACGCGCGGTCCCGGCCCGGGACTGTCAGCCCAAGTGCTTGCGCATGCTGACGTGGTCGATGCCGGCCTCGACGTAGACCTCGCCGTACGACGCGTAGCCGGCCTTGTCGTAGAACGCCCGGGCATGCAGTTGGGCGTGCAGCTCGACCGAGGGCAGCCCACGCTCGCGGGCTCGGTCCTCGAGCCGGGCCAGTACCGCTGCGCCGATGCCCTGGCCGCGCACGGCCGGGTCCACCGCCATCCGGCCGATGGTGCCGTCGGGGAGCAGCCGGCCGGTCCCGACGACCCGGCCGTCACGCTCAGCGACCGCGTGGTCGGCGCGATCGTCGAGCTCGTCGCGCTCGAGGTCCGCGGGCACGCCCTGGCCGAGGACGAACACCTCGTGCCGCAGGGCCAGCACAGCCGGCATGTCCTCGGGACGGGCCAGTCGGGTCATCCGGGCTCCTGCACGGTCGGCCTCGGCGCGACGCCCCGCGCCTCGGGCAGCAGCGGCAGGACCTGCGTCTCGCGCAGGGACGTGCCGACCGGCGCCGCCTCGACCGCCCGCACCCCTCGCTGGGTCGTCAGCCCGGACAGGGTCCGGCCGGTGGCCTGTACGACGGCCGCGAGCACGCACGCGCAGTGCTCGCGGTAGGCCTTCGCCGCCCGACCAGCCGAGACCGCCAGTCCGTCGTACAGCGTCTGCAGGGATGGGTCGGCTCCGCGGGCCTTGGTGAGGTAATCCTGCTGGGCAGCGGCCCGGCCGGCCGCGGCCCGCTGGAAACCGCGCGCGAGGTCTGCCGGCAGGTCCGTCACCTCGACCGGCACCAGCGCAGCCTGCGGCCCCTCGTCTCCCGCCCGCAGGTAGACCCGCTGCACGTCGAGCCCGGTCAGCAGCGCCGCGGCCTCGAGCGGCGCCCGGTAGTCGACGAAGCTGATGAGCGCAAGGCGGTCGCTGTCCGGGCTGTGCGTCGCCAGCTCGGCGAGCTGCCGGACGGAGCCGGCGACGTAGTCGGCGACCCGCCGCCCGGCCTGCGGTCCGAGGGTGACCGGACCGGCGGCGGACCCCGGCTGACCGGGCGGCTGACGGGGCCGGTCAGCCTGCTGTGACAGGGCCACCCCGCCACCGGCCAGGGCCACCGCCGTGGCGACCAGCAGCAGCCTGACCGGGCGCCGCGCGCATCGCTGCAGCCGGCCGGCGAGCGCGCCGGGCGCCCGGCGACAGGTGCCGATGCCCGTCCGCAGCAGCTCGGCTGCCCTGGGGACGATGGCGTCGTCCAGGCGGCGCAGGGGCGTCACGACGAGGCCGCGACCCGATCCAGCGCCTGCTGCAGATCCGGGGCGTAGGCGCTGTCATAGGACACCCAGCGCCCGTCGTCGGGGTGCGCGAACGACAGCCGCACCGCGTGCAGCCACTGGCGCTGCAGGCCGAGCCGCTTGGACAGCGTCGGATCCGCGCCGTAAGTCACGTCGCCGACGCAAGGATGTTTGAGCGCACTCATGTGCACCCGGATCTGGTGGGTGCGCCCGGTCTCCAGGTGGATCTCCAGCAGCGTCGCGTGCCGGAACGCCTCGAGCGTTTCGTAGTGCGTCACCGAGTCACGGCCACCGCTGACGACCGCGAACTTGTACGCCGAGGTCGGGTGCCGGTCGATCGGCGCGTCCACTGTCCCTGTCAGCGGATCGGGGTGGCCCTGGACAAGGGCGTGGTAGCGCTTGTCGACCGTCCGCTCGCGGAAGGCGTCCTTGAGCACGGTGTAGGCCCGCTCGCTCTTGGCGACGACCATCAGTCCGCTGGTGCCGACGTCGAGCCGGTGCACAACACCCTGTCGCTCCTCGGCGCCGCTCGTGCTGACTCGGTGCCCCGCCGCGGCAAGCCCGCCGATGACCGTCGGTCCGTCCCAGCCCGGGCTCGGGTGAGCGGCGACCCCGACCGGCTTGTCGACCACCAGGATGTCGTCGTCCTCGTGGACGACACGCAGTCCTTCGACCACCTGCGGGGCCGGGCCGGGCGCTGTGTCCGGGCTCGGCAGGTCGACGTCGAGCGTCGACCCGGCAAGCACCCGGTCGCTCTTGATGCTGACCCGGCCGTCCAGGCTCGCGCCACCAGCCCCGACGATCTCGGCGGCGGCGTTGCGGCTCAGCCCGAACAGCCGGCTGATCGCGGCGTCCAGCCGCAGCCCGTCGAGGCCCTCCGGGACGGGCAGGGAGCGGCGGACGGTCACCGCACCATCATCGCTGCTCGGCGATCCGATGGGTCCCATCGACCTCGATGCCACGCAGGGAGAGCAGCACCGCCACGGCCGCGCCGACCGTGATCGCGCTGTCGGCCACGTTGAACGTCGCGAAGTGCGGCAGGTGCAGGAAGTCCACGACCGCCCCGCGGCCGATACCCGGCGAGCGCAGCAGCCGGTCGGTCAGGTTGCCGACCGCCCCGCCGAGCAGCAGACCCAAGCTCAGCGCCCAGCCGGGCGAGCGCAGCCGGGACGCCGTACGGAGAATGACGACCACCACGGCCAGGGCAACCGCGGTGAAGACCACCGTCGCCCCCTCAGCGAAAGAGAAGGCAGCTCCGCTGTTGCGGCTGACTTCGAGGGTCAGCGGTCCGTAGACGCGTGCCGAGCGGCCCTCCAGGTACGCCACGACGAGCGCCTTGGTGACGGCGTCGACCGCAACCACCAGCAGGGCGACGACGGCGAGCAGACCAGCCCGACGCTTCGGGGTCAGCGCCGCTCCTCGCGCTGCTTGCAGCTCACGCACAACGTCGCCCGCGGGAACGCCTGGAGCCGTGGCTTCGGGATCGAGTTGCCACAGTTCTCGCAGCGGCCGTACGTGCCCGCGTCGAGCCGCGCCAGGGCCCGCTCGACCTGGAGCAGCAGGTCACGGCTGTTATTGGCCAGCGACATCTCGTGCTCGCGCTCGAAGGTCTTGGTGCCGGCGTCGGCCTCGTCGCCCGATCCCTCGTTGCTCGCCGCCTGCTGGATCTCGTTGCTCTGGTTCTCCGCGTCGTCGATCTCGCCGCGCAAGTCTTTCGCCTGCGCCTGCAACGCGCTGCGCACCTCGCCGAGCTCGGCATCGGTCCAGGTCTCAGCGGCGGTCACTGCCACCGCGGGTTGTTTGGCCGCGGTCTTGCGGGGCTTGGCCGCGACCTTGGCCGCGCCCTTGGCGGGAGCCTTGGCCGAGGCCTTGGCGGGATCCTTGGCGGGAGCCTTGGCGGGATCCTTGGCGGGAGCCTTGGCGGGAGCCTTGGCGGGAGCCTGCCCCCCGGGCACCGCGGCGCCGCCGGTCGCGGTCGTCGGCAGCGGGGCGGGCGCGTCGATGGTCGTCTCCTGGCTCAGTGCCGGTGCGGCGACCGCGGTGCGGCGTGCCGCAGCTTGGCGGGTCGTGCTCGGGGCGGACGTGGCCGGTGGCGTACGTGCGCTCTTGGCCGGTGCGCTCTTGGCCGGTGCGCTCTTGGCCGCAGTGGGTGGCGTTGATGCCACCGACGGGCGCTTGCCAGGTGCCGCCTTCTTGGCAGGCGCGGTCGCTTTCACGGGGACGGCCTTCCTCGCAGGTGTCGACGTTTTGACGGGCGTCGCCCTGTTGACCGAGGCGGCCTTGGGCGCAACCTTCTTCGGCGTCACGGCTGCCTTGGTTGTCGAAGGGGTGGCGCTCTTGCGGAGGACCTTCGCGGCGGGCTGCTTGGCCTTTGTCGGGGCCCTGGTCGGGGTCTTCCTCGGGGCAGTCCCTCGTTCGGTCGCCGCTTGCACGGCGCCACCGACGGAGGGCTTTGCGGGCCGGCCGGCAGCGAGCTGAGGAGCCGACGCTGGGGATGGCGTACCGCTCGTCGGTGCGGCCTGCGACTTCGTAGGAGTCACCCCCTGATCATCCTTGCCGCGTCCGAGGACTCGCCGAAGCTTGCCACCGAAGCCGGCGCGCTCCGCTGCCATCCGAGCCCCTCTCACGATGTGCAGAACCTGACCCGGCCTCGCGAAGGATACGTGTCCAAGGATTGGGTCACCAACCACCACGCCGCACGCCGGAGGGTCAGGTTCGGGTTCGACATCCCGGCTAGGTGGGCGTCGGATCTAGACGTGCAAGCGACGACGCCGACATTGAAGAACATTGCCCCGCCGACCCTTGCGTCGGTCTCCGCAGTCCGCTAAACTTCGAACACACGTTCGATACTGGGAGGAGGCGGGGCGATGCCGATCACTGCACCGCCGGTCCCGTCGATGGCGGTCGAGTTGTACGACGTCCTGGACCGGCTCGGGACGCTCGGGCCGACCGG
>JBKJOO010000159.1:0-6941 GCA_046595615.1 Mycobacteriales bacterium | reverse complement strand
GGGCGCCGAGCGCGCACACCGCCGGCAGCAGCGGCACGAACAGGTGTTTCCACTCCCCCAGCAGCTTGTGCTTGCGCACCAGCAGGTCGGCGCCCCACAGCGTCAGCGCGAGCTTGGCCAGCTCACTGGGCTGCAGGTTGAAGCCGCCGGGCAGCGGAATCCATCGGGTCGCCCCGTCGACCCGTTTGCCGACACCTGGCACCAGCACCAGGACGAGCAGCACGAACGACGTGAGCAGCAGGGGTGTGGCGACGAGCCGCCACGCCCGCACCGGCAGCCGCGAGGCGACCCACATGGCCGGCAGCCCCACCGCGATGAAGATGCCCTGCTTGAGCGCGATCGTGTACGACGAGTGGTAGGTCGCGTAGGACCGGACGCTGGACGCCGACAGCACCATCACTAGGCCAAGGGCGAGCAGCAGCCCGGTGCTGGCCAGCACGAGGTAGTACGACGCGAGCGGACGGTGCAGCGCAGCGGTGCGCGGTGCGGGCTGGGCCGGTCGGCGGGGCGCCTGGGCCAGGACGCTCACCCGAGGGCCAGGGCCGAAGCAGCGAACAGCGCACCGCGCTCTGCATAGTCGCGAAAGCAGTCCATCGAGGCCGCCGCGGGAGCGAGCAGCACGGTGTCGCCCGGACGGGCGAGCCGCCGGGCGGCCGCAACGACCAGTTCCATGACGCCAGTGTCGAGGCGGTCGACCTCGACGACGGGGACCTCGGGGGCGTGTCGTGCGAGGGCGCCCCCGAGCACGGCCCGATCGGTGCCGAGCAGCACCACGGCCCGCAGCCGAGGGGCGGCCCGGCGGACCAGGTCCTCGACGTCGGCGCCTTTGAGCAGGCCACCCGCGATCCACACCACCGGGTCGTACGACGCCAGGCTCGCCGCCGCGGCGTGCGGGTTGGTGGCCTTGCTGTCATCCACCCACGACACGCCGTCGAGGACCCGGACGAGGGCGTTCCTGTGCGGGTCGGCCCGGAACGCCCGCAACCCGTCCCGGACGGCTGGGGCCGGGACGCCGTACGACCTGGCCAGCGCCGCCGCGGCGAGCGCGTTGGCGACGTTGTGCGGCCCGGACACCGTGAGGTCGCTGAGTGAGGCGAGCTCGGTCGCCTCACCGGCCACGTCCGGGAAGGCCCGGTCGACGAGCAGGTCCTCGACCAGACCGACCTCGCCGGGGCGGGGCACCCGCAGGGCGAAACTGACCCGGCGCCCACGGGCCTGCCGGAGCAGGGCGGCGCTGACCTCGTCGTCAGCGTTGCCGATGCAGGTGTCGGCGCCGAAGATGCGGGCCTTGGCCGCCCGGTAGTCCTGGAAGGATCCGTGCCAGTCGGTGTGGTCGTCGGCGACGTTGAGGATCGCGCCGGTGTGCGGCACGACGCTGGAGGACCAGTGCAGCTGGAAGCTCGAAAGCTCGACGGCCAGCACGTCGTAGGGCTCGGCAGCGAGGACGGCCGACAGCAGGGGCAGCCCCACATTGCCGGCCGCGACCGTGCGGTGGCCAGCCGCCGCGAGGATGGCGGCAAGCATCTTGACCGTCGTCGTCTTGCCGTTGGTGCCGGTCACCGCGAGCCACGGGGCCGACCCCGGTGGGCGGAGCCGCCAGGCCAGCTCGACCTCGCCGATGACCTCGACCTTTGCCGCCGCAGCGGCGAGCAGCAGCGGCGCCGTCGGGCGCCAGCCCGGTGAGGTGACCACCTGGACGGTGTCGGGCGGCAGTTCCTGCGACGTGGCGAATCCGTCGAGCGCGGCGAGCCGGGCCGGGTCGCCGTCGACGACGGTGACGTGGGCGCCGAGCCCGCGCAGGACGCGCGCCGCGGCGGCGCCCGAGATGCCGGCGCCGGCCACGACAACCGCTGCCCCGGCGTACCGGGTGCCGGTCACCCGAGTGGGCCGGCGGACAGGAACTCGGCGTAGAAGACCCCGAGACCGAACGCCACCGCGAGCCCGGCGATGATCCAGAACCGGACGATGACCGTGTTCTCGACCCAGCCGGCCAGCTCGAAGTGATGATGGATCGGGGCCATGTTGAACACCCGTTTCCGGGTCGCCTTGAACACCCCGATCTGGATGATGACCGACAGCGTCTCGACGACGAACAGACCACCGAGCACGACCAGTAGCAGCTCGGTCTGGGTGACGATCGCGATGCCGGCGAGCAGGCCGCCGAGCGCAAGTGACCCGGTGTCGCCCATGAAGATCTTGGCCGGCGAGGCGTTCCACCACAGGAAACCGAAGCAGGCTCCCATCGCCGCGGCGGCGACGAGCGCGACGTCGAGCGGGTCGCGCGCCGAATAACAGGAATGCGTCACCTCGCGGGCGCAGGAATTGCCGAACTGCCAGAACGCGATGACGACATAGGACGCAAGGACCATCACCGAGGTGCCGGAGGCGAGCCCGTCGAGGCCGTCGGTGAGGTTGACGGCGTTGCTGGTGGCGGTGACCACGAGGTAGGCGAAGACGATGAACCCCGCCGTGCCGAGCCCGATCGCTTTGTAGTCACGGACGAACGACAGGTGCGTCGAGGCCGGGCTCAGGCCGAGGCGGTTTTTGAACTGCAGGGCCAGCACCGCGAAACCGACGCCGGTGATGAGCTGGCCGCCGAACTTCGCGGCGGCGTTGAGCCCGAGCGAACGCTGCTTGCGGATCTTGATGAAGTCATCCAGGAAGCCCACCAGGCCAAGGCTTGTCATCAGAGCGAGCACCAGCAGACCGCTCGCGGTCGGACCGCGGCCACGGCTGGAGAAGCTGAGCAGGTGCGCGACGGCGTAGCCGACCAGCGTCGCCAGGATGATGACCGTGCCCCCCATCGTCGGGGTGCCTCGCTTGGTGGCGTGGCTGGCCGGGCCGTCCTCGCGGATCTCCTGGCCGTAGCCGCGCCGGCGGAACAGCTTCACCACCGCCGGCGTCCCGAGCAGGCTGAGCATGAGCGCCGACATGGCGGCGACGAGCACCGAGATCACGGCTGCTCCAACAAGACCGCAGCGACTCGCTCGACGCCTTCGCCCTGCACAAGGACGACGTCGTCGGGGCCGAGCTGCACGCGGAGCAGCGCGAGCGCGGCGTCGGCATCGGCCACGTGCACCGACTCCTCACCCCAGGATCCCTCCAAGACGGCGCCGGCGTGGATACCGCCGGCCACCGCTCCGACCGCCACCAGGGAGCTGATGTCGAGCCGCACCAGGAACCGGCCGAGGTCCATGTGCGCGTCGCGGTCGTGCCCGGGCATCGCGCCCAGCACAGCCCAGGTTCGCCGCCGCTTGCCGTCGGACTGCCCGGCCAGGTCCTTGAGTGCGTCGCGCATGCCCGCGGGGGTCGCCGCGGTCGGGGCGTCCAGCACCGTCATGCGCGGACCGCCAGCAGCGCCTCGCGCAGGACCTGCCGGTCGTCGAAGGGAGTGACCACGCCGGCGATCTCCTGGCCGCTCTCGTGTCCCTTGCCGGCAACGACGATGACATCACCGGGGCGGGCCTCGCGGACGGCGAGCTCGATGGCCCGGCGCCGGTCGGGCTCGACCAGGGCCCCTGGCGCGGCCATCTCGGTCAGGATGGCGAGGGGGTCCTCGCTGCGGGGGTTGTCGCTCGTGAGCACAGCGAGGTCGGCGCCCGAGACGGCGGCCTGCCCCATCAACGGGCGCTTGCCACGATCGCGGTCCCCGCCGCAGCCGAGCACGACGACGACCCGGCCGGTGGTCAGCGCGCGCACCGCGGCCAGCAGGGTCGTCACGGCCTGCGGGGTGTGGGCGTAGTCGACGATCGCGGTGAACGGCTGGCCGGCGTCGATGCGCTCCATCCGGCCGGGAACGCCTGCGAGCGAGGCGATCCCGCGCACCGCATCGGCGAGCGGAATGCCGGCGACAACCAGACAGGCGAGGGCGGCGACGGCGTTGCTGACGTTGAAGGCGCCCGGCAGGCGAACCGACGCGGGGACGTCCACGCCGGGGCCGATCAACCGGAAGGTGCTGCCGTCGGCCCGCAGGTCCACGTCGGCCGCCCGCCACTGCCCCTGCTCGCCGTACGTCGTGATCGGGATGCTCGCGGTGGCGAGCAGGCGTCGGCCGGCGGCGTCGTCGACGTCGACGACGCCCCGCAAGCTGCGTTCGGGCGTGAACAGCGACGCCTTTGCCGCCTCGTAGGCCGCCATCGACGGGTGGAAGTCCAGGTGGTCCTGCGAGAGGTTGGTGAAGACCGAGGTGTCGAAGCGCAGCCCGTCGACACGGCCCAGGGCCAGTGCGTGACTGCTGACCTCCATCGCCACCGCCGTGACGCCGCGCTCGCGCATCGTGGCGAACAGCGCCTGCAGATCCGGCGCCTCCGGCGTGGTGCGCAGGCTCGGCACCGCCTGCTCCCCGACCCGGGTCAGCACCGTGCCGAGCAGCCCGGTGGTGTGCCCGGCCGCCCGCAACCCCGCCTCGAGCAGGAACGCCGTCGTGGTCTTGCCGTTGGTGCCGGTCACCCCGAGCACGAGCAGCGCCGCCGACGGATCGTCGTGGACCCACGCTGCGACCGCCCCGAGCACGCCGCGGGGGTCGTCGGCGACGAGCACCGGGACGTCGTACGCCGCGCAGCGGCCGGACCCGGCCGGATCGGTGAGGACGGCCGTGGCGCCGGCCGCGACGGCGGCAGCCGCGAAATCCGCACCGTGCGTGCGGGCCCCCGGCAGCGCGGCGTAGAGGTCACCGGGCTGCACGGCCCGGGAGTCGAGCGTGCACCCCGTCACGGTGCTGCGGGCGACCGGGCGGTCGGGTCGCAGGCCCGCCACGACCGTCAGCAGTTCGGGAAGGGCGCGGCGCGGAGGGGATGCCGGGCGCACGCCCACCGGGGTTCCGGGCACGGGAGGCAGGCTACCGGGACTCAGTCGACCGACAGGCGCAGCGCCGGAGGGCGGGTCCCGGTCGGTGGGATCGACATGCTCCGCAGGGCGAAGCTCATCACGTTGGCGAAGACCGGCGCCGCGACCTGACCGCCGAAGTAACCCTTGGCACCGGTGCCCTGCAGCACCACGGCGGTGACCAGTCGCGGGGCGTCGGCGGGCGCGAAGCCGACGAACGACGAGGTGTAGCTGCCGTCGTAGCGACCACGGACGACGCGTTGCGCGGTGCCGGTCTTGCCCGCGACGCGGTAGCCCGGGATCGCCGCGAGGGGCGCCGTGCCCTGGTCGGAGATGACGCCTTCGAGCATGATCTGCAGCTGTCCGGCGACGTCCGCCGAGATGACGCGGCGGGTGGCCGGGGCGGCCGCCGGAGTCAGCTGCCCGGTCCCGTCACGGGTGCCGCGGACGATGCTCGGAGCGACCCGCACGCCACCGTTCGCGACCGTCGCATAGACCGAGGCGACTTGCACGGCGTTGGCCGAGATGCCCTGCCCGATCGGGATGGTGGCGATCGAGCTGCCCGACCAGGTGTTGGGCGTGGGGACGACGCCGCGGCTCTCGCCGGGCAGACCCAGCCCGGTGTGGTCGCCGAAGCCGAACGCCCGCAACATGTCGTAGATGCCCTGCGGCCCGACCCGCTGCGCCACCTGGACGGTGCCGATGTTGCTCGACTTGGCGAGCACCCCGGCGAAGGTGAGGTGCTCGAGGCCGTGCTGTTCGGCGTCGTGCACCGTGTGCGCACCGACCTGGTAGGTCGGCGGGACGGTGATGACGCTGCCCGGTGTGACGACGCCGGCCTGCAGCGCCGCGGCGGCGGTGATGACCTTGTTCACGCTGCCCGGCTCGTAGGCTTCGCTGATCGCCTTGTTGCCCATCACCTCGACCGAGACGCCGGCCCGGTTGTCGGGGTTGAAGGTCGGCGCGGTCGCCAGGGCCAGCACCTGGCCGGTCCGGACGTCCATCGTGACGACGCTGCCGTCCGTCGCGCCGGTGGCGGCCACCTCGGCGGCGAGCAGCCGCTGCGCCTCCCACTGCAGGTCACGGTCGATCGTCAGCTCGACGTCGCGGCCGGCGACCGCCTGCTGCGTCCGGCCCAGACCGGTCGGGATGACCCGGCCCGCGCGGTCAACCTCAGCCGTCGCCTTGCCGTCGACACCCGCGAGCAGCCGCTGCCAGCCGAGCTCGACGCCTGCGGCGCCCTTGCCGTCGATGTCGGTGAAGCCCACGACGTTGGCAGCGAGCTCGCCGCCCGGGTGCAGCCGGCGTGATTCCACCAGCGTGCCGATGCCGGGCAGGTCGAGCGCCTGCACCTGCTTGGCGACGGCCGGCTCCAGCCCCCGGGCCAGGTAGACGAACCGGCGGCTCCCCGACAGGGTCGTGGTCAGCGCTGCGACATCACGGTGCAGCACCGGGGCGAGCACGGCCGCGATGGCTGCCGGCGTGCACGGCCGCACCGCCCCCGGCTGACAGACCGCGGCCGCGATCGTGCGCGGCTCGGCGTAGATCGCCCGGGCATCGTCGGAGACCGCGATGACCGACCCGTCGCGGGCGAGGATCTGGCCCCGGTCGGCCGGCAGGACCGTGGTGCGCAGCCGCTGCTGGGCCGCCTGATCGGCATACGCCGTCGCCTGCAACCCCTGCAGTTGCACCAGCCGGCCGCCCAGGAGCGCGAGCACGGCCACCACGACCACCAGGCCACCGCGCAGCCGCACGCCCGGACGACCGAGCGGCCGGGTACGCCGGGGCACGGGGCGACGTGGCGCGGGACGGCGCGGGCCTGCCTGGCTGCGCGGGCCGGCCTGGGTCCGGGCGCCTGCCTGGCTGCCGACCGTGGTGGGGCGGCCGGCCCGGGGGGTGGGCCGGGCGGCCCGGGGGGTGGGCCGCGGTGCGGCGGGGCGGCGGGCGTCGGTCACCCGTGAGCTCCGTGCACCGGTGGCGCCGGCGGCCGGCGGGGCGTGCGGCGGGCGACGTTGGGAGCGGGCGCAGTCCGGGCCGTGGGCCTGGCCGCGGTGGTCGCGGCACCGGGCTTCGCGGCGCCGGGCTACGCGGCACCGGGCTTTGCGGTGGCGGGCTTC
>JBKJOO010000030.1:0-5196 GCA_046595615.1 Mycobacteriales bacterium | reverse complement strand
GCGGACGAGACCGCAGGCGGTCCGGTGCCACTTGGCCGGCTGGTCCCCGCCGGCCAGCAGGCGCCGGCCAGGGTGGTGGTCTACCGACGGCCGCTCGAGGCGCGGACCGCCGACCGGACCGAGCTGTCCGAGCTGGTGCGCGAGGTGATCGTCGAGCAGGTCGCCGGGCTGCTCGGGATGGACCCGGACGAGGTCGACCCGCCGTGACTCAGCCCGTCGCCCCCACCGCCGGATCGCGGACGACCGCGGGACGGGACACCTGCAGGGCCGGGCCCTGCAGGTCGATCAGCGTCGTGAGCGGCCCGGTGGCACCCCGCTCGCGCAGGTAGCGCGCGGCGTAGACCTGGCCGGACCCGATCCCAGGGCGGACCTCGACCGCCAGCCGGGCCGTGGTTCCGGGACGGAAGAACGTCGACAACCGCAACGTCGTGGTCCGCCCCGCGGGCACCCGGACCGTGCGCGCCGGCGGCAGTGCCCCCGGCCGCCCGAGCAGGCGCACCGGAGTGACGACGACGGATGCGTCGGCGTCGAGGGCGGACAGGATCAACGTGCTCTCGGTCGGCCGGTCGAGCACGACGTCGGTGAGCAGCGCCGGGCCTGACAGCGGCAGGCTGGCCGCGGTGTAGGACAGCTCCCGCACCGGTCCGGTCTGCCCGTCCAGGACGACCGCGCCGGCCAGGACCGGTCCGCCGTCACTGGTGATCGTCACTGCCAGGGCGGTGTCGTTGGTGAGCGAGGTCAGCTGCTTGCCGACGGTCGTGCCGGCCGGCACCAGGACCGCGTCGAGCCCGGTCGGCACGAACTGGCCGTTCTTGGTCGTCGCCCGGATGCTCACCGTGGTGTCGTCGGTGCCCGGGTTGGTGATCAGGACGGTCCGGCCGCCCGGGCCGGCCGGGATGCCGGGCACGACCAGCGTCGTCGCGGGCGGTTGGGCCTCGGGCACCCAGTCCACGCCGCGGGCGACCCGGCCGTCGTACCGCGCATGGCGCAGCGCCGGAGCGATCCGTCCGCGCCGGGTCGAAACATGCACAGCGAGCAGGATCCGGTCCGGCGCCAGCTCCTCGAGGTGCACGAACGTGCGGGTGTGGGGGGCGACCGTGATGCCCTGCCCGGACCGCGGGTCCACCGGCCCGGCGGCGCTCCAGATCTGCACGTCGACCAGGGCCGGCGTGTCGTCGACGTTGGCCAGCACGAGCAGCGCCCGGTCGCCGACCACCGTCGAGCTGCCCTCGAACCAGGCATCGGTGCGTGGCGCCTCGCAGCGCAGCCCGGCCAGGCCGCGGTCGCTGCCCCGCTCACCGCGGGTGACCTGCTCGACCTCGAGCCCGGCGGCGAGCGGGCCGCGGCCGGAGACCACCAGTCCGTCGCGGTCGACGTCGGTCGCCAGATCGACGGCCACCTCGCCCGGCCTGGTGACCGGCACCGCGATGGGCGTGCCCGTCGAGGTTGCCCGCAGGCTGCTGATCGAGCCGCCGACGGCGTCGCGCCGCGTCGCGCCGAGGGCTGCCCCGACGCTGATCCTGGTCGTCAGGATCCCCTTGGTCTGTCGCAGGTCGGGGCACACCGCGGTGGCACCGACGACGTCCACCGCCGCGCTCGCCGCCGGCCGCGGCACCCCCGGCGCGGCGGTGCTCGAGGCCAGGGCGGTGCCGCCGGCGAGCAGCGCCACCACCGTGACCAGGCCCAGCTGGGGTCGGCTCACGACGCAGCATCCTGGTCGAGGTCGTCGTCATCTTCCAGCCCGCGTCGGCGGCGGCCGCCGGGGGCGGCCAGGACGGCCACGAACAGGAGCAGCCCGGCCTCGATCCCGAGCGCGGTGTGCCGCCGGGTCTGCGCGTAGGTGAGCACGAACCGCCCGCCGCCAGCCGGGAGGACGAACCCCTGCGCCCACCCCCACGCCGTACGCCGGGGCAGCAGCCGACCGTCCAGCCTGGCGCGCCAACCCGGGTCGGCAGCGTCAGCCAGCACGAGCAGCCGGCCGGCGGGCCCGGCGGCGACAAGGCCGCGGGCGCCCTCCGGACCGGTGGGCTGGGCCGCTGGCCGGTCGGTGCGCAGCAGGTCCACGGTCGGGGCGCGGGGGCCGGACAGGGCCCGGCCGGCGAGCGCCGGCGGGAGCACCGACAGCCGGGCTGCCGGGGCGACGACCTGCCACAGCAGCACGCTGCCGCCGGCCCGGCGGACCAGGCCCGGCTGCGTGTCAAGCACCGGTGCGAGCGCACGCGACAGGGCGCTGTCGCGCACGGCGACGTAGCGGACCGCCCTGGTCGACAGCGCCTCGGCGGCATCGCTCCCCCGCGGTGAGAGCAGGTCGGCGACGACGCCGTCCAGCCGCTGGGTCTGCCCGGCGGCCGGTGGGAGGTCGGCGGCTCCCAGCCGGTTGCCGCCGGCAGTTGCGAGCTCGTAGGCGAGCTGGCGCCGGACCCCCGGGGCGAGCACCAGCACCCGCAGACCTGGGCTCGCGGCGAGCTCGGCCTCGGCGAAGGCCGGCAGCAAGGGCCGCAGGTCGCGGCGCAGCGGGTTGTCGGCGCCCCGCCGCAGGAGCGCGCCGGCGGCCAGCACCGGCCCGACGGCTGCGGCGACGACGACCAGACCGGCGGTGAGCTGCCGCCAGCCGAAGGCGCTGCGGGCAAGCCTGGTGCGCACCCCATCAGCCCCGATGAGCGCCGACAGCAGGAGCCCCGCGCCGGCAACTTGCAGGGCGCCGCCCGGCCACAGGGCGACGGCGGCCGTCGCACCCGGCGGGACGACCGTGAGCCGGGCGAGCAGCAGCGCGGCGACCAGACCGACACCGGCGACGGCCCAGGCCGCCAGCGCGAGCCGGTGGCGGGTCCGCCGCAGCAGCCCACCGAGGGCCGCCAGCAGCAGCCCGGCCGTGCCGCCGAGCGCGGGCAGGCCCGGACCACCCGGTGACAGCAACGGCAGCTGCCAGGCCGGCAGCGCCTGGTCCAGCAACGTCGGGTCGAACCGACCGGATCCGATCAGCAACAGCGTCGGGTGTTGGAGCGCCTCGAGCGACCACGGCAACAGGAGCAACACCGGGACCGTCGTGGCGATCACTGCGCCGAGCGCGGCTGCGAGCCGTCCCCGCGATCCGGCGAGGACCGCCCCGGCGAGCAGGACGACTGCCGTCAGCGGCCACAGCACCGGCTCGAGCGCGGCGGCGACCGACAGGCCCAGGCCCAATGCCCAGGCCCGCCGCCAGCCGACCAGGCGCGGGTTGGTCGCCAGCACCCGGCCCACCCCGACGGCGAGCAGCGGCACGGCGACCTGACCAGCCGCCACGTCGAGCCGGCCCGCCGCGACGGCGCCGGTCGCGACCGGCAGCAGCGCCCAGGTCGCCGCGGCCCACACCCGCAGGGCCACGTGCCGGACCACCCGACTGGCCGCGACATAGGCGGCCGCCCCCGCCAGGGGCACGCTGGCCAGCAGCAGCACATCGACGGCGAGCCAGGCCTTGCCGAGCAGCAACGTCGCCAGCACGGCCAAGACCGCCAGGGCGGGCGGCGCAAGCGCCGGGGAACCGACCGTCGAGGGATGCCAGGCCCCGGCGTACACCATCCAAAGATCAGTTGCCCCGTCCGGGGCCGGCAGCAGCCGGCCACCCGCCAGCACGCCCCCGGCCACGCTGAGGACATCACGTTCGGCGACCAGGGCGATCAGGGCGAGGGAGAGCGTGAGCAGGACACCCGGGCGCAACAGCAGTCGGCGCAGCGTGCCACCACCACCGGCGGCCGGGAGCTCGTCGTCCTCCCCCGGCCCCTCCGGACCCGGGTCACCGAGGGCGCTGACCCCCGGCGCGGCGCCGCCGGACAGCCAGTCGCCGAGGGCGCCGGCCCGCGCCCGCAGTCGACCGGAACGCGAGGCGAACAACGGTCGCAGGGCGCGGTTGGACACGGTGCGGGTCGCGGCCCGGGCCCGCCTGGCCGAGCCGAGCCGAGCTGGGTGCCCGAGCACCCCCGCCAAGGCCCGCAACTCGTCGCCGGCCGCGCCGACCTGTCTGGTCAGCAACAGCGCAAGCGCCCGCACGAGCGAGCCGAACGCCAGCCAAGGGAGCAGGACCAGCAGGCGGAGCAGCCCGGCGTGGGCGAGCAGCACGAACAACGCGTTGCGCCGGTCCATGCCGGTGGCCCGGCCGGTCGCCGCGCCGTCGCTGCGGCGCCCGGTCGTGGCGGCGCGGGCATGCCGCACCCGGGCCTGCGGTACGACGACGACCCGGTGGCCGGCCGCGTTGACCCGCCAGCCGAGGTCCAGGTCGTCCCGGAACACCGGCAACGAGGGGTCCAGACCGCCGAGGGTGTCCCAGACGTCGCGGCGGATCAGCGCGCCGGCGGTGCCGACGGCGAGCACGTCGCGCACGGCGTCGTGCTGGCCCTGGTCGTACTCCCGCCGCTCCAGCCCGGTCTCCCGGTGGCCGGCAGCGTCGGTCGTCACCCCGACCTCGACCAGGACGCGTGGGTCGGCCCAGTCGCGGACCTTCGGGCCGAGCAGGACCGCCGACGGGCTGTCGGCGGCATGGGCGAGCAGCGCCGACAGGGTTCCGGGCTCGACCGCGCAGTCGTCGTGCAGCAGCCACAGCCAGCCAGCCGGCGGCGCGCCGACCAGACCGGCGGCCACTGCCGCGCCGTACCCAGTGTCACGGGGCAGCGACAGGACCTGGCCGTAGGCGGTCCCTAGCAGCTCCCGGCTCGTGTCGACGCTGCCGGTGTCGACGCAGATCACCCGTTGTGGGGGCGATGTCGATGCCGCGAGGCAGGACAAGACCTCGGGCAGCCAGATGGCGCCGTCGTGGGCGACGAGCACCGCCGTCACGTCGACGGCAGGGGCGGTCGGAGCAGGCTTGGAGCGGGGAGGCATCGGTGTCGACCGGGGGTCGGCGGGGCGCGGAACCCGGCCGGCCGGACGGTCCCGCGTCGTGCGGTGCGAGCCGCCAGGTTAGCGGCTGGGTCAGCCGGCCCGGCGCTTCAGCCGGCGACGCTCGCGCTCTGACAGCCCGCCCCAGATGCCGAAGCGTTCATCCTGACCGAGGGCGTACTCGAGGCACTCCGCCTTCACCTCGCAGCCGACGCAGATGCGTTTGGCCTCTCTGGTCGAGCCGCCCTTCTCGGGGAAGAACGCCTCCGGGTCGGTCTGCGCGCACAACGCCTGGTCCTGCCAGGCGAGCAGGCCGTCGTCGTCGCCGAGGTGGGCATCCCCTGC
>JBKJOO010000384.1:0-5061 GCA_046595615.1 Mycobacteriales bacterium | reverse complement strand
TATCCGCCCCGCTCCCGGCTACCCGGCCTGCCCTGAGCACACCGAGAAGCAGACCATCTGGGACCTGCTCGACGTCGAGGTCAACACCGGTATCCAGCTGACCGAGAGCATGGCCATGTGGCCGGGCGCTGCAGTGAGCGGGCTCTACTTCTCCCACCCGCAGTCGCAGTACTTCGTGGTCGGTCGCCTCGGTCGCGACCAGGTCGAGGAGTATGCGAAGCGCAAGGGATGGACGGTGCAGGAGGCCGAGCGCTGGCTCTCCCCGAACCTTGGTTACCGCACGGACGACGAGTAGTGACGACTTCGACGACGAGCCTGCCCGAATGGACCTCGAGGCAGTCCCCGGCTTCCTCGGGTCGGAGGCGTACTGGGGAAGTGGCGCTCCCGAACTGACATCGACCAGCACGTGACGTGTGCCGGGCGTTCTGGCCCGCCGGAATCCTCTCCCCAACCTCCCCTGTCTACCACTGAAAACAGTGGCAGACAGAGGAATGAAGAGCACATTTCCACGCCGCACGGGGACCGATCAGTTACACCAAAGGAAGAAATGAGTCCGGGGCTCGCACAAGCCCTGCCAGGGCCAGACCTGACAGTTACGTGCCACCTCAATATCCACCGCCGCCATGACCCTGCCCGCCACCTCCGCCGAACAACACGATCGCAGCGATGGCCACCACTGTGACGACCAGGACTACGGAGATCACGATTGTCCTTCGTGCCATGACAACCTCCCGACGAGGAGTAATCAGTGTCCGGTTCATTGATCTCCTCACGCTCCACTCTCAACCTGGCAGAACCAAGATTGACCCATCGGCGCCTCCCACCCCGGCCAGGCGGTCCCGCTCTGGCCCGTTGGCGTAGATGACGGGCCGACCCTGCGCGGTCGGGGAGCTCCCAACTGGGCATCGGTCGTGCATCGCGCCGAGGCGACCGACGTCGACCTGGCACTCCACCCCCGGCTTGCCGTGGGCGACGCGGAGCGTCGCGGGTTTGCTCCCGAAGCCGCACTGCTCCGTCGCGAACCGGTGCAACGTCCGATACGGCACGACCAGGCTGCGGCTTGTGAGCTTGCCGTGAATGTTCGTCAGTTGCAGGTCTGCCCACCTACGGGGTGCTGCCCGGATATCGCGGGCCAGGGCGGGGTCGACGCGGCTGAGTAAGCTCGTCCCCGGCCAGGTAGCGGCGCAGGTTATCGGTGATCAGCCGGGCGATGCGCTCGTTCTCCCGCACCGACAGCGCCGCCGTGTTCGGGCTGAGTAGAACGGTGGGCAGCTCCCAAGGCAGGACACTCGCGGGGCCGGGGCACGCTGGGGCCCCGGCGCTGGCGGGGTCGAGAATGCCTGACTCGGCCCATGTGTAGCGGCCCACGAGGACACGTTGCGCTGCCGCGTAGTTGGTGATGCAGTCATTGGCCCACAGCTCGTGGAACAGACCCTCCACTCTGCGCCGCGTTTGGCCGTAGAACAAGTCGGCGAGCTTGGGTGCCTGTTGGGCGCGGTCGGGTTCGCGCTCAGCGAGCGTCCGGGCATGGACGCAGGCGGCGGTGATCGCGAACAGTTCCGCGCCGACGTCGACGAGCCTGCCGAGGAATGCCTGTCGGTGCTCGAGCCGCCCTTGCCAGCGAGCCACGTCGTAGGAGGTGGCTCGGGCGCGTTTGCGTCTGTTGCGTTCGGCGGAGCGCAGGTGCTCGGCCAGCATCCCGTATTCGTCCTACGCCATGGGCTTCTCGCCCTGCCCGACGGCGAACGTGGGCAGCCAGCGGGAGTAGAAGCCGGCGGCGCGTACGGCCGCCTGGGCTCGTTGCAGGAGCTCTTCGTCGGGCGCGATGATGTCATTGGCCACTTGCAGGTGCCGGTCCACCGCCTCCCTGGCGATCAGCAGGTGCATGATCTCGCTCGAGCCCTCGAAGATCCAGTTGATGCGCATGTCGCGGAGCAGCTGCTCGACAGGGATCGGTTTCTCGCCGCGGGCCCGCAGCGAGGCAGCCGTCTCATAGCCACGGCCACCGCGGATCTGGACGAGTTCGTCCACGACACGCCAGCCGAGCTCGGAGGCGTAGAGCTTGGCCAGGGCGGCCTCGATACGGATGGCGTGGCTGCGGGGCACCTGCGGGCGCTGCCGGTGGTGCCGTGAAGGTCGGGAGAACCTCTGCCCGGCAGCGACGTTCACCGGTGGGGATGCCGACGGTGGCTACGCGCAGTTCGCCGTCGTCCAGGAGGCGTACGCCTATCGGATGCCGGCTTGCTTTGATGACGAGCATGCGGCACCGCTGCTGTGCGCAGGGATCATCGGTGACCCGACGCTGCGCCGGGCAGCGCTGCCAGCGGGCGGTCGGCTGGGCATCTACGGGTTCGGCGGCGCCGCGCAGGTCGCACTCGCTGAGGGCGCGACAGTCCATGTCGTGACCCGCTCGGAGGCGGCGAGGCGGCTGGCCTTGGAGCTGGGTGGGAGCTCAGCGACCGATAGCGCTCCTCCCGAGCCGGTCGATGCGGCCCTCCTGTTCGCGCCTGCCGGCGAACTGGTTCCGGTTGCGCTCTCGGTTCTCGAACATGGTGGGACGCCCAGGCCCGTCCCGCGAACGGTCGGTGTGCAGCGTGACCGCCAACACCCGACGCGATGGCGCGGAGTTCCTCCTCGTCGCATCCCGCATCGGTGCTCGGGTCGAGACCATGCCGTGCGCCTTCGACAACGCCCATGTGGGACTGCGTGACCTGGCGGCCGGTCGAGTCCGCGGTGCGGCCATCCTGCGTATCGGTTGATCAGGCGCACACATCTGCGGCCTCCACCTCGACGGCGGCCTTGGCCGGCGGATCGACGGGTCGACGGGTCGGTGGCGACGAGGTTATGGTGGGCCGGGAGGACGCTATGGGGCAGAACGTTTCGCAGAAGCTGATTGCAGCGCACCTGGTCTCCGGTGAGATGACCGCTGGGGCTGAGATTGCCTTGCGCATCGACCAGACGCTCACCCAAGACGCCACCGGCACGCTGGTGATGCTCGAATTGGAAGCCCTCAGCCTGGATCGGTCGCGCACTGCGGTGTCGGTGCAGTACGTCGATCACAACCTGTTGCAGACCGACAGCAAGAACGCGGAGGACCATGCCTTTCTGCGCTCGGCCTGTCAGCGGTTCGGGCTCTGGTATTCCAAGGCCGGCAACGGTGTCTCCCACCCCACCCACATGCAGCGCTTCGGGATCCCGGGCAAGACGATGGTCGGCTCGGACAGCCACACCCCCGCCGGCGGGTCGCTGGGCATGCTGGCGATCGGACTCGGCGGTCTCGAGGTGGCGACGGCGATCGCCGGCGAACCGGTCTACCTGCGGATGCCCGAGATCTGGGGGGTGCGCCTAACCGGTGAGCTGCCGGCCTGGGTGAGCGCCAAGGACGTCATCTTGGAGATGCTTCGTCGGCACGGCGTCAAAGGCGGCGTGAATCGGATCATCGAGTACCACGGCCCTGGGCTGGCGCAGCTGACCGCGATGGACCGGCATGTGATCGCCAACATGGGGGCGGAGCTGGGCGCCACCACGACCGTGTTCCCGGCCGACGAACAAGTGCGTGCGTTCCTGCGGGCCGAGCAGCGAGAAGACGACTTCGTCGAGCTCATCGCCGACCAGGACGCGGCGTACGACGTCACCGAGGAGATCGACCTGTCCTTGCTGGAACCGCTCATTGCGCTACCCAGCTCACCGGGCAACGTGGTGCCAGTGCGTGAGGTGGCTGGTCAAGACGTGGAACAGGTGGTGGTCGGCTCGTCGGCTAACCCGGGGCTGCGCGCCTTCGCCGTGGTCGCCGCGATCGTTCGCGGGCGGCAGGCACATCCCGGAGTGTCCTTCGACATCAACCCGTCCTCCCGGCAGATCCTGCAGGACCTGACAAAGATGGGCGCCACCTTCGATCTGATCGCCGCCGGTGCGCGGCTGCACCAGTCCGGGTGCATGGGTTGCATCGGGATGGGCCAGGCACCAACAGTCGGCGGCAACAGCCTGCGCACGTTCCCGCGTAACTTTCCGGGACGCTCTGGAACCCAGCAGGACTCGGTCTTCCTGTGCTCACCCGAGAGTGCCGCAGCGGCCGCGCTCACCGGACAGATCACCGACCCTCGCGAGCTGCCGCGACTGCTTGGAATCGAGTATCCGCAGCTGGAGCTGCCGACCCGATCCAGTGTGAACAGTGGCATGTTCGAAGCGCCGCTGCCGCCTGAGCAAGCCGGCCGCGTCGAGCTCGTCAAGGGGCCGAACATCTCAGCGCTGCCCAACTTCGGGCCGTTGCCCGACCGGATCGAAGCACCGGTCGCGCTCAAGGTCGGCGATGACGTGTCCACCGACGAGATCCTGCCTGCCGGAGCGCTGGTGCTGCCGTATCGCAGCAACATCCCACGGCTGGCCGACTTCACGTTCAGCCAGGTCGACGCGACCTACTCACAGCGGGCACTCGAGACCAAGGACAGCACCGGCCACATCGTCGTCGGCGGCGCCAACTACGGGCAAGGCTCCTCGCGCGAGCACGCCGCCATCGCGCCGGCCTACCTCGGGCTCCGCGCAGTACTCGCAGTTTCCTTCGCCCGCATCCACTGGCAGAACCTTGCGAACTTCGGCGTGCTCGCACTGGAGTTCACCGACGCCGCAGATTATGAGCGGATCGAGCAGGACGACGTCCTCGTGATCGAGGGTATCCGTGAAGCGATCAGCTCCGGCGACATCACAGTCCACAACGTCACCCGGGACCTGGCGTACCCCACCCGACACACGCTGTCCGACCGGCAGGTCCAGATGCTGCTGGCAGGCGGCCTGATTGCCTGGCTTCGCCAACAGAAGCCGACGTGAGCTTGAGATCAGGTTTTGCGTGTTTGCGCATCTCCCAAGCCTCGACGTCGACGCCGGTGGCTGACCCCTGCCTCTAGCCTCGGTCTTTCATGAGGCTGGGACGGCGAGGTCGTTGAGGGGCGTGATCGTGGTGGGGGTCGTGCTGGACGGGCTCGGGTACGACGCAGTGCCGGCAGCGCCAGCCGGCACTGCGTCGTACCCGAGCCCGTCCAGCACGACCCCCACCACGATCACGCC
>JBKJOO010000339.1:0-4267 GCA_046595615.1 Mycobacteriales bacterium | reverse complement strand
CCCGAGGTCATCGAGTACCGCGACCGGCGCGTCGCCGAGCTCGGCGTGAACCTCATCGTGTCGAAGGTGCAGGACGACATCGACGCCGGCCGCTCGCACGAGATCGCCGGCGCCGGGCGAAACCGCCTGCAGGCGGCGACCCTGCTGCGAGGCATCGAGGAGGGTCGCTACACCGCGGTGTTCGGCGGGGCCCGGCGCGACGAGGAGAAGGCCCGCGCCAAAGAGCGGTTCTTTTCGTTCCGCGATGCCTTTGGGCAGTGGGACCCGAAGAACCAGCGGCCCGAGCTATGGAATCTCTACAACGGCCGACACAACCTCGGTGAGCACATCCGCGTCTTCCCGCTGTCGAACTGGACCGAGCTCGATGTCTGGCGCTATATCGCCCGCGAGGACATCGAGGTGCCGAGCATCTACTACGCCCACCAGCGCGAGGTGTTCGAGCGCGACGGCATGTTGCTCGGCGTCACACCGGTCTCGATGCCCACCGCCGGCGAGGTGGTCTCGACGCGCACGGTGCGCTACCGCACGGTCGGTGACGCCTCCTGCACCGGCGCAGTCCTGTCGCCGGCCCGAAACCCCGACGAGGTCGTCGAGGAGGTCGCGACGACCAGGGTGACCGAGCGCGGCGCGACCCGGGCGGACGACCGGGCCAGCGAGGCAGCCATGGAGGACCGCAAGAAGGAGGGCTACTTCTAGTGGCCGACCAGCTCAGGTTCGCCACCGCCGGCTCGGTCGATGACGGCAAGTCGACCCTCATCGGCCGGCTGCTGTACGACTCCAAGAGCGTGTTCACCGATCAACTCGAGGCGGTCGAGAAGACCTCAGCCGACCGCGGTGACGACTACACCAACTTGGCGCTGCTCACCGACGGGCTGCGGGCCGAGCGCGAGCAGGGCATCACCATCGACGTCGCCTACC
The DNA here is from genome assembly GCA_046595615.1 of Mycobacteriales bacterium. Lineage (GTDB taxonomy): Bacteria > Actinomycetota > Actinomycetes > Mycobacteriales > SCTD01 > JAYSQK01. The sequence goes on along the minus strand of JBKJOO010000339.1, from coordinate 3,349 downwards.
GCTACTTCGCCACCGCTGCACGATCGTTCATCGTCGCCGACACCCCCGGCCATGTGCAGTACACCCGCAACATGGTCACCGGGGCGTCGACCGCCGACCTCGCGCTGGTCCTCGTCGACGCGCGCAAGGGGGTGCTGGAGCAGACCCGCCGGCACGCCTCGCTGTCAGCCCTGCTGCGGGTGCCGCATCTGGTGCTCGCCGTCAACAAGATGGACCTCGTCGACTTCGACCGGTCCGTCTACGAGGCAATCGTGGCCGAGTTCCGCTCGTTCGCAGCCAGTCTCGACCTGCCCGATGTCACGGCAATACCGCTGGCTGCGCTGCCCGGCGACAACGTGGTGCACCGCAGCGAGCGGATGCCCTGGTACACCGGGCCCGCGCTGCTCGAGCACCTCGAGACCGTCGAGGTCGAGCGGGACCACCTCGGCCGGCGCGGCGCCCGCTTCCCGGTGCAGTACGTCATCCGGCCGATGTCGGTCGAGTTACCCGACTACCGCGGCTACGCCGGCACGGTCACCACCGGCACGCTGCGGCCCGGCGACGAGGTCGTGGTCCTGCCCTCTTCCCGGCGTACGACGGTGCTGGCGCTCGACACGGCCGATGGTCCGCTCCAGCAGGCCACCGCGCGGCAGGCCGTCACAGTCCGCCTCTCCGACGAGATCGACGTCAGCCGAGGTGATCTCATTGCTGCGGCCGACGACGTGCCGACGGTCACGTCGAGCTTCGAGGCGACCGTGTGCTGGATGGCCGACTCGCCGCTGTTGCCGGGACGCAAGCTACTGCTCAAGCACACGACCCGCTCGGTCAAGGCCATCGTCACCGAGCTCCACGACCGGCTCGATGTCACGACGCTGTCCCGCCACGGGGCCACCTCGCTGCACCTCAACGACATCGGTCTGGTCACGGTCCGGACGGCCTCGCCGATCTTCGTCGACGACTACGCCGACGACCGGGCGACCGGAGCCTTCGTCCTGATCGACGAGGCGACCGGCGCGACGCTCGCCGCCGGCATGGTCGGCAGCACGCTCGGAGTGCGGGCCTGAGCTCCTACCCGCTGCACCTCGACCTGACGGGCAAGCGGGTACTGGTTGTCGGGGCCGGGCCGGTGGCGCTGCGCCGGATCGAGGCGCTGGCCGCGGCGGGGGCCGCCGTCGAGGTGGTGGCAATCCACGCCGCCGAGCTCGGGTTTCCGTTGCAGCGCAGAGCCTTTCGTGACAGCGACGTCGACGGCGCCTGGCTGGTGCACACCTGCACCGGGGTCATCGATGACGCCGTGGCAGCCGCGTGCCTCACGCGCGGCGTGTGGTGTGTGCGCGCCGACGACGCGTCGAGGTCGGCGGCCTGGGTGCCGGCGGTGGCCCGCGTCGACGGGATCGTCGTGTCGGTGACCGCCGGCCGGGACCCCCGCCGATCGGTCGGGCTCCGCGACGCGATCGCGCTGGCCCTCGATACCGGCTCCCTGCCGCTGCGCCGGGCGCGGTCCGGCCCCGGTTCGGTCGCCCTCGTCGGCGGCGGACCCGGCGACCCCGGGTTGCTCACCGTGCGGGGGCGGCAGCTCCTGGCCCAGGCCGATCTCGTCGTCCGCGACCGGCTGGCGCCACAGGTCGAGCTGGCTGAAGGCGTCGAGGTGGTCGAGACCGGCAAGTCCGCCCACGGTGCGTCATGGTCGCAGCGCGACATCGAGCAGCTGCTGGTCGACCGGGCCCGTGCCGGCGCGCGGGTCGTGCGGCTCAAGGGTGGCGATGTCCACGTGTTCGCCCGTGGCATCGAGGAGGTGGCCGCCTGTGTGGACGCCGGCGTCGCCGTCGAGGTGGTGCCCGGCGTGACGAGCGCCTTCGCCGTGCCGGCCTGGGCTGGGATCCCTGTCACCGCACGGGGTATCACCCAGTCGGTGTCGGTCGTCAGCGCCCACCTGTCGCCCGGCGACCCGGGCTCCACCGTCGACTGGGATGCGCTCGCCCGCCTTGGTGGGACCGTGGTGCTGCTGATGGCCGTCGAACGCCTCGGCGCCGTCTGCGCGGCCCTCGTCGCGGGCGGCAGGTCGGCGGACACGCCCGTCGCCGTCGTCCGCGACGGCACGCTGGTCAGTCAGGAGGTCGTCATCACCACCCTGGCCTCGGCGGCCGTCGACGCCGCGAACCTGGCCGCGCCGGCAGTCGTGGTCGTTGGCGCGGTCGTCGCGGCCCGGATCCCGCTGTGAGCACGCTGCTCGGCGTGGCCCATGGTTCGCGCGACCCCGGCTCGCAGGACGTCGTACGCGGGCTGCTCGCTGCTGCCGCGGCACAGCGGCCAGGGCTGCGCACCGAGGCGGCCTACGTCGACAACGCCGGTCCCTCGATCCGGGTCGCGCTGCGGCAGTTGGTCGCGGCGGGGGAGCGCGACATCACCATCGTGCCACTGCTGCTCGGTGCCGCCTCGCACTCCAAGACCGACGTCGCCGGCTCTGTGCAGGCCGGCCGGCTCGACCACCCCGGCGTCGTCCTGCGCTACGGCCGGCCACTCGGGCCGCACCCGGTGGTCGTCGATGTGCTCGCGAGGCGACTGGCCGAGGCCGGCGTCAGCGACGAGCCGGTGGTGCTGGTCGCGGGCGGCTCGCTCGACCCGGACGCCAATGCCGGTGTCGCCGCCACCGCCCGGTTGCTCTGGGAGGGCCGGGCGTTCCCCTCGGTCGACATCGCCTTCGTCTCGACGACCGGCCCGACCGTGCCGCAGGCCCTCGAACGCCTCCGGGCCGGTGGGGCGCGGCGCGTGGCGCTGGCGAGGTACTTCCTCGGCCCGGGTTACCTGCCGCGTCTCGTCGCGACCCAGGCCGCCGCGGTCGACGGCCTCGAGATCGTCGTCTCCGAGCCGCTGGGGGTGTCGGCCGGACTGGCTGGGCTGCTGCTCGGTCGCTTCGACGAGGCGCACGCCGGCGACATCCGGATGAACTGTGACACCTGCCTCTACCGCACGCCGTACGCCGGGCTGAGCGGCGCCGTCGGCGCACCACAGGCGCCGCACGCCCATCCCGACGACTGAGCAGCTCGAGCGCCCCCCTCCCCTCCCCTTTCGGTGATCATCAGGACATTGCTGCGCGACTCGCCGGCGTGTCCACGCACCCATCCCCTGATGATCATGAGGGAGGTCGTACGGCGGTCAGGCGGCGCGATGGGCCAGTGCGGCCGCCCGGGCGACGACTCGGGTGCGCAGGGCCGCGGGGCGGCCGCGTGCCTCGGCCCACGTCGTCCGCTCGGTCACCCAGCCATAGCCCTCCGTCACGCGTTCGCGCGCGGGGTCCCTGGCGACCATGGCGTCGCCGGCGTGCCCCCGGACGCCGTCCACCTCGACCGCGAGCCGGAGCGCCTCGTCG
>JBKJOO010000328.1:0-4586 GCA_046595615.1 Mycobacteriales bacterium | reverse complement strand
CGACCCGCGTGACTTCGCCCTCGTGGCCTTCGGCGGTGCCGGCCCGCTGCACGCCAACGCGCTCGGCCGGCTGACCGGGGCCTGGCCGGTCGTCATTCCGCCCTCGCCCGGGGTGTTGTGCGCCTACGGCGACGCGACGACCAGCGTGCGCGACGAGGCGGCCCGGACCGTCGTACGCCGGTTCTCGCAGTTGACCGACGCCGAGCTGACCGACCTGCTTGCCGAGCTCGCCGAGCAGGCGGCCACGACGGTCGAGGCCGACGGCGTGCCGCGGACGCAGCACCGGGTCGAATACTCCGCTGACCTGCGATACCACGGGCAGGGCTTCGAGGTGCCGGTCACCATCGACGTGGAAGCCTTCGACGGCAAGGGCGCCGGTCTCGACTCGCTGCGGGCTGCTTTCAACGCTGAGCACGAGCGGCTGTTCTCCTTCCTGCTCGACAACGAGCAGGAGCTCGTGACGGTGCGCGCCACCGTCGTCGGGCCGCGACCCGACGTCGCGACGCCGACCCTCGAGCAGGGCGGCGCCAACCCGTCCGACGCGCAGACCGGCACGACGCCCGTGTGGGTCGACGGTGGCTCCACGGACGCCGCGCTCTACGACCGGTCCCTGCTCAAGGCGGGCAACGTCATCGACGGGCCCGCGATCGTCATCGAGATGGACTCGACGACCCTCGTCCTGCCCGGGTACGCCGCGACGGTGCACCCCAGTGGCAGCCTGCTGATCCGACCCGTGGAGGGCTGAGCCGTGGCACAGATCATCCAGAGCACGACCGAGCCGCTCGATCGGGTCGACGTCGACCCCGTCACGCTCGACCTCATCGAGAACGCCCTGCGCAACGCCCGTTTCGAGATGGACGAGGTGCTGTTTCGCACCGCGCTGTCGCCCGGCACCCGCGAGCAGCACGACGAGTTCCCGCTGATCAGCGACCCGGACGGCAAGATGATGGTCGGCCAGTTCGGGCTGTCCATCCCGTCGTTCCTGGAAGGCTTCCACGACACCGTCGAGGAAGGCGACGTCCTGCTGACCTCGGACCCGTACTCGTGCGACGCGGCGATCAGCCACGCCAACGACTGGCTCGTTGTCATGCCGATCTACCACCTCGGGCGGGTCGTCGGCTGGGCCGCGATGTTCGGCCACATGAGCGATGTCGGTGGCAAGACCCCCAGCTCGATGCCGACCGACGCCAAGACCATCTTCGAGGAGGGCGTGGTCATCCCACCCTTCAAGCTCTACCGCAAAGGGGTCCTGCAGGAGGACCCGCTGCGCATCATCCTCAACCAGGTCCGCCAACCGGAATGGAACCGAGCGGACCTCAACGGCATCGTCGCGGCCTGCCGCACCGCCGGGCGCCGCGTCCAGGAACTGTGCGACCGCTTCGGGCCCGAGCGGTACGTCTCCGCGCTGGACGCGCTCCTCGAGCGCAACTACCAGGCCATGAAAACCCTGCTGGGCCTGGTGTTCGCGGACGGCCAGCGGCTGGAATTCAGCGACTGGATCTGCGACGACGGCGTGGGCTTCGGCCCATACGAGCTGAAGCTGGCCCTCACCCGCACCGGCGACAAGGTGCACCTGGACTTCAGCGGCAGCAGCCCGCAGGCCAAAGGCCCGATCAACTACTACCTCAACGAGAACCTCGCCAGGATGTTCTTCGGCATTTACATGATCACCGTCGCCGACCCACAGATCCTGTGGAACGACGGCTTCTATCCGCTCATCGACGTGACGATCGAGGAGGGCAGCTTCTGGAAGCCGCGATACCCGGCTGCCCTCAATGCCCGCAACCATGGGATCGGCCGCGTCTTCGACCTGTTCGGCGGCCTGCTCGGCCAGACCAACCCGAGCCTTCTCAACGCGGCCGGCTTCTCGTCTTCACCGCATTTCATGTACTCCGGCAACTACTCGAGCGGCGACCGCAAGGGCGAGTGGTTCCAGCTCTACTCCATCGGCTTCGGCGGGATTCCCGGCCGGCCGATCGGCGACGGCCCGGACGGCCACTCGTTGTGGCCTTCCTTCGTCAACATTCCCTGCGAATACCTCGAGAGCTACTACCCGATGCGCATCGAACGTTGGGAGACCGTCGCCGACACCGGCGGTGCTGGCGTGCACCGCGGCGGCAACGGCGTCGACGTCACCTACCGCTTCCTCGAACCCGGGACGGTGGCCATCCATGACGACCGTTGGCTCACCTACCCATGGGGCGTCAATGGCGGTACGCCGGGGGCGCGCGGCCGCAAGTGGCTCGTCCGTGCGGACGGCTCGACCGAGGTGCTGCCCAGCAAGGTCCACGACGTGCCGGTGCTGCCGGGCGACCAGCTGCACTTCGTGACCTGGGGCGGCGGGGGCTGGGGCGACCCGCTGGCACGCGACCCCGAGTTGGTGGCGCTTGAGGTCCGGCGCGGCCTGGTCAGTGCAGCCGGCGCCCGGCGCTACGGCGTGGTCTGCGATGGCGAGGGGGTCGTGGACGCGGCGGCGACCGATGCCCTGCGGTCGCAGCTGTCCGCCAGCCGTCCCGCCGAGTTGCCCGTCTTCGACATGGGCCCACCGCTCGAGGTCATCCTCGAGCGCTGCCTGGAGGAGACCGGGCTGGCCGCCCCGCAGGCCCCCGTCTGGACATGACCGGTCAGCCCGACGCCGATTCCGGGTTCGGCGGTCCCGTCGGGTGGGGCCGCCGGCCCGGGCTGGTCGTCGTCGACCTGGCCCGGGCGTACTTCACGCCCGGCAGCGACCTCGACCTCGGTGCGCGGTCGTGCCTGGACGCCGCCGCGCGGGTGTTGACAGCCGCCCGGGCCGGGGGCCACCCGGTGGTGCACACCCGGGTGGCCTACTGCGCGGGGGGCCTGGACGGCGGTCTGTTCTTCCGCAAGGTCCGCGGCCTGCGGCACTTCGTCGACGGCGACCCGCTCGGCGAGCCGATGCCGGAGGTCGCGCCGTTGCGCGGCGAGGTCGTGGTCACCAAGCAGTACGCCAGCGGCTTTTTCGGCACCTCGTTGGCGACGGTCCTGACCGTCGCCGGGGTCGACACCGTGGTCGTCGTCGGCGTCAGCACCAGCGGTTGCGTGCGGGCCACCACCCTCGACGCGCTCCAGCACGGCTTCCGCCCGGTCGTCGTCCGCGAGGCCGTCGGTGATCGCGCGCCCGGTCCGCACGAGGCCAACCTGTACGACCTGCAGGCCAAGTACGCCGATGTCCTGTCCGAGGACGACGTCGTCGCCCGCCTGTCGCCACCCACCCCGACAACGGACGGAACCAGCTGATGGGCAGCTTCCTGTCACCCCGCGGCGGCGGGGCCGCCCGGCTGCGCGCCCTGCTCGCGGCCGACGGGCCGCTGCTCGTGCCAGGTGCCTACGACGCGCTGTCGGCGCGCCTGGTCGAGCAGGCCGGCTTCGACGCGGCGTACATGACCGGCTTCGGGGCGACCGCCTCCCTGCTCGGCATGCCCGACGTCGGTCTGCTCTCGCTGGCCGAGATGGTCGACAACGCCGGCCGGATGGCTCGCGCGGTCGATGTGCCGCTGATCAGCGACGCCGACACCGGCTACGGCAACGCCATCAACGTCGCCCGTACCGTCCAACAGTTCGAGCGGGCCGGCGTGGCGGCCATCCACCTCGAGGACCAGGTGTCGCCAAAGCGCTGCGGACACATGTCCGGCAAACAGGTCGTGCCCGTCGAGGAAATGGTCGAGAAGGTGCGCGCGGCCGTCGCGGCGCGCCATGACCCCGACTTCGTGCTCATCGCGCGGACCGACGCCCGAGCCGTCGAGGGGCTCGACGCAGCGTTGGAGCGGGCCCGGGCCTACCGCGACGCCGGGGCCGACGTCTTGTTCGTCGAAGCGCCGGAGAGCGAGGCCGAGGTCGCCGAAGTGGCCGCGGCCTTCCCCGACACGCCTCTGCTGTTCAACTGGGTCGAGCGGGGTCGTACGCCGATGCTGCCGCTGGAAACGGTCGCCGAACTCGGTTTCTCGCTCGTCATTTTCCCAGTCGCCACGCTGTTCTCGGCCACCGCCGCGATGCAGCGCTACCTCGCCGAGCTCAGGGTGAGTGGCTCGCCACTCGCGGTCCTCGACGACGCCATCGACTTCGATGCGTTCACGAACCTGGTCGGACTCCCCGAGATCCGTTCCTTCGAGCAAGACGTCGTCGGTAGCTGATGGACCGGCGTCCGCACCAGGCGTCGTGCGTCCCGGCGAAGACGACCTCACCGGGCCAACGCATCGTGATGGAGTGACGCCGACCAGGGCCTCCGGACGAGCGCCGACCACCTGATCGAGGCACCTGCTGGCTGGCGACTCGCCCCGGTCGTCCAGCTCAGGCGGACCCGGATGAAGGGTCTGTCCGCACCATCCAGATGTGCCCATCAGGGTCGGCGAACGCCCCGGCGTAACCCCATGGTTGCGGTCCGGGCGGCGTGATGAGTTCGGCGCCTTCGGCCACGGCACGATCAATGAGGGCGTCGGTGGCAGCTTCGGTTGTCGTGCCGATCGCCAGGAGGCATTCGTGCTGCCGGGGTGAGCTCACGCCGGCGCCACCGATGGTCCACCCGAAGCAGCCACGGGGCGCCCGCATCACCCGAAGGCCTGGATTGA
>JBKJOO010000286.1:0-10907 GCA_046595615.1 Mycobacteriales bacterium | reverse complement strand
CCTCGGGGCGGTAGCTACGCATCCACTCCTCAAGCTGGCGCAGGTGTTCAGGGTTGTCCGCCAGGTTGGCCAACGGCACCTGGTGCGAGCGCCAGGTGCCCTCGGTCGGGAGCCCGTCGACCTCCTTTGGGCCGGTCCACCCCTTCGGGGTGGCCAGCACGATCATCGGCCAGCGCGGCCGCAGCACATTCCCACCCTCCCGGGCGTCCCGCTGGATCCGGGCGATCTCTTGGACCGCCCAGTCCAGCGCCGCAGCCAGGTCCTGGTGAACCTGCACCGGATCGTCGCCCCGGACAAGGATCGGCTGGTGGCCGTAGCCGGTCAGCAGCGCCAGCAGCTCTTCGTCCGGGATCCGGGCCAGCACCGTCGGGTTGGCAATCTTGTAGCCGTTCAGGTGCAGGATGGGCAGAACCGCCCCGTCGTGCACCGGGTCGAGGAATTTGTTGGAATGCCAGCTCGCGGCCAGCGGTCCGGTCTCTGCCTCGCCGTCTCCGACGACGCAGGCGACCAGCAAGCCCGGGTTGTCGAACGCGGCGCCGTAGGCGTGCGCCAGGGCGTAACCCAGCTCACCTCCCTCGTGGATGGACCCGGGGGTCTCCGGGGCCACATGGCTCGGGATGCCGCCGGGGAAGGAGAACTGCCGGAACAGCCGGCGCAGCCCCTCGGCGTCCCGGCTGATCTCCGGGTAGACCTCGCTGTAGGTGCCTTCCAGGTAGGCGTTCGCGACCAGGCCCGGTCCGCCATGGCCCGGTCCGATCACATACATCGCGTCCAGGCCTTGGCTGACAATGACCCGGTTCAGATGGGCGTAGAGCAGGTTCAACCCAGGCGTGGTCCCCCAGTGGCCGAGCAGACGCGGCTTGATGTGCGCCAAGGTAAGCGGCTCTCGCAGCAACGGGTTGGCCAGCAGATAGATCTGCCCGACTGAGAGGAAGTTCGCCGCCCGCCAGTACGCATCGAGTAGCCGCAACTCCTCAGCTCCGAGCGGACCGGAGGCCTCGGATCGACCGCTGTCGGTCGGGAGGTGCGGGGCGGTGAGCGTCATCGGTGCTCCTTCAGAGGGGTTCTGCGGTGCAGGACGGGGACTGTCGCGGTGTCTCGGCCGTCCGGGCCGGCAACCGAGAGTTGTCCGGCTGCGCCGCCTGCAGCGCCGTGCTCGGACAGGGTGATCCGCATGCTGATCAGGACCAGGACGATGCCGGTCACCGTCCAGGCGTCGGGGCGTTCACCGAGCACGACGATGCCCAGCAACAGAACGAACACCGGTGGGAGCAGCATCCACGGGGTCAGCGAGGACAGCGGGCAGCGCAAAGTCTCGACGAACCAGGCCAGTGTCGTCGCTGCGGTCGCCACCAACCCCAGGAACGCCAACACGGCAACGAAACGGAGGGTCCAATCGATCTGTGGGGGGCCGTCCAGGGCCAGACCGACGCCGGCCAGGACGAACCCCCCGATCAGCAAATGCGCCGCACTGACCACCACGATGTCGATGGCGCCGAGGTGACGCGCCATCATCGTGCCGGTGGTGACCGCGACGGATGCCAGCAGCGCCAGCAATGCCCCGGAGCCGCCACCGCCTGGCACGGCGACGACGAGCAGCCCACCGAACCCAACCGCGAGCGCGAGACCAGCCCGCGCCGACACCCGTTCGCGGTGGAGCCACCAGGCCGGGAGCAGAATCAGCAGCGGCTGTGCGTTGGCCAGGACCGTGGCCCACCAGATCCCCGTCGGTCATCAGCTTGTCTTGGTGGCAACGGGCTCACCGATACGACCGGGGACCTGCTGGTCGGGAGTTGAGTTGGGCGGTGCTGCGGGCTGGGCTGTCGGCAGTCGGAGGCGTTTGAGGGTCAGCGCGTTGACCGCGACGAGGAAGCTTGAGCCGGCCATCGTGATGGCCGCGATCTCCGGTCGTAAGACGAGGCCGAAGGCGGGCTGGAACACCCCAGCCGCGATCGGCAGCGCGATCGAGTTGTAGCCGATCGCCCAGCCGAGATTCTGTTGCATCTTGCGGACGGTGCCGCGGCCGATCCGGAGGGCGACCGCGACGTCGAGGGGGTCGGAGCGCATCAGCACGACGTCGGCGGTTTCGACCGCGACGTCGGTGCCCGCGCCGATCGCGATCCCGAGGTCTGCCTGGGCCAGCGCTGGGGCGTCATTCACGCCGTCGCCGACCATCGCGACCCGCCGTCCGGCTGCCATCAACTCCCTGACCTTCGCGGCTTTGTCGCCCGGCAGGACGTCCGCGATGACGGTGGTGATCCCGAGCTGCCCGGCGATCCGGGCGGCGGTCGCGGCGTTGTCGCCGGTCAGCATGACAACCTCGACACCGAGTTCGCGAAGTTCGGTGACCGCTGCGGCGGAGCTCGGGCGGACCGCGTCGGCGATGCCGATCACCGCGACGGCCGTTCCGTCCACCGCGCCGAGCACTGAGGTCCGTCCGGCGGCGGCGAGCTCGCGCTGCCGGTCGCCGAGCGCGCCGAGGGCGACGTGCTGGGCCGCCATCAGCCGGCTGTTGCCGACCACGACCCGGTGACCGTCGACGGTTGCGATGGCGCCCTGCCCCGGCACGTTGGTGAACCCCTTGGCGTCCAGACGACGCGCACCGGCGGTGTCGGCGCGCTGGACGACGGCCTTGGCCAGCGGGTGTTCCGAGGCCCGTTCGACGGCGGCAATCAGCGCCAGCGCCTCGCTCTCGGGGAGCCCTTCGACGATCAGGTCGGTGACCTGCGGTGCACCCAGGGTGAGGGTGCCGGTCTTGTCCAGCACCACCACGTCGATCTTTTTCGAGGTTTCGATCGCGGTCGCGTTCTTGAACAGCACCCCACGGCCGGCACCAAGTCCAGTGCCGACCATAATCGCTGTCGGGGTGGCCAGGCCGAGCGCGTCCGGGCAGGTCACCACGACGACGGTGATCGCGAACAGCAACGCCTCACTGACCGGACGGCCGGCGAGCAGCCACACCACGAACGTCCCGACCCCACCGAGCAGCGCGACGAACACCAGCCAGAACGCCGCCCGGTCAGCAAGCCGTTGGCCTGGCGCTTTGGAGTTCTGGGCCTCCTGCACCAGCTTCACGATCTGGGCCAGCGCGGTGTCCGCGCCGACCTTGGTAGCTCGGACCCGCAGCGTGCCCGTGGTGTTGATGGTCGCACCGACCACCCCGTCACCGGGAACCTTGTGCACCGGCAGGCTCTCGCCGGTGACGGTGGACTCATCGATGTCGCTCTCGCCGTCCTCGACGACCCCGTCGGCGGCGATCTTCGAACCGGGCCGGATCAGCAGCAGATCACCCACCACGACCTGGTCGGTGGGCACCTCCACCGGTTCGCCGTCGCGCAGCACCAACGCGACCGGCGGCGCGAGTTTCAGCAGCGCCCGGACCGCCTCGTTCGCGCCACCCCGGGCGCGCATCTCGAAATAGTGACCGAGCAACACGAACGACGTCAGGATCGTCGCCGCTTCATAGAACACCTCGCCACCGCCGGTGAAGGTGACCCCGACCGAATACACCCAACCGGCACCGACAGCGACTGCGACCAGCACCATCATGTCCAACGTCCGGGCCCGCAACGCCCGGACCGCGCCAGCGAAGAACACCCACGCGGAGTAGAAGACCACCGGCAGGCTCAGCACCAACTGGAACACGTCGTCGCGCCACCCGAACGGGGCCGCCGCAGTGAACCCGAGCACATCCCGACCGATCCGGGACCACAACGTCACCGCAACAGCCAGCACCACCGCGACGAGGAACCGGTTGCGCATGTCGCGGACCATCCCGGCCATCGACATCTCACCGTGACCACCGTGCCCCATCACCTGCGCCGGGCTGCCCATCCGGTCCGGCGCCGCACCACCCGTGTCCATGTCCATCGACATATCCATGTCCATCGACATGTCATGGCTCTGATGGGACACCTGAGCAGCGTCGTCTGGCCCCGGGGATGGGCACAGATGGTCCGGCACCGACTCCCCCCGGCAGTGGTATCCGCAGTCCCGGACCCAACCCGCGAGCGCTCGGACCGTCGTACGGGCCGGGTCGTAGGTGACCGTCGCGGTCTGCGCCACGGGATTCGCCTGCACACCAAGCACCCCCGGCTGACGACCCAGCACCGCCTCAACGGCAAGCGCTTCACTCGCCCACTGCAGCCCGTCCAGCTCCAGCACGACACGGCGCTCATCACCCGCGAGTTGTGTGGACATCTTCCAGCTCCTTGATCCTGACCACTGACAATGACGTGCCGGCCGACTTCGGCGGTGCGCTAGCCCAGAGCGGTCCGCAGCGCCTCGGCGGCGACCTTGGGGTGAGCCAACCCGTGATAGATGCCTGGGATTTCCTTGTCGATCCCCAGCAGCCCATAGACAGCGTGCATCGCACCGCGTACTGAGTACTCCACCGTGAACACGACGTCTTCGGGGATCTCGACGTACTGGCCGAGCAACGCGAAGTTCGTCGAACCCTTGGGCAGGACCAGCGGCCGGTCCTCGACCGCGCGGGCCTCGAACTGACTGGTGATGTAGGGCATCATCACCGGGGTCACGGTCGTGGTCGCCCGGATCTGTTCCAGCGCATCCTCGAACCCCAGGTGGTGAACGAGTTCGGTGAGGATCTCCTGACCGGTCGCCTGGGACATCGTTGGGATGACGAAGTCACCTGGCTCGTCGATGAACAACCCGTAGCCCCACAAGGTGTAGGTGTCCTCGGGCTGGCCGTCGAAGTGCGGCTGGTGCGGCACCACGATCGACATCAGCCAACGCGAGTCCTTGAACGTCATCAACCCACCGGTGCCTGGCAGATTCCCGGAGAACTCCTCGATCCGGTGCATCAGCAGCGGGCTGCGCATGGTCATCGTGAACGACTCCCACTTGGCCTGGTCGACATTGCCGTGGAACACCGCGGGCTGGCCCAGGTCATCGGCTTTCTTGGCGATGTTGTCCCACAGCGTCCAGGCGCCGTCCCGCTTGTCCGTCACCAGCTCCGGGGCGTGGCCATCGTCACCGTACGTCGCGTCGGCGGTCATCGAACCGATCGTCATGAACACCAGGTCGTCGGCGGCGATCTCGTAGGTGACTGGCTGACCATCACGTTCCAGGTGCAGCCGCTCGACCCGCCGGCCCGTCTCATCCCAGACGAAATCGGCATCGACCACAGTCGTGTCGTGTTCCACGACGACACCCTGTTCGGTGAGCCAACGTTGGATCGGTCGGACGATCGAGTCGTACTGATCCAGCCGGGTGCGACGGACCCCGGCCAGGGTGTGGATGCGTGGGAACTCCTGGAAGAATCGCAGGAAGTAACGCTTCAGTTCGATCGCGCCGTGCCAATTCTGAAACGCGAACGTGGTCCGCCACATGGCCCAGAAGTTTGTCGCGAAGAAATGCTCTGAGAAGAACTCGTCGATGCGCCTCGCCCCGATGACCCTCTCCGGCAACGCCAGCAACCGGACCAGCTCGATCCGGTCAGCTACAGAAAAACCGAGATCAGCCGCATCCAGGATCGTCTGGTCCCTGCCGATCAGCCTGGCCTTGGCAGCACTGGGCCACTTCAGGTTGAACTGCCATACCTCCTGCTTCACCGAGATCGACGGGTCAGTCAACGTCGGGATCGTCTCCAGCAGATTCCACAGGCAGACATAGGTCTCCTCCGTCAACATCCGACCACCCCGTGACACGAAACCCCGGGCGGGGTCGCCGGAGCCGTCCAACGCCCCACCCAGACTCGGACCCTCCTCGAGGATTCGGATCTTCGAGCCGTCGAAACCTCCGTCACGCAGCAGGAACACCGCTGTCGCCAACGACGCGATACCACCACCCACGAGATAGGCCTGCCGACTGACTGTTTCCTTCATCACATTCCCTTTCACGGCCGCTACCTGCGACCTCGGTGGCCGCCCAGCAGTTGCCCGGTGGTTGCGTGCAGAGTGGATTAGCCGTGGGAGCGCCGGCCTCAGCTGGATTTCGCAGAACTGCTCGGCCCATGAAGGCGTCCACGCGTCCAACGTGGGGCTGACCAGTGAGCATGTTGCAAACATGCTCGATCGCGGCACTCGCCGGGAAGGGCACAAGGTCCCAGACGACGGTGACGATTGCCCTGTGCTGTCGGGACCACCGAGCAATGTGGCGATCTACCCATGGGCACTCTTGATCTTCGGGCTGGGGCACGCGTTCGGACTTCGACCGCGTCCTGGCCAGTTCATGACCTAAGCCTCTACATCACCAGTGACAGTGGAGGAAGCTGAGCCAAAAGATCGGGGAGCGTTCCGGCCGGAGTAGGCGGGCCGCAACCGGAAGGGATGGGCCTGGCAACCAGACAAAGCCTGAGCTGGTAGCCCTTCGCGGCAATCGCCCTCGACCGCCGCGACCACGGGCCTCTGACCCAGCCGGATCCGGCACACACTCCCTCAACGACAAGGAAGCTTTCTCGTGTTCACCGTCACCCGCCGTCAGGTCCTGGCAGGCGCTGCCAGTTCGGCTGGCCTGCTCGCCCTCGACGCCTGCGGCAGCGCCCGCACCCTCGGTGTTGCGGTCACCCCCACCTCGGCGGCGGTACGCGACGCCGAAGCGGCCCGCCGGAGCGCCGGGCAACATCTCGTGACCGCGAAGTTCACCGCCCGCCCAGCCACCCTGGACCTCGGCGGCCCAAAGGTGAACAGCTGGACCTACGGCGATCAACTGCCCGGCCCGGTCCTGCGCGCCCGCACCGGCGACCTGCTGCGCGTCACCCTGGACAACCAATTGCCGGCACCGACCAGCATCCACTGGCATGGCATCGCGCTGCGCAACGACATGGACGGTGTCCCGGGCGTGACGCAAGCCCCGATCGCGCCGGGCAGCCGGTTCACCTACGAGTTCACGGTCCCTGATCCCGGCACCTACTTCTACCACCCGCACGTCGGCGTCCAGCTCGACCGCGGCCTGTACGGCGTACTGCTGGTCGACGACCCGAACGACAGCGGACGCTACGACGCCGACTGGACCGTCGTGCTCGACGACTGGGTGGACGGCACGGGCCGCACCCCAGACGACATCCTGGCCGGCTTCAGCGCCACCGACTCCGGCACCGGCGGCATGGGCGGCATGGGTGGCGGCGGCACAACCGGGATGGGCGAGACCATGCGGTCACCGGTGCTCGGTGGCGCGGGTGACATCGCCTACCCGCACTACCTTGCCAACGGCCGGGTGCCGACGGCGCCGCAGACCTTCACCGGCAAGCCTGGTCAGCGAATCCGGCTCCGGTTGATCAACGCCGGATCCGACACCGCCTTTCGGGTCGCCCTCGGCGGTCACCAACTCACCATCACCCACAGCGACGGCTTCCCGGTCGTCCCGCTCACCACCGAAGCGTTGATCATCGGCATGGGGGAACGTTTCGACGTGACGGTCACCCTGTCCGACGGGGTGTTCCCGCTGGTGGCTGCCGCCGAGGGCAAAACCGGCCAGGCATTGGCCCTGATCCGGACCGGCAGCGGCCGCCCGCCGGCAGCCACCGTGCGGCTGGACGAACTGCACGGACAGGTCCTGCTCGGCACTCAACTGCGCGCCAGCGAGGCCGCGCAACTGGCCAGAAAAACCGTTGACCGCAACCACAACCTCCTGCTCGGCGGCGGGATGAGCGGCTACCGATGGACCATCAACGGCAAGACCTTCGCCGAGTCGAAGCCACTGACGATCAGCTCCGGCGAGAGGGTGCGACTGCGCTTCGCGAACCACACCGCCATGTTCCACCCCATGCACCTGCACGGGCACACCTTCGCCGTCGCCGGTGGCGGGCCGCGCAAGGACACCGTCATCGTGCGACCGATGCACAGCGTGGACGTCGAGTTCGACGCCACCAATCCCGGCCAATGGGTCACCCACTGCCACAACATCTACCACGCCGAACGCGGCATGATGGTCGCCCTGTCCTACCGGCACTGACCGTGCGGTCGTTCCCCAAACGTCACGCTCGACACGCTCGCAGGGCGCAAGCCGTCCGCGCGCTGCCAGCACGTCTCCCGCGGTGATTTCCACCCGATCGTCTTCGGCGCCGTCGATGGCCTGGTCTCACGAACGGCTCGCTGATCGCCGGTGTCCGCGGCGGCGGCCTCGGACGGACCGCAGTGACCCTCGCCGGCTCGCCGCGATCATCGCGGGAGCCGTATCGATGGCGACTAGGACGGCGTCTCGGTCGCCAATCAAGACGAGCTCGTCGCCTGAGAAGCTGGGGCGGCGCCACGTCGCGCTCGGCGCCCTTCCTCTCGGTGTTGCGAAGGTCATCTGGCAGGATCGCCTGCTCGGTCGTCTGAGCGGTCGGGAGCCGACTGGAGTCGGCCGCTCGCCGGCTCACCTCGCCGGTTTGGTGACAAGGTCCACGCTGCAGAGCCAGTCCATCAGGGTTCGACGTTTGCGCCTGACGGCTGCAACTCGCGACCGACGGTGCAGCAGGTTCCGAGTGACACGACCGTGACGGCGCCGCCGGCGAAGGTGCTTCGGCGTGACATGTCGCAGTCGTGGAAAGGTATTTGTGCCTCGGTGAGGAAGTGCCCGGCGAACAAGGCGTGAACCACCGCACGTAACGGCGCGGTGCGCCACCTGTCGCGACGTCGGACGGGTCTGGTGCAGAACGAATAGATGAGCTGCCCACCAGGGCGCAGGACCCGCAGCAACTCCGTGATGACGGCACGCGGATCGTCGACGGTCTCGATGACCCAAGCAGACATGACCACGTCGAACTGGGCGTTGGGGAATGGCAGCGCAGCCAGATTGGCGATGGCCCGCGGGTCGTGCAAGTCAGCGGCCTCGGCGAGCATGGCTGGAGACAGGTCGATGAGCACCGGATGCACTGCCGGCAGCGCCTCGGCCAGCTCGCGACTCAGGCCACCTGTGCCCGCCCCGGCGTCTAAGACTCGCGGGCTGGTGCGGTCTGACAGGAGCGCGATGACCTGAGCGAGCATGGCGTTCTCGGCGGCACCGCCCGCAACGGCGAGCCACGCCCGCCGGTATTCCCGGTCGTAGCGGCCCGCAACGCGCTGGTACACCGACCGGACGTGCCGGGAGCGACCCGCCGATAAGGGCGACGCCGCCGCGACGGAGCGGCGGGGAAGCGGCAACGAGCCGGGCGAAACCAACTGGCTGGTGGGCGCAGGCACGTTCGGATGGCTGCTACTGGCGTCGTTCACTGGAACCGCCTGGAGTCGGATGAGCGAGATGTCGAGTGCCTCGACCACATCAGCCGCGGCACGGCGACACTCAGGCCCAGACATCAATTGACGACCAACAGTTGGTGCATGCCGTTCGCGTAGTGGTTCGGCAGATTGCACATGAGTTCGTACCGGCCAGCGACCAACGTGACCGTGGTCCAACCCACGGCGCCAACGTTGATGCCCCCGCCCGGGCCGCCCCCACAGGACTTCGACGCCTCGCCAACGCTGGTGGATTCCGACACCTTGCCATCTGGTCCGGCGCTGAGCTGACCAGCTTGCGCCGCTACGCCCAGCGGCAAGATGACGAGTTCGTGTGTGCGCCAGCCGGAGTTGGACGCCACGAGAGTGACTTGGCCGGCTCGAACCTCGGCCGGCACGGCCGCCAGCCTCATGTGTCCGCCCAGGGGGGCGGTGCCGCCCATCATCCGCGTCATGCCCATGTCGGCCAGGCTCACAGCGACCCTCTGGCCGGCCAGCTTCGACGGCGCCGAGCACCGCAGCGCCGAGGAATGATAGCCAGAGCCGCCACCCATCATGGGCGCACCAGGATCACCCGACTCGGCGCCGCAGCCAGCGAGCACCGCAAGGATGGCCATGCTGGAAAGGGCCATCCACGGGACGTGTCCTCGGCGCAACATCACCCACCCAGTACACGGGCCGTCCAGCTTCGTGAACAGAGCCCAAAGTCCCGGACCCGGCGGCGGCGTTCCCGGCACGCACAGCAACGTGCTCCAGGTCGGCGGAGTCACCCCGGGGATACCTGGCGCTCGTCACGCTCCTTCCCCATCATCGGCGGCGGCGTCGCGGTGTCCTGGCCGGACGCCGATGGGCGATCCCTGTTGGTGGACCGCCAAGGCTTCTGGCGGGGCGCTCCTCGGCCACGCGAACGTGCCGAAGTTCGAGCGAGCCTGAACGATCTCGGTGCGGGCACCTCGAGACCACTCGCGGTTACCGTCGGGCCGTGACCATTCCTGCCCTGAACGTGCGCCTCGCTGAGATCACCGTCGACTGTCGCGACACGTCACTCGTCGGGACCTTCTGGTCATTGATGCTCGACGTCCCCCTGCGGGTGCCGCTCGACGGCTGGTTCCGCCTGGGACCCTTCACGGAGGGAGGACCGGTGCTGAACTTCCAGCCGGTCCCTGAGCGCAAGCAGGGCAAGGCCCGCATCCACGTCGACCTCACGACGGACGATGTGGACCGAGCCGTGGACCTCGTCCAGCAGCTTGGGGGTTGCAGCCTGAACCAGCGGCATGAGTACGACGAAGGCACGCTCGTGGTCATGGCCGACCCCGATGGCAATGAGTTCTGCCTGGTGTGGCATATCGCCTGAAGTTGTCCTCCGTGGCGCGTGCGCGGGCGCTTCTCCCTCGGACAGGTCGACCGCAACGGCCATCGTGCGAGACGCAGCGGCCGCCGTCGAGCGCAAGGACCGAACCGGTGGCCGCCGAGCGACTGCACCGCCCACGGCTCGGGGTGGGCACTGTCACTGGCGCTGCCGCCTGCCCTGCTGGGCTTGGCCGGCGCACCAAGCAAGGGAGGGCGCTGGACGACGTCTGCAGCGCGCTTCCAAAAAGCTGTCGCGCACAACCATTCTCGTTGTCCACACCCCTTGCCATGCTGCCCTCGTCGAGATAAACTTCGAACACAAGTTCGATACTGCGAGGAGGCGGGGCGATGACGATCACTGCTCCGCCGGTCCCTTCGCAGGCGGTCGAGTTGTACGAC
>JBKJOO010000263.1:0-7228 GCA_046595615.1 Mycobacteriales bacterium | reverse complement strand
TGCACACCTTCGTGGCCTCGAGGGCGTTCGGGGTGCCGGTCGACCAGGTCGACCCTGAGTTGCGGCGCCGGGTCAAGGCCGTACGACATGGCCTTGACCCGGCGCCGCAGCTCAGGGTCGACCTGGTCGACCGGCACCCCGAACGCCCTCGAGGCCACGAAGGTGTGCAGGTCCTCCCCCGTCGTGAACGCCTCGACCAGGCCGGCGTCCTCGGACAGGTGCGCCATGATCCGCATCTCGATCTGGCTGTAGTCGGCGGTCATCAGCGACTCAAAGCCGGGGCCGGCGACGAATCCTTGCCGGATCTCCCGCCCCTGGGCGGTGCGGATCGGGACGTTCTGCAGGTTGGGATTGTCCGAGGAGAGCCGCCCGGTGGCCGCGACCATCTGTTTGAACGTCGTATGGATGCGGCCGTCGTCGGCGACGGTCGGCAGCAGCTGCTTCTCCACGACCATGAGCAGCCGGGTGATCTCGCGGTGCAGCAGCAGCGCGTCGATGACCGGATGGGTGCCGATCAGGTTCTGCAGCGCATCGGCGTCGGTCGTGTAGCCGGTCTTGATCTTCTTGGTCTTGGGCAGCCCCAGCTCGTCGAACAGCAGGGCCTGCAACTGCTTGGGTGACCCGAGGTGGAACTCGTGACCGACCGTGGCGTAGGCCTGCTCAGCCGCCAGCTTGACCTGGTCGCGCAGTCGTCCCTCGAGCTCGCCCAGATGCTCGACGTCGGCGGCGATGCCGGTGCGCTCGCAGTCGGCCAGGACCGCGACGAGCGGCAGCTCCAGCTCACGCAGCAGGGCGGTCCCGCCGCGGCGTTCGAGATCGGCGTCGAGCGCCACGGCGAGGTCGGCCACCGCGCGGGCCCGGACCGCGGCGTCGGCGGCCCCTGCGTCGTCCTCGGCACCGTCGAAGGACAGCTGCCCGTCGTCGCTCTGCTCGGCCCGCAGCTCGCGGCGCAAGTAGCGCAGCGCGAGGTCCCCGAGGTCGAACACCCCCTGCCCCGGCAGCGCGAGGTAGGCGGCGAGCGCCGTGTCGGAGGTCAGCCCGGCGACCGGCCAGCCACGGGCGCCCAGCGCCAGGAGCGGTCCCTTCGCATCGTGCATCGCCTTGTGGACGGCCGGATCGGCGAGCCAGCCGGCCAGCGCCGCGTCGTCGGAGGCGGTGAGGTGCTCGAGTTCGACGTACGCCGCGTCGTCGTCCCGCGGCGGGTCGCCGTCGGTCGGCGAGGCAGCCGCGAAGGCGATGCCGAACGCGTCCCCGGTGCCCCGGCCCCAGGCGCCCCGGACCTGCATCCCGACGCGTACGCCGGGCGGGAGCGCGGCCAGGAAGGCCGCCACCGTGCCGGGGGTGAGCACCCGGGAGTCGACGTCGAAGCCCTGCTCGGCCTCGGGTTCGACGGCCGACAGGGTGGCGTAGAGCCGCTCCCGCAGGACCCGGAACTGCAGCGCGTCGAAGACCTTGTGCACCTCGTCGCGGTCCCACTGACCGAGCCGAAGCTCGGCGGGATGAACGCCGAGCGGCACGTCCCGGACCAGCTCGGTCAGCCGGCGGTTGCGCATCACCGAGGCGATCCCGGCCCGCAGGTTGTCCCCGACCTTGCCCTTGACCTCATCGACGTGGTCGACCAGGTGCGCCACGTCGCCGTACTGCTGGATGAGCTTGGTCGCGGTCTTCTCCCCCAGACCGGGGATGCCGGGCAGGTTGTCGCTGGGGTCGCCGCGCAGCGCCGCGAACTCCGGGTACTGCGCGGGTGAGAGGCCGTACTTCTCCTGGACCGCGTCCGGGGTCATCCGGCGCATGTCCGACACCCCGCGGCTGTTGTAGAGCACGGTGATCCGCTCGTCGACCAGCTGGAAGGCGTCCCGGTCACCGGTGACGATCAGGACGTCCATGCCGTCGGCGGCCGCCTGGGTGGCGAGGGTCGCGATGACGTCGTCGGCCTCGAAGCCCTCGGCGCAGACGATCGGGATTCGCAACGCCTCGAGCACCTCGCGGACCAGCGAGACCTGTCCCTTGAAGTCGCTCGGCGTCTCGGCCCGGCCGGCCTTGTAGTCGGCGTACGCCTCGGTGCGGAACGTCGATCTGGAGACGTCGAAGGTGACCGCGACGTGGGTGGGCTGCTCGTCGCGCAGCACGTTGATGAGCATCGCGGTGAAGCCGTAGACGGCGTTGGTCGGCTGGCCGGTCGTGGTCGAGAAGTTCTCCACCGGCAGCGCGAAGAAGGCCCGGTAGGCCAGCGAGTGCCCGTCGAGCAGGAGCAGCCGCGAGCGGGCCGGGATCGGGTCTGCTGTCGGGGCGGCCACAGGGCCGAGTCTAGGAGGCGTCCGGCTCGCTGACGGCCGGACCGAGCTGCTGCCGCGGGGACCGACCCGGGCGACCCGGGCGGCGGGGGCGGCGGCGGACGACGTGGACGACGGCGCGGTCGCCGAGCAGCAGCCGGCGGCGCACCAGCGCGACCGGAGCGACCCGGCGGACCGCCAACGGCGCGAAGCCAAGCCGGGCGAAGAAGCGGTTGGCGTCGCGTGAGCCGGGGTGCACCGAGGCGACCAGTTGCTCGATGCCCTGCTCCTCGGCGTAGGCGGCGGCCGCGGCGACGAGCGCCTTACCGGCGCCACGCCGTTTGTGTCGGTCGGCGACGACGGCATGACTCATGTGCACGGCCGGCAGGTCGAGCAGCGCGTTGGCCGAGGCGACGGTGAACAGCGCCATCCCGAGCGGCTCCTCCCCTTCCCCGTCGCCGCCGCCGACCGCGATCACCAGGTGTCGGGCTGGATCGGCGATCGCCTCGAGATAGCGGGACTCAAGGGCGGGCCGCGGCGGCATCGTCCGCGATCGCGAGGTCCCGTCGGCCGGCAACAGCTGGTCGCGCAGTTCGTCGCCGAACGCCAGCAGAGCCGGCAGGTCATCCGCTGTGGCCGGGCGGACGCGAACACTGCTCAAGGCCACTGGCGGTCTCCGGGTCAGGTCGGTGTGGGATCAGGGCAATTAGGCTGCCCCCGGCAGCGCCACAGTAGCGCCGCCGTCACCGGAAAGGCAGGTCCAGGCGGGTGGTCCGCGGCGCCGGCACGGCCCTGAATGTCGCGACCGTCCTGGTCGGTTCGGGTCTGGGTATCGCCCTGCGTGGACGCCTCCCCGAGCGAACGCGTACGACGGTGACCGACGCCCTAGGGCTGGTGACGCTGGTCATCGGTGGGCTCAACGTCGCCTCGGGGCTCGGTGACCTGGACTACCGGCGGGCGGTCAGCGCCAGCGGGACGTTGCTGGTCGTGCTGGGCGCCCTGGTCGTCGGCGGCATCGTGGGCTCGCTGCTGCGGGTCGAGGACCGGCTGGAGCAGGTCGGCGGCGCCTTGCAGCGACGGCTGGGCCGAGGCGCCGGCGACGGCCGGGCCCGATTCATCGAGGGCTTCGTCAGCGCCTCGCTGCTGTTCTGCATCGGCCCGCTCGCGATCTTGGGCTCGCTCTCGGACGGCCTCGGACGGGGCATCGACCAGCTGGCCCTGAAGAGCACCCTGGACGGCTTCGCCGCCGTCGCCTTCGCCGCCAGCCTCGGCTGGGGGGTCGCGGCCTCCGCCCTGTCGGTCCTGGTCGTCCAGGGCTCGCTGACCCTGCTGGGCGTGCTGCTGGGCAGCGTGCTGCCGGCAGCGTTGGTCGCGGCGGTGACCGCCACCGGCGGGGTGCTGCTGCTCGGCGTCGGGTTCCGGCTGCTCGCGATCAAGCCCGTGCCGGTCGGGGATCTGCTCCCGGCCCTGCTCGCCGCGCCCCTGCTCACCGCCCTGGTGGACCTGCTCCGCGCCGGTTGACCAGCCTCGACCTCTTGTCTAGGGTTCGGGTTCGGCAGGGCTCGGGAGCCGCCGAGTAGAGAACGTCTGGGGTCGGGGAAGACCCGGACGGAGCCAAAGGCGGCTTCCGGGCCCTTCCATGCGGTCGACCCCGGTCAGTCCTCGCCGAGGTAGGCCTTGCGGACGGCCTCGTCCTTGAGCAACTCTGCGCCGGTGCCCTGCACGACGATGCGACCGGTCTCCAGCACGTAGCCGACATCGGCGAGGCCGAGCGCCGCCTGCGCGTTCTGCTCAACGAGCAGGATCGTCGTGCCTTGATCCTTGAGCTCGCGCACCGTGTCAAAGATCGTCTTGATGACCAGCGGGGCCAGTCCCATCGACGGCTCGTCGAGCATGACCAGGCGGGGCTTGCTCATCAGCGCCCGGCCCATGGCGAGCATCTGCTGCTCGCCACCGGACAGCGTGCCGGCTTTCTGGGTGCGCCGCTCACCCAGCCGCTCGAACCGCTCGTAGACCGAGCCGATGTCCCGCTTCACGTCGGGCCCGATCCGGCCCCGGCTGTAGGCCCCGAGTTCGAGGTTCTCCTCGATGGTCATCAGCGGGAAGATCCGCCGTCCCTCCGGGCAGTGCGCGATGCCCCGCTCGACCACCGCGTGCGCCGCCAGCCGGTCGATCCGTTCTCCGTCGAACACCACCGTGCCCGCCGTCGGCCGCAACAGGCCGGACAGCGTGCGGAGTGTCGTCGTCTTGCCGGCGCCGTTCGTGCCGATGAGGGTGACCACCTGGCCCTGCTCGACGTCCAGGCTGATGCCCTTGACCGCCTCGATACGGCCGTACGCCACATGCAGGTCCCGCACCTCCAGCAGGCTCACTGGTGCCCCTTGGCTTCGTCGGTGGGCTCACCGAGGTAGGCGGCGATCACGCGCGAGTCGGCCTGCACCTCGTTCGGGGTGCCTTCGGTGAGCTTTTTGCCCTGCACCAGCACCGCCACCCGGTCGCACAGCCCGAAGACGAACCGCATGTCGTGCTCGATCAGCACGATGGCCAGGCCCTGCGCCTGGATGCGCCGGACCAGGTCGACGGCGCCGGCCGTCTCGGCCGCGTTCATCCCGGCTGTCGGCTCGTCGAGCAGGAGCAGCTTCGGGTCGGTCGCGAGCGCCCTGGCGATCTCGAGCCGCCGTTGATCGCCGTACGCCAGGTTCTTGGCGAGGGTGTCGCCGACCGTTTTCAAGCCGACGAAGGTGAGCAGCTCCCGGGCCCGGTCCTCCCCCGCTCGTTCCTCGCGCTGGTAGCGGGGACCACGCAGGAGCGCTGACAGGACGCCGACCTTGATGCGGGTGTGTTCACCGACGAGGACGTTCTCCAGGGCCGTCATGTTCGGGAACAGCCGGATGTTTTGGAAGGTGCGAGCGATGCCGGCGCGGGTCACCTCGTCCGGCCTGCCCCGCAGCGGCTCGCCGCGGAAGGTGATGCTGCCCCCGGTCGGTTGCTCGAGTCCGGTCAGGCAGTTGAAGAACGTGGTCTTCCCGGCGCCGTTCGGCCCGATGATGCCGACGATCTCGCCTTCGTCCACGTCGAGGTCGACATCGGAGACCGCCAGCAGGCCGCCGAAGCTCTTGCTGACGTCGCGTGCCTCCAGGACAGCCATCAGGAGACCGCCGAGCCGGGCGGCGCGGACAGCCCGCCGGCTGCCCCGCCACCCTCGTGGAACTCGCGCTGACGGCGCTTGCTGGCGATGAGTCCCTCCGGTCGGAAGCGCATGATGATGATGAGTGCGACGCCGAAGATGAGCAGGCGGTAGTCCTGGAAGGCACGCAGCTTCTCCGGTACGGCCAGCAGGATGGCGCTGCCGAGTACCGCGCCCGGCACGGTGCCCATGCCCCCGAGCACGACGGCGGCGAGCAGGAACACCGAGTTGAGGAAGACGAAGGAGTCCGGGCTGACCTGCGTCGCGACGTGCGCCTGGACCGTGCCCGAGGCGCCGGCGAGCGTCGCGCCGATCCCGAAGGCGAGCAGCTTCATCGACACCGTGTTGATGCCCATCGAGGCGGCGGCCAGCTCGTCCTCGCGGATGGCCACCCAGGCCCGGCCGATGCGGCTGTCGTTGAGTCGGGAGAACAGCAGCATCAAGACCGCGACGAGGATCAATTCGATGAAGTAGTAGTTGGCAAACCCCTTCAGCTGTACGCCGAGGACGGTGTGCGGCAGACCGAAGTCGAACGTCCCCTGCTTGAGGTCCGGGATGTTCGCGAGTCCGTTCGGGCCACCGGTGAAGCTGTCGAAGGTGTTCATCAGAATGCGGAAGATCTCACCGAAGCCGAGGGTGACGATCGCCAGGTAGTCACCACGCAGCCGCAGCGTCGGAAACCCGATGATCACCCCGATGAGCCCGGACAGCAGTGCGCCCAGCACGACCACGAGCAGGAAGGGCAGGTGCCCGCGGGACGGCCCGAGCCCGGCGTTGCCGTAGAGCGCCGCGACGTAGGCGCCGATGCCGAAGAAGGCGATGTACCCCAGGTCCAACAGGCCGGCAAGACCCACGACGACGTTGAGACCGATGGCCGCGGCCGCAAAGACGCCGATATTGGCGGCCACCCGCAACCAGTACGACGTGCCGTTCTGGGTGAACGGGAACACCACTGCGGCGATCGCCATCAGCACCAGCGTCCAGGTGTGCCGGCGGGCATACAGGGTGCCGAGCAGGTCGAACAGGCCGAGTCGGTTCAGGGCCACGATCGCGCCGAGCAGGGCCAGCGTGAAGCCGATGAATTGGCTCGGAGCGTCGACATGGAGCGTGGCGTAGACGACCAGGCCGAGGCCGACCGCGAGGGCCAGCAGGACGCCGCCGACCTCGGCCGCCGCGGGCAGGTGCGGCCACGCCGGTGGGTCGACCGAGGCGCCGCCTGCCGAGTCGCCGCCTGCCGTGTCGCCGCCTGCCGTGTCGCCGCCTGCCGTGTCGTCGGGCAGGCCGAGGAAGGCCACCACGCCGAGCACGGCGCCGACGAGGCTGACCTCGGCGCCGGCCGAGACGTTGACGAAGCCCCCGCCGGCCTGGGTGATGGCGATCATCGTCTGGACCACGACCGCAAGCAGGCCGAGCGACGCGGCCAGACCCGCCTCGCGGCGGCGGGTGAAGCGGGTGAGCACGAGCAGCAGCGCCGGAGCGAGCACCAGGACGTAGAGCCGCGACCCCGACGGGTACAACGACAGCGACAGCGCCCCGGGGAAGCCGGCGAACCCGGCCCAGGGCAGCAGCGTGCCGACGACGACGAGCAGCAGGCCGACCAGCGCCAGCGGGGTCGCGACGGGCGCCGCGACCCGCCGGAGCGGCGCAACGCCCGGCAACGTGTCGACCCGGCTCATGCCCGACTCCTCACGCTTTCCCCGAGCAGGCCGGTCGGCCGGAACAGCAGCACCAGGATCAGCACCACGAACGCGAAGACGTCTTTGAGGGC
>JBKJOO010000131.1:0-14478 GCA_046595615.1 Mycobacteriales bacterium | reverse complement strand
TGGGTGCCGTGGTCGTGGGTGCTCACGATCCGCTCACCCCCTCGGTCGTCGCCGGCATCGAGGAGGCCGGCAGCAGGTCGTTGGTCCGGACGTAGTCAGCCAGCATGTCGCGCAACTGGCGTCGTCCACGGTGCAACCGAGACATCACCGTCCCGATCGGCGTCTCCATGATCTCGGCGATCTCCTTGTAGGGGAATCCCTCGACGTCGGCGAGGTAGACCGCCAGCCGGAAGTCCTCGGGAAGCCGCTGCAGCGCGTCCTTCACGTCGGAGTCGGGAAGGTGCTCCAACGCCTCCATCTCAGCGGACTTCAGGCCACTCGAGGAATGTGACTCAGCGCGTGCGAGCTGCCAGTCCTCCACATCTTCAGCCATCGACTGCTGCGGCTGACGCTGCTTCTTGCGATAGGTGTTGATGAAGGTGTTGGTCAGGATCCGGTACAGCCACGCCTTGAGGTTGGTGCCCTCCTGGAACTGGTGGAAGGCCGCGAAGGCCTTGACGAAGGTCTCCTGCACCAGGTCCTCGGCGTCAGCCGGGTTGCGCGTCATCCGCAGCGCAGCGGAGTACAACTGATCGAGAAACGGAAGGGCGTCGCGCTCGAAGCGCGCCGTCCGCTGCTCGCTGGTCTCGTCCATCGAGCCAGACTGTACGCCGGACGGGGTGCTCGTCGCCGGTCCGGGCCACGGCGCAAGGGTGCGCACCGGTCGACCCAACTGCGCGAGGCAGCCTGTGCTGGACATGGGGTGGTCCTCCTGCGAGCCGGGATGCCGTGCCGCCCTGGACAACACCCGTGCTGCATCCGGTTCTTCCCGGGTGGGCGGCCGTCAGGGCAGCTGCAGCAGCCAGGTCCGCACCAGCGACTCGATCTGCGGCGCTGCCGCCGGCTCCCCCCGCCGCACGGCGAAGGCGTGGTCGGCTCCCTCGATGACGACGGCGCCGGTCGGCACCCCGAACGCGTCGCGACTGCCCTGCACCACCAGCAGCGGTACGCCGGGCAGGGCGAGCTCCTGCGCGCGGGTGCGCTCCGGTCGGCCGGGCGGCACCAGCGGGAACGCCAGGCACAGCACCGCCGTGGCCTCGAGAGCGGTCGCCGTCCGGCAGGCCACCCGCGCTCCGGCGCTGCGGCCACCGACCACCAGCGGCTGGCCGGCCGGCGCGGACGCCCGCAACCACGCGCCCGCAGCCAGCCACGCCGCGTCCAGCTGCGCCGGCGGTTCGGCGACCCGGCGGCCGCGGGCCCGCCACGGCTGCTCGACGCGCACGACGCTCAGCCCGGCGGCCAGACCGGCGTCCCGGGCCGCGAGCAGGTCGGTGGCCTCGACGCCCCCGCCGGCGCCGTGACCGAGCACCAGCAGGCCGCCGCCCAGGTCCCCGTCGACGTGCAGCCGCGCCACCCCGCGGGCGGTCTGGACCTCCTGGACGGGGGTGACCGGCATGCTGGCTGTCGACCGAACCGGGCTGGATCGTCGTCCCTACGACGCCGCTTCGAAGCGCTCCTGGTCGGCCAGGCAGCGGGCCGCCTCGGGGCGGAAGGACAGGCGCTCGTCCGGGATCACCGTGCCGCAGTCGACACACCGGCCGTAGGTGCCCGCGTCGAGCCGGGCGATCGCGGCGATTGCCTCGGCGCGGTGCCGGTCGGTGGCCTCGATCAGGGCGTGCTCGCGGTCACCGTCACTGATCTCGCTGGCGGTGTCGGCGGGATGCTGGTCGAGGTGGCTGAGCTCGCTCGACGCATCGGCGCCCTCGCTCTCGAGCACCTCGTTGGTGCTCTCGGTCTCGCGCAGGATCTGCTCGAGGTCGACGCGGGCGGTGTCGAGGTCCACGGGAATGCTCCTGTCTCGGTAGGGGTCCCGTCAGTCCTACCCCCCGGCCGGACCGCCGCAACCGCGCGGGGTCGCGAGCGACGCGCCGTTGTTGCGGACATTGCCGACCTCGGCGCCGACCGGCCAGGCGTCCAGGAGCCCCGGCGTACCGGGCACCAACAGATCGCCCGGGTCGCCGAGGTCGGGGTCGAGCCAGGTCCCCCACGCCTGACGGGGCACGAGCATCGGGGCGCGGTCGTGGATCTCGCCGAGCTCGTCGGGCGCCGACGTCGTCAGGACCGTGCAGGTCCACAGCCGTTGGTCAGCCGGCCCGCGCCACACCTCGTACAACCCGGCCATCGCGAGTGGTTCCCCGCCCGGCATCGACAGGTAGTACGGCTGCTTGCCGCCCGGCTCGACCTTCCACTCGTAGTAGCCGTCGGCCGGCAGCAGGCAGCGGCGCCGCGCGTACGCCGATTTGAAGGCCGGCTTGTCCGCGACGGTCTCCTGCCGGGCGTTGATGAACCGCGATCCGACCTTGGGGTCCTTGGCCCAGCTGGGCACCAGGCCCCACCGCAGCACCCGGAGTTGGCGCACCCGGTCGCGCTCCAGCACGGCGTAGACCGGGTCGGTCGGCGCGACGTTCCAGGACGGGGGCAGGACCTGCTCGGCTGGCTGCTCGACATCGAAGTAGGCCGTCAGGTCGTCGGGACGCCGGCTCGAGGCGTAGCGACCGCACATCCGGTCAGGGTAGGCGCCGGACCTGACACGATGACCGGCGACGGCGACCGGGCCGCCGCTCGACGGAAGGCGTGGACATGACGGCGCAGGCAGCAGCAGCCGCCTGGGCGGCCCCCCGGGCCACCGGACCGCTGTCGGCGACGGTGTCGCTGCCCGGCTCGAAGAGCCTGACCAACCGGGCGCTGGTGCTGGCCGCGCTGGCGGACGGTCGGAGCGTCGTCCGCCGGCCGCTGCGCAGTCGTGACACCGAGCTGATGGTGGCGGCCCTGCGGGTGCTCGGGGTGAGCGTGACCGACGACGGCGGCGACTGGGTCGTCGACGGGGTCCCCGGCCCGCTCGCGCCGTCCGGACCGGCGGTCGACGTCGGCAACGCCGGCACGGTGGCCCGCTTCCTGCCGCCGGTCGCGGCCCTCGCGACCAGGCCGGTGCGCTTCGACGGCGACCCGCGGGTGCGGGACCGGCCGCTCGGCCCGCTCCTGGTGGCACTGCGCGAGCTCGGCGCGGACCTCGACGGGGTCGACCGGCTGCCGCTGACGGTCCGCGGCACCGGTGCGGTCCGCGGTGGCGGCGTCGTGCTCGACGCCTCGCAGAGCTCGCAGCTGATCAGCGGGCTGCTGTTGGCCGGGCCGCGGTTCACCACCGGGGTCGCGGTGCGGCACGAGGGGGCGCCGCTGCCGAGCGCGCCACATCTGGCGATGACCGTCGACGCCCTGCGGGCAGCCGGCGCCACCGTCGACGACACGGTCGCCGGCACCTGGACCGTCGCACCCGGCCCGCTGCTGGCCCGCGACGCCGTGGTGGAGCCCGACCTGTCGACCGCCGCGGCCTACCTCGCCGCCCCACTCGTCGCCGGCGGCCAGGTCACCGTCGACGGCTGGCCCGCGCACACCCGACAGCCCGGGGCCGCACTGCCCGACCTGCTCGAGCAGATGGGCGCGGTCGTCACCCGTACCGCGACCTCGCTCACCGTCGCCGCCGGTGACGGCCTGCACGGCCTGGCCGCCGACCTACGCGACGCCCCGGAGCTGACCACCGTCCTGACCGCGCTCGCCGCGCTGGCCGACTCGCCGAGCCGTTTCACCGGTGTCGCCCACATCCGGTTGCAGGAGACCGACCGGCTCGCGGCACTCGCGACCGAGCTGACCGCCCGGGGTGGCGACGTCCGCGACACCGCGGACGGGGTGGAGGTCCGGCCGCGCCGGCTGACCGGCGGGTCGATGGCGTCCTACGACGACCACCGGCTCGCGATGGCCTGGGCGGTGCTCGGCCTGGGCGTCGACGGTGTGCTGGTCGAGGACGTTGAGACGACCAGGAAGACGGTGCCCGACTTCGTCGGTTCGTGGCTGTCGATGCTGGCGGGCTGACCGGGTGGTCCGCGAGCTCGACGAGGACGACGTCCGCGTCCGGCCCGGCCGCAGCTCGCGCCCCCGCACCCGGATCCGGCCTGGCCACGAGGACGCCGCCGCCGGCCGGGTGGTCACCGTCGACCGCGGCCGCTACCGGGTCCGCACCGACGACGACGTCCTCATCACCTGCGTCCGGGCCCGCGAGCTGGGTCGACGGGCCGTCGTCACCGGCGACCGGGTGGCCCTGGTCGGCGAGCTCGGCGGCGGTCCCGACGCGCTCGGCCGGATCGTCCGGGTGGAGACGCGGACCTCGCTGCTGCGCCGCACCCCGGACGACAGCGACCCCGTCGAGCGGGCCGTCGTCGCCAACGCCCAGGTGCTCGTCGTCGTCACCGCACTGGCCGACCCGGTGCCACGGCCGCGGCTGATCGACCGGTGCCTCGTCGCGGCGTACGACGGGGGGCTGGTGCCGCTGCTGTGCCTGACCAAGAACGACCTGGCACCGGCCGACGAGCTGCTGGCGCTGTACCAGCCGCTCGGCGTCGAGGCGCTCGTCACCGGACCCGGGTCGGGCGTCGACGCCCTCCGGGAACGCCTGCAGGGCAAGGTGTCGGTGCTGTTCGGCCAGTCCGGGGTCGGCAAGGGCCGGCACGTCTCGTCGTCCGCGATTGCCCTCGAACTGCCCGGCGGCGGCACGGTGATCGACACCCCGGGCGTGCGGTCCTTCGGGCTGGGCGCGGTCACCCCGGACGGGGTGCTGGCGGCCTTCCCCGACCTCGCCGAGGGCGCACTGGGCTGCCCACCGTCCTGCGCCCATCTCACCCCGGAGTCCGGCTGCGCCCTCGATGCCTGGGTCGCCACCGGGGCAGCCAGCGCCGACCGGTTGTTCTCACTGCGTCGCTTGCTGCAGGCCAAGGACGGTGACGACCCGGCCGGTGGCTGAACCGGCTCAGACCCGGATGCCGTCCCAGACCAGCCGCTGCGCCGACCGGGGGTCGGGCACCACCGAGGTGAGCGTGCCGAAGACCTGCACGGGCCTGGTGGCGAGGTCGTAGACCGGCCAGCCGGGATCGCCGGTCGAGACGAACTCGACCCAGGCGCGGTGCATCGCGTCCGCGAGCTCCTGCGGCGGGGCATCGCCGGCCATCGCCCGACCGCCGTCGGCGTCGAGGGTGTCGAAGACGAAGCCGATCTCCAGGGCGTGGCAGGCGCCGAGCCGGCCGCCGAACTGCGGGCTCGGCCAGGCGAACTCATACATGTGCGTGCTGCCCGGACCGCCGGCCCGCGCCTCAGCCAGGCGCAGCGCGGGCAGCCGGAAGAACCAGTCGGTCGCGACCGCCATCAGCAACTCGCCGGGCGTCGCGCCCGGCAGGTCGCTGCGGTAGGGCGCGAGCGCCTCGGCGGGCAGGCCATAGCCGGCCAGCACCATCGCCAGCACGTTGTCGTCCATGAAGTCCACGAAGGAGTTGGGGACGAGGAACAGCGCGTACTCGTCGCTGTTGGTGCCGATCAGGACGTCGACGTCCGCGCCCGCCCCCGCCTCGATCGCCCGCACCGGCAGGGCCGGCAGCACGTCGTCGTCCAGTACCGGCTCGAAGGCCATCAGGTTGAGCGTGATCTCGGCCCACTTGACCGGGTCCGGGTTGGTCGAGATGTCCTGCGACAGCGCCTGCTGGGCAGCTACCAGGCGAGCCGGTTCGACGCCTGCGAACGCCTCGCGGGTCAGCGGCACCCCCAGCCGCTCGGCGAGCTCAGCCGCGACCCGGCCGGCCGTCGCCGGGGTGAGCGCGTAGTGCCCGGCGCCACTTTGGGCGATCGCCCGGCTGAACAGCCCCCGCGCCAGCGGCATGCTCAGCAGCGAGGTGACGCTGAACGCGCCGGCCGACTCCCCGGCGATGCTCACCCGGGCCGGGTCACCGCCGAAGGCCGCGATGTTGTCGCGCACCCAGGTCAGGGCCGCGACCTGGTCGAGCAGCCCCCGGTTGGCCGGGCCGTCGTCGCCGAAGTGCAGGAACCCGTCGACACCGAGGCGGTAGTTGATCGTCACGAGGACCACGCCGTCGCGGGCGAAGGCCGTCCCGTCGTACTGCGGCACCGCGCCCGAGCCGTTGACGAACGCGCCGCCGTGGATCCACACCAGCACCGGCAGGCCGGTCGCACCAGGGTCAG
Organism: Mycobacteriales bacterium; assembly: GCA_046595615.1. Taxonomy (GTDB): domain Bacteria; phylum Actinomycetota; class Actinomycetes; order Mycobacteriales; family SCTD01; genus JAYSQK01. Next base: position 8,421 of record JBKJOO010000131.1, on the reverse strand, counting down.
GGGTCCACACGTTGAGGTTGAGCACGTCCTGGCCCTCGATGACCGGCTCCGGCAGCAGCAGGTCGATCGGGGTCGGGTAGGGCGGTTTGAGCGCCGTCGCGCCGTACGCCGTGCACTCGCGCACCCCCTGCCACGGCGCGGCCGGCGCGGGCGCGGCGAACCGCAGGTCACCGAACGGCGGCGCGGCGTACGGGATGCCCTTGAAGGTCACCACCCCGCCGGTGGACTCCCCTCGGACGGCGCCGGAGGTGGTCTGGGTCTCGAGCTGCATGCCAGGCACCATCGCACGCCTTGCGGGGCACCGTGCAGGATGGGTCCGTGACCACGACCCGAGCTGCGCTCACCCACGACGAGGCCCTCGCGCTGTGCGCGGGCGCCCGCACCGCCGCTGCCGAGTTGGGGGTGCCCATGGCGATCGCGGTCATGGACCCCGGCGGCCATCTGCTCGCGCTGGTCCGGATGGACGGTGCGCCGTGGATTACCGCGACCGTCGCGCAGGGCAAGGCATGGACGTCGGCGGCCTACGGCACGCCGAGCGCGGCGCAGAAGGAGAAGATGGCGGCGATGCCGAACTTCGCCGGGGCGCTCACCACGATGACCCACGGGGCCTACACCCCGCAGACCGGCGCGGTCCCGGTCTACCGCGCCGGGGTGTTGCTCGGCGCGGTCGGCGCGAGCGGGGGTAGCGGAGAGCAGGACGAGGCGGTGGCCACCGCGGCTGTCACGGCGCTGGGCGCGTCGATCTCGGCCGGCTGAGGCTCGCCGTGCCTACCGCGCGTCAGCGGGCAGCTCCTCCGCCCCGATCGCGATGGTCGTGTCGACGGCAACCTTGGACCCGGCGATCTCACGCGCCTCGATCGCCGCGAGCCGCTCCAGGTCGACCGTGTCGGCGATGTCCTCGTCCTGCTTCATCAGCGCGTTGAGGTCGATGCCGGCCATGTCGAGCACACCCATGTCTGCGTAGGCCTTCTGGACCTTCTCGCCCCACAGGCCGATGTCCTTCACACACGGCACGATCCGGCTGAACAGCAGCGACTGGAACGCCTGGAAGTAGGGCGCCTGCTTAACCGCCTCGAGGCAGGCCGGGACGTCGTAGCCGAGGTTCTCCCAGACCTCCTGCTGCCGGAACCGGTCGCGCATCAGATAGCAGCCCTCGACGACGAACTCCTCGCGCTCGTCGAGCTCGGCGCGGCTGAGTTGGCTGTAGTAGTCCTTCAGCGCGAGCCGGCCGAACGCGACGTGCCGGGCCTCGTCCTGCATGACGTAGGCCAGGATCTGCTTGGGCAGCGCGACGGTCGTCATGTCCCGTAGGACCCCGAAGGCGGCCAGGGCCAGCCCCTCGATGAGCACCTGCATGCCGAGATAGGGCATGTCCCAGCGACTGTCGGTGAGCGTGTCGTCGAGCAGAGACTTGAGGTGCTCGTTGATCGGGTAGAGCATCCCGATCTTGTCCTGCAGGAAGCGGGAGTAGGTCTCGGCGTGCCGCGCCTCGTCCATCGTTTGCGTCGCAGCGTAGAACTTGCTGTCGAGATCCGGGACGGACTCCACGATCCTGGCCGAGCAGATCATCGCGCCCTGCTCGCCGTGCAGGAACTGGCTGAACTGCCAGCTGGACAGGTGCATCGACAGCTCGCCGACCGCCTTGCGGTCCCCGGCGATCTTGTCCCACATCTCGGTGCCGTAGATCGAAATGGTCTCGTCGGGCATGCCCAGCGCGTTGTGCGGGTCGATGTCGAGCGACCAGTCGATCCTGGTCGTCTGGTCCCACTGCTTGTCCTTGCCCTTCTGGTAGAGCGAGAGCAGCCGGTCACGGCCGTCGTCGTACTCCCAGGTGAACCGGGAGGCACCGGCCATCTCGACGTCCCAGGTCCGGTGCTCGGCCGGGATCGTGTACAGCTCGTGGGTGCTCATGCAGTCGTTCCCCCTGGTAGCAGTCGTTCGACGAGATGGGCGGTGTCACGGGCGATCTGGTCGGGCCGCCCGCCGGGCAGGACGAGGTGGCTGATCGTGAGACGGGTGACGGTGTCGGCGACGAGCACGACGTCGGCGCGGGGCAGGTCGGGCCAGTGACCCGACAGGTAGGCGGCGGTGTGGTCGCGGGCGGCCGACAGGATCGCCTCGGCGCGGGTGGTGAGGAAGGGCAGCAGGCCGCCGACGTCGTCGGTCAGCACCGCCTTCAACAGCGGGTTCTGGGCCGCCTCGGTGAGGGTGAACTCCATCGCGGCGGCGATCGCTTCGCCCGGCGTCCCCTCGTGGCCGACCCGCGCGGCGTCCGCGCCGGCCATGTAGCGGTGCGCCTCGCGCAGGGCCAGCGCCTCGGCCAGGCCGTCCTTGCTGCCGAACTCGTAGTAGAGGGTCTGCCGGCTGACCCCGGCCGCCTTGGCGACGTCGGCCATCCGGGCCCTGGCCCAGTCGGCGACCAGCGCCGCGTCGTACGCCGCGTCGAGCAGCGCCTCGCGGGTGGTGAGCACGGTCACACTGTTTGACACGAGCGGCTGGTTTGTCAAGACAGGCGGGGCGTCCGTGTCAGGTGTCCGGCCCCGGTCGGTATGGTCTCCGGCAGCCGTGACCGACGACGAGCACGACCTCGACGACCGGCCGGGCGACCCGGTCGTCGTCCAGGCCTGGCTCGGGGCGGCGGCCCGCTCCTACGCCCGCCGCCCGGCCACCGTCCTGGACGTGCTCGACCGGGCGGTCCGCCGCTTTCCCGACCGGACCGCCTTCGTCGACGGCGCGATCGCGCTGACCTACGCGGCCTTCGCGGACCGGGTCGAGACCGCCGCCGGCTCGCTCCGCGCCTACGGCCTGGTCGCCGGGGACGCTGTCGCCGTCGCCTCCGGCAACACCCTCGACCTCGCGACGTTGCTGTTCGCCTGCGCCCGGGCCGATCTGGTCATGGTCGGGCTCAACACCCGGCTCGCCCCGACCCAGTGGGCCTACATGGTGGATCACTCCATGGTCCGGCTGTCCCTGGCGGCGCCCGGCTTTCAGCTCGCCGGGGCGCTCGATCTCGCGACCTGCCTGACCGCCGGTCCGGCTGTGCCGTGGGCATTCTCAGCCGCCCAACGACCGGACGAGGCGACGACGTACGCCGTGGTCTACACCTCTGGCACGACCGGCCGCCCCAAGGCGTCACAGGTCGTGCACCGGGCGTCGGTGCACTCCGGCATGAGCTACCAGCGGGTGCTGCAGCTCGGACCGGACGACGTCACCGCCGTGCTGTTCCCGATGTACTACATCTCGGCGATGCACGCCCATGTGCTGCCCGCGATGCTGGCCGGCGCGAGCTGCGTGTTCGTCGACACCCAGTCGCCCAGGGAGTACGTCGAGCTGCTGCGGGCCCGTGCGGTGAGCTGGGCCTACGCCGTGCCGTCGTGGTGGCGGCTGTGTCTGCGGGTGCCGGGCTTCGGCGACCTGCCGGCGCTGACCCGGCTCGCCGCGGGCGGTGCGCCCTTCCCGGCCGACCTCGTCGCCGCCTTGCGGGTGGCGCTGCCCGGGGTCCGGCTGCATGACGTCTATGGCCTGTCCGAGACGCACTCCCCCGGCTGCATCCTCACCGACGACGGCTTCGCCACCCACCCGGGCTCGGTGGGCCGCACCCTGGACTGCATGGAGGCGCAGGTCCGGGCCGACGACGGGGCGACGCTCGGTCCCGGCGAGCCGGGCGAGCTGTGGCTGCGCGGATCGCTCGTCACGACCGGTTACCGGCACGACCCGGCCGCGACGACCGCCGCGATCGTCGACGGCTGGTTCGACACCGGTGACATCGCCCGGATGTCGGTCGACGGCTTCGTCACGATCCTCGACCGCAGCAAGGACATGATCAACCGGGGCGGCTCGAAGATCTTCTCGGCCGAGGTCGAGGAGCTCCTGCGCCGGCATCCGTCGATCGAGGACGCCGCTGTGGTGGGCGTGCCCGACCAGCTCGCCGGCGAAGCGGTCGCGGCCTACCTGGTCGTGTCCGCTCCGGTGACCGCGGCCGAGGTGCGGGCGTGGGTGCGCGAGGGAATGGCCGACTACGCCGCGCCAAAGATCATCCAGGTGGTGGACGCGCTGCCCCGCAACGCGGTCGGCAAGACCGACAAGCACGCCCTGCGGGCCCGCCACGTCTGAGCTCCCCGGTGATCCACGGAAGCTCGGGCACCGCTGTGATCTTCGGTGAGGTGCCCAACCTTCCGTGGATCACCCGAACGGGGCGGGCTGGGCCCGGCCGCGCCTAGGGTTGCCCGGGTGCTGCACCACTTCTACGGCGGCGAGCGCCGTCCCCCACGTTCCGCCGAGACCAGCGACGTCGTCGACCCGGCGACCGGGACGGCGTACGACGTGGCGCCGGTGGCCGGTGCGGATGACCTCGATGCGGCGTTCGCCTCGGCAAGGCAGGCGTTCCCACGCTGGCGCGACACCGTGCCGATGGACCGCGCCCGCCTGCTGCTCCGGCTGGCCGACCGGATCGAGGAGCGGGCCGAGGACTTCGTCGAGGCGGAATGCCGCAACACCGGCAAGCCGCGGGCGGCGATGCGGGCGGAGATCCCGCACGTCTGCGACGTGATCCGGTTCAGCGCAGGCGCGAGCCGGGTGCCGGAGGGGCTCGCCGCCGGGGAGTACGCCGCCGGGCACACCAGCGTGCTGCGGCGCGAGCCGCTCGGCGTGGTCGCGCAGATCACGCCGTGGAACTACCCGCTGATGATGGCCACCTGGAAGTGGGCGCCGGCCGTCGCCGCGGGCAACACCGTGGTCCTCAAAAGTGCCGAGACGACGCCGGTCACCCCCCTGATGCTCGCCGAGCTGGCCGCCGAACTGCTGCCGCCGGGGGTGCTCAACGTGGTCTGCGGCGGGCGGGACACCGGCGCGGCGATGGTGGCCCACCCGGTGCCCGCGATGGTCGCGCTGACCGGCAGCGTCCGGGCCGGTCGAGCGGTGATGGCGACCGCCGCGGCCACCGTCAAGCGGTTGCATCTGGAGCTCGGCGGCAAGGCGCCGGTGCTCGTCTACGACGACTGCGACCTGGCGCTGACCGTGCAGGGTCTGCTGGACATCGGCTACTACAACGCCGGACAGTCCTGCACCGCGGCGACCCGCGTGCTCGCCGGCCCCGCCGTGCACGACGAGCTCGTGGCCCGCCTCGCCGCCGGGGCGACCGCCATGCAGGTCGGCCCGGACGGTTACTACGGCGCGCTCAACAACCCCGACCAGCTGGCGCGGGTCGCCGGGATGGTCGACCGCCGGGGCGCCCACACCGAGCTCGTCGCCGGCGGCAGCCCGCTGGCCACCGGCGGCTTTTACTACCCGCCGACCGTCGTCGCGGGGGTGCGAAGCGGCGACGAGCTCGCCACCGAGGAGATCTTCGGGCCGGTCGTGACGGTCCAGCGGGTCGCCGACGAGGCCGAGGCCCTCGAGGTCGCGAACGGTACGGCGTACGGGCTCGCGGCGAGTGTCTGGACGACCGATGCGGGGCGGGCGCAGCGAGCCGCGCGGGCGCTGGACTTCGGCGCGGTGTGGGTCAACTGCCACTCGGTGCTGGCGACCGAGATGCCGCACGGGGGCTACGCCAGCAGCGGATTCGGCAGCGATCTGTCGGCCTACAGCCTGCGCGACTACACCCGGCTCAAGCACGTGGTCACCCGGTTGTGAGACTCGTCGAGGAGCTGGTCCGCGGCGTGCCGGTGCGGTGTTATGCCGACCGCCCCCGCTCGATCGTCCAGGTGCTCGAGGACCGGCTCGCCACCAGCGGCAGCGACGTCCTGCTCGTCGATCCGGCGCTGGTGACGGAGGTGACGTACGACGGCTTCGCGCGGCTCGTCGAGGGCGCTGCCGCCCGGCTGCTGGCCCGCGGCCTGCAGCCCGGCGACCGGGTCGCGGTCCTGCTGCGCAACGGGTTGGCGGCGGCGGTCGCGATCTGGGCCTGTGCGCGGGCCGGGCTGGTGCACGTCGGGCTGCCGGCCGGGGCGCCGGTCGCCCGGCTGGCCGAGCTCATCGCCCTGACCGGTCCCCGGCTGGTGCTTGCCCAACCCGAGCTGCTCGCCGATGCCCGCGCCGCTGCGGGACCTGTCGAGGTCGCCGGGGCCGAGCTGCTGCTGGTTGATGAGATGCCCTGGCGGCACGGTCTTGCACTGCCGGACGAGGATGTGACCTACTGCCTGATCGCCACCTCCGGCACGACCGGCCGGCCGAAGGCGGTTCGGGTCACCGGCCGGATGACCTGCCACGCCGCCGTGTTCTACACCGGGGCGCTTGGTCTGACTGCCGCCGACCGCACGGCGATCCACCTGCCGTTCGCCTGGGTCTCCGGGCACGTCACCCAGCTCGCCCCGGCGATGCTCAGCGGTGGCTCGGCGGTGACGATGGCGAGCTTCTCCGCGCCCGAGCTGGTCGCCGTGGCGCAGGCGCACGACGTCACCTGGCTCGATGTGGTGCCGAGCATCTGGGAGCTGCTGCTGCGGGTCGAGGCATTCCGCCGGGAGACGCTGCCCGGGATGCGGCTCGCGGTCTTCGGCGGCGCCCCCGCGCCGCCCGGCACCCTGGACCGGGTCCGCGCACGGATGCCCGGCCTGGAGCTGCACGACGTCTACGCCCTGTCCGAGACCTGCGCACCGGTGACCTGGCTGGCCGACGGCGACGACCGGCCCGGCACGGTCGGCCGGGCGGTGCCGACCTGCGACCTGCGGCTGGTCGGGCCGGCAGGCGAGCTCGAGGTCCGCGGCCCGGCCGTCACACCCGGCTACTGGGGCGCCGAGCCGGCCCCCCTCACTCCGGACGGGTGGCTGCGCACCGGCGACCTCGCCCGGATCGATGCCGACGGGTTCGTCACGATCAGCGGCCGGGCGGTCGACCTGCTCATCCGGGGCGGCGTCAACGTCTACCCGGCCGAGGTCGAGCGGGCCCTGCTGTCGACCGGCCGGCTCGCCGACGCGGCCGTCGTCGGGCTGCCCTCCCCGGTCGCCGGGGTCAAGGTTGCCGCCGCCGTGGTGCTGCTCCCGGGCACCGCCCTGGACCGGCCCGCCCTCCAGCAGGCCGTGCACGACGCACTCGGCGCCCACGCCGTGCCCCGCCGCATCCGCGTGCTCGCCGAGTTGCCGCGCAACCGGCACGGCAAGATCGACCGGCCGGCCGTCGCCGCCCTGCTGGGCGCACCGTGAGGCGGCTCGCAGCGTCCTGCGGCCTGCTCGCCCCGGCCTCGTTCGTCGGCGCCTGGCTGCTCGCCGGCAGCCGCACGCCCGGCTACTCCCCCGTCCGCGACCACATCAGCGACCTGGCCCGCACCGACGCGGCCCAACGCCCCCTGATGACCGCGGGTTTCGTCGCCTTCGGGGTGCTGCTGCCGGTCTTCGCAGTCGTCCTGTCCCGCGTCCTGCGCCGACCCCGGTTGCTGCTCAGCGTCGGGGTCGCCGGCGTGTCGACCCTCGGGGTGGCTGCCTTCCCGGTCGACAGCCACGGCGCGCTGCATGCGGCGAGCGCCTTCGCCGGCTACGTCGCGACCGCCGCCTCACCCCTGCTCGCGGCCCGCGTCCTTTCCGGGCCGGGCCGGGTCGCGTCGTACGCCGTAGGGGCGCTCAGTGGGGTGGCCCTCACGATCTCGGTCGTCGGACCGCACCCGGGCCTGTGGCAGCGCACCGGGCTGACCGTCGTCGACCTCTGGTACGCCGTCCTGGCCGTCGCCCTGCTGGGGGGCTGGCGTGCAACGCGCTGAGTGGCTGCAACTGCTGGGCCTCACCGATGACGAGGTGCCACAACTGTTGGTGCTGGAGGGCACCTGGTGGCGCGAGAAAGCCCTGTCGGCAAGGCTTCCACTGTTGACCGAGGTCCGCGAGACCGGGATGCCCGACCTGTGGTGGGGCCGCTGGAAGGGCGTACCGGTCGCCTACTGCACGGCGTACGGCGCGGCTCGGGCAGTCGAGCCGGTGCACGTGCTCGGGCTCTGCGGCACGCCGGTGGCCGTCCAGATCGGCTCCTGCGGTGGGCTGCAGCCGCACGTCCGCACCGGTGACATCGTGCTGTCGTCCGCGGCAACCATCGGTGAGGGCGCGTCCCGCTACTACGGCGGGGAGGGCGTCTCGAGGCCCGATCCCGAGCTGGTCACCAAAGCTGCCGGTTTGTTTGACGCAGGAGTCCACGTCGGCCCGACGGTGAGCACCGACGCCCTGCTGGCGCAGCCACCGGGGCTGATCGAGCAGTGGGCCGGGGGCGGTCACCTCGGCGTGGACATGGAGACCTCGGCGGTCTTCTCGGCGGCCGCCGCTTTCGGGGTGCGGGCCGCCTCGATCCTGTTCGTCTGGGACGAACTGCCCGGCCGGTCCTGGACCGAGGCCTTCGAGCCGGCCGAGGTCGCGGCCCAGCAGCGGGCCAGTGCGGCGCTGTTCCCCGCCGCGCTCGATCTCCTGCCGTAGCCTGTGCCGCGGTACCCGATGACCCTGGAGGACCCCG
>JBKJOO010000112.1:0-7749 GCA_046595615.1 Mycobacteriales bacterium | reverse complement strand
ATCGTCGTGCACGGTGGGGTGGCTGCCGAGGCCGCCGCGCAGGGGATCGCCTGCTGGCACCTGTCGCTGTCGCACGACGGGGGGATCGCGACGGCGGTCGTGGTGGCCGAGTCGTGAGGCGCGCGCATGCGGTGGCGCAGGTGCGGGACGCCGAAGCGGCACTGCTTCGGGCCTTACCGGCCGGGGCGCTGATGCAGCGCGCCGCGACCGGGCTCGCGGTGGCCTGCGCGGGACGGCTCGGCACGACGTACGGCGCGCGGGTCGTCCTGCTGGTCGGGGCGGGCAACAACGGGGCGGATGCGCTGTGGGCCGGCGCGATGCTGGCTGGCCGCGGCGCCCAGGTGACGGCCGTGCTGACCGGCGAGGTGGTGCCGGGCGCCCTCGCGGCGCTGCGCCGGGCCGGCGGCCGGGTCGACGGCGCGCAGGCCCTGGACGGCGCGGATCTGGTGCTCGACGGGCTGGTCGGGATCGGCGGACGCGGTCCGCTGCGGCCGGCGGCGGCGGAGCTCGCTGTTGCGGGCCCGCACGTGGTGGCGGTCGATCTGCCGAGCGGCGTCGACGCCGACACCGGCGCGGTCGCGGGCGCGGCGGTCCGGGCCGGGCTCACCGTCACCTTCGGCACCCTCAAGCCCGGCCTGGTCGTCGGCGCCGGTCGGGGCCACGCCGGGTTGGTGCACCTGGTCGAGCTCGGGCTGGCCCTGCCGACCGCCCCGGTCGAGCTGCTCCAGGCAGCCGATGTCGCCCGGCTGCTGCCGCTGGCCGGCGGCGCAGCCGACAAGTACTCGCGGGGGGTGCTCGGTGTCGTCGCGGGCTCGCAGCGCTACCCCGGCGCGGCCGTGCTCGCGGTCGGCGCGGCGGTCCGGGCGGGCGCCGGGATGGTGCGCTTCGCCGGGGCGCCGGATGCGGCCCAGCAGGTACGGACGCGCTGGGCCGAGACGGTTGTCACCGAGGCACGTGGCGCGCGCGTCGTCGACGCGGGCCGGGTGCAGGCCTGGGTCGTCGGGCCAGGGCTCGGCACCGACCCGACCGCCGCCGCCGCGGTGCAGGCCGTGCTCGACCAGGACGTCCCGGTGCTCGTCGATGCCGACGCGCTGACCGTCTGCGCGCAGCACCCCGGGTGGCTCAGGGAGCGCACCGCACCGACCCTGCTGACGCCGCACGACCGCGAGTTCGCGCGCTTCGGCGACGAGGTGGGCAGCGACCGGATCGGCGCGGCCCGGCGGCTGGCCGCCGAGCTCGGCGTGCACGTGCTGCTCAAGGGCGACGCGACCATCGTCGTCGGGCCGCACGGCCCAGCCCGGGTGAACGACACCGGGAGCCCCCTGCTCGCCACCGCCGGGTCCGGCGACGTGCTCAGCGGCGGCGTCGGGGCGCTGCTCGCGCAGGGCCTCGGGCCGCTCGACGCCGGCAGTGTCGGCGCCTTCCTGCACGGCAGGGCCGGTGCGCTGTCGGCGCGGGGCGCGACCACCAGCGCATCACTGCTGCTCCAAGCATGGCCGGACGCAGTCCGCGAAGCACGAAGCTGCGAACCTGCCACCATGAGGACGCGGTGAACAGCAGGACCGAGGCCCTGGTCGACCTCGACGCGATCCGGGACAACGTCGTCGTGCTGCGCGAGTTGGCCGGCGCCGCGCAGGTGATGGCGGTCGTCAAAGCCGACGGCTACGGCCATGGGCTGGTCGCCAGTGCCCGCGCCGCCGTCGAGGGTGGGGCTGCCTGGCTCGGGGTGGCCTTCCTCGAAGAAGCCCTCGCGCTGCGGCAGGCCGGGCTCGACCAGCCCGTGCTCGCCTGGCTCACCACGCCGGACGAGGACCTGGCGCCGGCGGTGGCCGCGCAGGTCGATCTGGGGATCTCCAGCACGGGAGGGCTCGCCCGGGCCCGGCAGGCGGCCAAGGGCGCCGGGGTGACCGCGCGGCTGCATCTCAAGATCGACACCGGCCTGGCGCGGGCCGGCGCCACCCCGGCGGACTGGCCGGCGCTGTGCGACGCCGCGGCCAAGGCCGAGGTCGACGGCGCCGTCCGGGTGGCCGGGGTCTGGAGCCACTTCGCGAACGCCGACGGTGGGCCTGACCACCCGGTCAACCTCGACCAGGCAGGGGTCTTCGCCGAGGCGCTCGAGGTCGCCGCACGCGCGGGCCTGCGCCCCGACGTACGGCATCTGGCCAATTCGGCGGCGACGCTCACCGCGCCGGCGACGCACTATGACCTGGTGCGTCCGGGGCTCGCGGTCTACGGGCTGTCGCCGGTGCCGCAGCTCGGCGGGCCGGCCGAGTTCGGCCTGCGCCCGGCGATGTCGCTGCGCTCGACGGTGGCGCTCGTCAAGCGGGTTCCAGCCGGCACTGGCGTGAGCTACCAGCACCGGTATGTCACCGCCGCCGCGTCGCGCCTGGCCCTCGTGCCGCTGGGCTACGCCGACGGGGTGCCCCGCGCGGGCACCAACGTGCTCGAGGTGCTGCTGCGGGGCGTCCGCCGGCGGATCGCGGGGACAGTCTGCATGGACCAGTTCGTCCTGGACGTCGGGGACGACGCGGTCGAGGAGGGTGACGAGGTGCTGCTGTTCGGGCCCGGTGACGACGGCGAGCCGACCGCGCAGGAGTGGGCCGAGGTGCTGGGCACGATCGACTACGAGATCGTGACGCGGATCGGGGCGCGGGTCCCGCGGGCGTACACAGGAGGTCACCGGTGAGGCGCGGACTGGTCGGCGGGGTGGTGGGCGCGCTCGCCGTGGGCGCGGCGGCCGGCGTGACAGCGGAGCGCTTCGCCGTCGGCCGGGCCCGGCTCAAGCCCGACCCCGATGTCGACGAGCCGTTCTTCGACCTGCCGGCGGACCGGGTCCGGCGGGTGGTTGCCGACGACGGCGTGCCCTTGCATGTCGAGGAGCTCGGCCCGCCGGTCACCACCCCCGTGCCCCTGACGGTGATCCTGATCCACGGCTACACCCAGGAGCTGGCCGTCTGGCACTACCAGCGGCAGGCGCTCGCGGCCGACAATCCCGGCCGGGTGGTGCTCTACGACCAGCGTTCGCACGGCAGGAGCGGCCGCAGCAGCACGGCCAACTCGACCGTGGACCAGCTCGGCCGCGACCTTTCCGACGTGCTGCAAGCCTGCGCGCCGACCGGGCCGGTGGTGCTGGTCGGGCACTCGATGGGCGGCATGACGGTGATGGCGCTGGCCGACCAGCAGCCGGAGCTGTTCGGCAGCCGGATCGTCGGTGTCGCGCTGATGTCGACCTCGACCGGCCGGTTGGCCGGGCTGACCTTCGGCCTGCCGGCGGTGGCCGCGCCCATCACCGGCGCGGTGCTGCCGTGGCTGACCAGGAAGATGGCGTCCCGGCCGCGGGCGTTCGAGAAGACCCGCCGGCTCGGCACCGACCTGGCTTTTTTGGCCACCCGCCGGGGCGCGTTCGGCAGCTCCGACGTCAGCCCCTCGCTGGTGGCGTTCGTCGAGCAGATGACGGCCCGCTGCCCGGTCGAGGTAATCGCCGCGTTCTACGACACGTTCCGCGACCACGACAAACTCGACGCCCTTGCGGTGCTCCGGCGGGTCGAGACGCTGGTGCTGGTCGGCAGCAAGGACCTGATGACCCCCGTCGACCACAGCAGGGTGATGGCTGAGGCGGTCCCGGACGCGCAGCTCGTCGTCGTCGAGGGCGCCGGGCACATGGTGCAGCTCGAATGCGGCCCGCTGGTGACCCTGCACCTGCGCGCCCTGCTGGGACGCGCCTCGCGAGCGGCCGCCCGCAGCGCATGAGCTGGGAGGCCCTGTCAGGTGAGATCCGCGGCTGCACCCGCTGCCCATCGCTGGTGGCCATCCGCACGACCGTCGTGGTCGGTACGACGTCGCCGGGCGCGCGCCTGCTCGTCGTCGGTGAGGCCCCGGGCGCCCAGGAGGACGCCAGTGGGCAGCCGTTCGTCGGACGCAGCGGGCAGCTGCTGGACCGGCTGCTCGCCGAGGCCGGGCTGCCCCGCGACGACGTGTCGGTGCTGAACACGCTGAAGTGCCGGCCACCGGGCAACCGGGTGCCGACCCGGGCCGAGACGGCCAACTGCCGCCCCTGGACCGAGGCCCAGGTGGCCCTGCTGGACCCATCGCTGGTGCTGGCCCTGGGCCTGTCGGCAGCCCGCTGGTGGCTGGGCCCGGGCCCGGTCACCCTCGCTGCGGTGCGTGGTCAGGTGCAGGACGTCGGTGGCCGCCGGGTGCTGCCGACCTACCACCCGAGCGCGGCGCTGCGCGGTGGCGAGGCGGGCGAGTCGATGCGGCTCCTGCGCGAGGACCTCGCCCTGGCCGTCCGGCTGGTCGCATGAACGGCCGCTGGCAACTGGCGACGGTCGAGGACACCCGGGCGTTCGGGCAGCGCCTGGCCGCTGCGTTGCGCGCCGGCGACCTGGTCGTGCTCTCCGGCCCGCTCGGCGCCGGCAAGACCGCCCTGACGCAGGGCATCGGCGTCGGACTCGGCGTACACGGTCGGGTGACGAGCCCGACGTTCGTGCTCGCGCGGGTGCACCGGGGGCCGCTGCCGCTCGTGCACGTCGACGCCTACCGGCTGCAGGGTGGCCCGCGGTGGGAGCTCGACGATCTCGACCTCGACGCGGACCTGCCGGGCAGCGTCACCGTCGTCGAATGGGGTGAGGGCCTGGTCGAGCAGCTGGCCGAGTCTCGCCTGGAGGTGCGGCTGGAGCGGCACGACGACGACAGTCGCACCGCGACGGTCCGGGGCGTCGGGAAACGCTGGTCTGCAGGTGGTGGGCACGGCAGACTCCCGTCACCATCCCGTCGAGCCCCCGGAGACGCTGCCCCATGTCCCTGACCATCGCGAGCATCCTGGCCGAATCCGCGGTCCGGCACGCCGACCGCACGGCCGTCGTCAACGGACCGGCTCGGATCACCTACGCCGAGTTGTGGGACGAGGCCAGGCGCTACGCGACGGTGCTTCGGGCCAAGGGCATCGGCGCGGGCGACAAGGTGGCGCTGCTGCTCCCCAATACCGAGCACTTCCCGCGGGCGTATTTCGCCGTGCTCGCGCTCGGCGGCGTGTGCGTGCCGGTGCACGCGCTGCTCAAGGCGGAGGAGATCGAGTACGTCCTGTCCGACTCCGGAGCCAAGGTACTGATCTGCGCGGCGCCGCTGCTCGGCGAGGGCGCGAAGGGGGCGGAGCTCGCCGGTGTGCCGGTGCTGGCCGTCATGGACGACGGCGATGCATCCGTCGAGCGACTCGACGTGCTCGCCACGACGGTCCAGCCAATCACCTCGATCGTGCCGCGCGAGGCCGAGGACACCGCCGTGGTGCTCTACACGAGCGGTACGACTGGCAAGCCCAAGGGCGCGGAGATCACCCACCTCAACGTGCTGATGAACGTCGATGTCTCCGCGACGGACTCGTTCGAGATCCACGCGGACGACGTCGTGCTCGGCTGCCTGCCGCTGTTCCACACCTTCGGCCAGACCGTCTGCATGAACACCTCCTTCCGGGTGGGGGCGTCGGTGGTCATGCTGCCGCGCTTCGACGGGCGGGCGGCGCTCGACCTACTCGTCGACGAGCACTGCACCATCTTCATGGGCGTTCCGACGATGGCCATCGCGCTGCTGGAGGCGGCCAAGACCTCCGAGCGTCGGCCGGCCTTGAAGTACGCCCTGTCCGGTGGCGCTGCCTTGCCGGTGGCGGTCCTCGAGAAGTTCGGTGAGGTCTTCGTCTGCGCGGTGCTCGAGGGCTACGGGCTGACCGAGACCTCGCCGGTCGCGACGTTCAACCAGAAGTCCTTCGAGCCGCGGCCCGGCACCGTCGGCAAGGCTATCTGGGGGGTCGAGGTCGAGATCGCCAAGGCCGAGTTGGAGGAGCGGATCGAGCTGCTGCCGACTGGGGAGCTCGGCGAGATCATCGTGCGCGGGCACAACGTCTTCAAGGGGTATCTCAACAAGCCGGAGGCGACCGCCGCCGCCATCGTCGACGGGTGGTTCCGCACCGGCGACCTCGGCACCAAGGACGCCGAGGGTTACGTCACGATCGTCGACCGCAAGAAGGACATGGTGTTGCGGGGCGGCTACAACGTGTACCCGCGCGATGTCGAGGAGGTCCTGCTGCGACACCCCGCGGTCGCGCAGGTGGCCGTGATCGGGTTGCCGCACCCGAGTCTGGGCGAGGAGGTCTGCGCCGTCGTGATTGCCGACGGCGAGCTCACCGAAGCCGACCTGATCGCGTGGGCCAAGGGGCAGCTGGCGGCGTACAAGTATCCTCGGCGGGTGTTCTTCACCGATGCCTTCCCCCTCGGCCCGTCCGGCAAGGTGCTCAAGCGCGAGCTCGTCGCCGCCCATCGCGAGGACTCCGCGTGAGGGGTCGGCTGCTTGCAGTGCTCTCGGCGACGCTGCTGACAGCGTGCTCGGGCTCCGGCTCCAGCGCCGAGCCACCGCTCGGCGCGACGCAGCCGCCCCCGGACCCCTGTCAGGTCGCGGGCGCGACGTCCGTGCCGGCCAGCTGCATCGACAGCAAGACGCTCCCGCCGGGGATCTTTCCCTCCGATCCGGCCAAGATCCCGGTCGTCCGGGTACCGCCGGTGCCCAACTCACTGGCCCGCGACGGCAACGACAAGGATCCGGCAAAGCGCAAGGCAACCTTCACCGTCACGTTCCCGGCCGGTGCCCGGCTGGCCACCGACATGATCTGCTCGGGCAACGGCACGGCCACCTTGGACTTCGTGCCGAAGACGGCGGCGTTCCAGTCCTTCGAGTGCAACAACGGGGACACCCCTGGTGAGCTGATCACCGAGGACCCCACCTTCGCGGCGAAGCCGACGACCTACACCGGCACCTTCACCGCCACCGGTGCCTCGCGCTGGTCGTTCGTCGTCTACAGCACCACCGAGGCGACCCCGAAGTAGCCGTGCTCGTCCTGGGTCTCGACACCTCCACGCCGGCGGTCTCGGTCGCGCTGGTCGACACCGATCTCGGCGTGCTCGGTGAGCGGGTCGTCGTCGACGGGCGGCGACACGGCGAGGTGCTGGCGGTCGGCATCCGCGGCGTCCTGACCGCGGCTGGATGTGCCCCGCGCGAGCTCGGCGCTGTCGTCGTGGGGCTGGGTCCCGGGCCGTTCACCGGCCTGCGGGTGGGGATCGTCACCGCCGCGTCCTTCGGCGACGCGCTCGGCATCGCGGTGCACGGCGTCTGCTCGCTGGACGGTCTCGCGCTGCCTGGCCGGCCGACCCTCGCAGTCACCGACGCCCGTCGCAGCGAGGTCTACTGGGCGGCGTACGACGGGGCAGGCGCCCGGGTTGACGGGCCGCACGTCGACACCCCGGCGGTGGCCCGGACCGCCGCCACGGGCCGCAGCGTCGTCGGTGACGGCGCGCACCGGTACGCCTTCAACGGGGTGCTGGACGTGCCCCGCTGGCCCTCGGTGCCGGCATTGATCGCCAGGGCGCCGCTGGCGACCGCGCCGGGGCCGCTGGTCCCGCTCTACCTGCGCCGGCCGGACGCCCGGGAACCGGCGGTCCCGGCATCGGCTCGGTGGCACGGCCGGACCAGCACCGAGCCGATGCCGGGGTGAGCACCGAGCTGACCCGGCTGCGCTGGTGGCACCTGGCCGAGGTGCTGGCGATCGAGCGGTCGCTGTTCGGTGCCGATCCCTGGACGGCCTACCACTTCTGGTCCGAGCTGGGGCAGGTGCAGACGCGGCACTACCTGGTCGCGCTGGAGGCCGGGCTGGTCGTCGGCTACGCCGGGCTGTGCGACCACCCGGACGAGGCGTTCGTGCAGACC
>JBKJOO010000232.1:0-11108 GCA_046595615.1 Mycobacteriales bacterium | reverse complement strand
CCCCTCACCGGGCGCGAGCTCGACGGGCTCCGCGCCCTTGAGATGCCCACCCTGTTTCTCGGCGCCGCAGTCGCCGGCGCGATGAGCGTGCGCATCGACGACGTCGCCGTCGGCCGCACGGCGACCCAGCACCTGCTCGACCTCGGCCACCGCAAGATCGCCCACCTGGGTGGCGATCCCACCGAACCCCTGCACTTCAGCGCCCCCTCGGACCGGCGGGCCGGCTGGATGTCGGCGCTGCGTGCCGCCGGCCTCACGCCTGTCCCGGCGTACGACGTACCGGGGCTGTTCACGGCCGACGGCGGCCGCGCCGCGATGGTCCAGTTGCTCGATCTCGCCGACCCGCCGACCGGCGTCTTCGCCGACTCCGACGAGATGGCCTTCGGAGCGCTGGCCGCCAATCGCGCGCGCGGCCTGCGGGTACCCCAGGACGTCTCGGTGGTTGGCGTCGACGGTCACGAACTGGCCGGCATGGCCGGTCTGACCACCGTCGAGCAGTTGGTCGACGCGCAGGGCGCCCTCGCCGCACGGATGGTGCTGATGGCCGTCGCCGGCGACGACGTCCACCGGCACGAACACGCGCTCATGCCGGTGCGCCTGGTCCGGCGCACCTCGACCGCGCCGCCCCGGCCTTGAGCCGCACCGCCCCTTCGTTACCCAAACGTTGCGTTGTGACCGAGGCAACAGGGTTGCGCGTCCTGACCGCAAGCGCTTGCATAGGTCCCGCCTGGAGGCCGTACGGCGTCCACACCTGAGTCCGGGAGGACACCGTATGACAGCACGCCCGCACCGCTCCGGCCTCGCAGCCGCCGGCATTCTCGCCCTGGCCCTCACCGCGTCCGCCTGCGGCACCGGCGGTGGCACCGGCGGCACTGCAGCGAAGGGCAAGGCCAACCCCAACGCCAGCAAGCCCGAATGCGCGCCGTTCAAGGACTTCCAGGGCCACGGCGGCACCCACGTCAGCATTTACACCTCGATCCTGGACACCGAGGCCGACAACTACGTCGCTTCGTTCAAGCCCTTCGAGGACTGCACCGGCATCAAGATCGACTATCAGGGCTCGAGTGAGTTCGAGGCCCAGCTCAACGTCAAGGTGGCCGGCGGCAACGCCCCGGACATCGCCTTCTTCCCGCAGCCCGGTCTGCTCCAGCGGTTCGCCAAGTCGGGCAAGCTGAAGGTCGCCCCGAAGAGCGACGAGGCCAACGTCGACGCCAACTGGAGCCCGGCGTGGAAGGGCTACGGCTCCTCCGACGGCAAGTTCTACGGCGCCCCGATGAGCGCCAACGTCAAGTCCTTCGTGTGGTACTCCCCCAAGCAGTTCAAGGCCAAGGGCTACACCATTCCGGCCACCTTCGACGAGATGCTCAAGCTCTCCGACAAGATCGCAGCGACCGGCCAGAAGCCGTGGTGCGCAGGGGTCGAGTCCGGGGCGGCCACCGGCTGGACCGCCACGGACTGGCTGGAGGACATGATGCTCCGCACAGCCGGGCCGGACGTCTATGACCAGTGGGTCAACCACAAGATCCCCTTCAACGACCCGCAGGTCGTGGTGGCCGCTGACAAGGTGGCCGGGATCCTGAAGAACAACAAGTACATGAACGGCGGCTTCGGTGACTACAAGACGATCACCACGACGTCGTTCCAGAACGGCGGTCTGCCGATCCTGAAAGGCAAGTGCAGCCTGCACCGGCAGGCGTCGTTCTACTCCAACCAGTGGCCCAAGGGCACCAAGGTCGCGCCCGACGGTGACGTCTTCGCCTTCTACTTCCCGCCGATCGACCCGAGCAAGGGCAAGCCGGTGCTCGGCGGCGGCGAGTTCGTCGGCGCCTTCAGCGACAAGCCCGAGGTGCAGGCCGTCCAGACGTTCCTGTCGACCGACACCTACGCCAACACCCGGGTGAAGCCCGGCGGCTGGCTGTCGGCCAACAAGAAGCTCGATCCAACGCTGCTGCAGACCCCGGTCGAGCAGGAGTCGTTCAAGATCCTGCAGGACCCCAAGGCGATCTTCCGGTTCGACGGCTCGGACCAGATGCCGGCCGCGGTCGGCTCGGGTTCGTTCTGGAAGGGCATGACCCAGTGGCTCAGCGGCAAGGACACCAAGACGGTTCTCGACGAGATCGAGAAGTCCTGGCCGAAGTCCTGACCTGAACCACCCACCTGACCCCATCCGGTGCGGCGGGCACACCCCGCACCGGATGGGTCATGGCAGTTGCACCGCTCACCTGACCCTCCCGATCCCTTCCGCACAGATGGCGAGCCAGGCGTGGAGAACCAACCGAAGTTCCTGATGCTGGTCTATGCCATCGTCGCGTTCATCGCGGTCGTCGGCGTGATCCTGCTCGTGGTGGACCGCGCTCCCAAGCGGGGCCGAGAAAAGGTGCAGCTCGTCGCCTTCCTCGCGCCCGCGCTGCTCCTGCTGACCATCGGGCTCGTCATCCCGGCGATCCGGACGACCGTCTTTTCGTTCAAGGGACCCGACGGCGGCAGCTTCATCGGCCTGGACAACTACCAATGGATGTTCACCGACTCCGGGAGCCGGCGCATCTTGCTCAACACGCTGCTCTGGGTGGTCCTGGTGCCTTTGGTGTCCACCTCGGTTGGTCTGCTCTACGCCATCGTGATCGACAAGGCGCGGGTCGAGAGCCTGGCCAAGGCCCTGGTCTTCATGCCGATGGCCATCTCCTTCGTCGGCGCCAGCATCATCTGGAAGCTGGTCTACGACTACCAGGGCACCGGCAACCAGATCGGCTTGCTCAACGCGATCCTGGTCGGCCTGGGCGGCAGCCCCCAGCGATTCCTGACCAATCCGCCGTGGAACACGTTGTTCCTGATCGTCATCATGGTCTGGATTCAGGCCGGCTTCGCGATGGTGATCCTGTCCGCCGCGATCAAGGCGATCTCCACCGACATCGTCGAGGCGGCCCGGCTCGACGGCGTCAATGCCCGGCAGATGTTTCGCAACGTCACCCTGCCGAGCATCCGGCCGGCCGTGATCGTCGTCGTCACGACGATCACCATCGCCACCCTGAAGGTCTTCGACATCGTCCGCACGGTGACCGGCGGCAACTTCGACACCAGCGTGGTCGCCAACGCCCTCTACGACCAGGCCTTCGTCTTCGGCGACGGCGGCAAGGGCTCGGCGCTGGCCGTGCTGCTGTTCGTGCTGGTCCTGCCGGTCGTCATCTATCAAGTCCGCGTGCTGCGCAGCCAGAGGGAGATCCGATGACCGCCGCGACCACGACGACGCCTCCGGGCATCATCGCCGCCCCCGCCACCGTCCGGATGCCCAAGCGGGTCAAGGAGCGACTCACCTCCCGCACGGCGTCGGTGACCGCGATCGTCATCGCGATGCTGTGGACCGTACCGACGCTGGGCCTGTTCATCTCCTCACTCCGGCCGGCCAACGACATCCGGACGTCGGGCTGGTGGAACTTCTTCACCCACCCGAGGCTGACCTTCGACAATTACCAGGAGGTGCTGTTCAGCAAGACCCAGGGCTCCGGACAGCTGTCCGGCTACTTCCTGAACTCGATCATCATCACCGTCCCGGTGGTGCTGTTCGCGGTCGCCCTGGCAGCCTTCGCGGCGTACGCCATCGCCTGGATCCCCTTCCGCGGGAAGGACTGGGTGTTCATCAGCATCTTCGCGCTGCAGATCGTGCCGCTGCAGATGGCGCTGGTGCCCCTGCTGCGGCTGTTCAACGAGGGCTTCAGCATCGGCCACACCCAGATCGTTCCGGCCCCCTCCCTGGTCGGGGCGCAGAAGTACGCCACGGTCTGGTTCGCCCACATCTGCTTCTCGCTGCCGATCGGCATCTTTCTGCTGCACAACTTCGTCAGCGAGCTGCCCCGCGAGCTGATGGAGGCGGCCAAGGTCGACGGCGCCAGCCACGCCCGGATCTTCCGGCAGATCGTGCTGCCGCTCATCGTGCCGGCGCTCGCGTCGTTCACGATCTTCCAGTTCCTCTGGGTCTGGAACGACCTGCTCGTCGCGCTCATCTTCGCCGGTCCGGATGTTGCTCCACTCACCGTCCGGCTGGCCGAGCTCGCGGGCACCCGCGGTGAGGACTTCCAGCGGCTGACCGCCGGCGCCTTCATCTCGATCGCCGTGCCGGTCGCGGTGTTCCTGTCGCTGCAGCGCTACTTCGTGCGCGGCCTGCTCGCCGGTGGCCTCAAGGGCTGACGTTACGCCTGGTACGCCGGGCCACCTGCTCGGCGTACCAGCCGTAGGACGCCTTCGGGGTGCGGCGCAAGGTGCCGGGTTCGACGGTCACCAGGCCGAAGGTCTGGGTGTAACCCTGGGCCCACTCGAAGTTGTCCATCAGCGACCAGGCGAAGTAGTCGAGCACCGGCACACCAGCAGCGATGGTCCGGTCCAGAGCGGCCAGATGCCCCTCCAGATAAGCGATCCGGTCGTCATCGACCACCGAACCGTCGGCAGCGAGCACGTCGTCGGGGAACGACGCGCCGTTCTCGGTCACCCGCAACGGGACGCCGGGCAGTCGGCGGGCCACCTCGAGCAGCAGCTCCTCGAGGCCGGTTGCGTCGGTCTCCCAGCCCATCGAGGTCAGCGGCGGCCGCGGCCAGAACGAGAACGGCGGCGCGCCCGGGTAGGCGTCGACGTCCTGCCCGACCGCCGCGACGGCGCCGGCCGGCGGGCCGACCCGGATGGGCACGTAGTAGTTGACGCCGACCCAGTCCGCCGAGCCGCGCACCAGCTCGAGGTCGCCGTCGCGCACCGCGGGCGCGAGCGCGTCCCCGAGCACCGCCGGGTAGGTCCCGTCGGCGAGCGCGTCGAGCCACAGCCCGTTCTGGATCGCTTCGACCACCTCAACCGCGGCCGGATCGGCGGCGGGCTCCGGCCGGACCGGTGCGAGGTTGAGCACGATCCCGACCTCGGCCCGCGGGTCGACCGCGTGCAGGGCCTGAGCGGCGAGGGCGTGGCCGAGCAGCTGGTGATGGGCGGTGGCGAAGGCGGCCGCCGGCTCGCGCCGGCCCGGGGCGAACATCCCGGAGGCGTAGCCGAGAAAGGCTGTGCACCAGGGCTCGTTCAACGTCGCCCAGCCCTGCACGCGGTCACCGAGCCGCTCGTGCACCACCCCGGCGTAGTCCGCGAAGCGCAGTGCGGTGTCCCGCGCCGGCCAGCCGCCGGCGTCCTGGAGGGCTTGCGGCAGATCCCAGTGGAACAGCGTCGGGAACGGCCGAACGCCGGCGGCGAGCAGCGCATCGACGAGCCGTTCGTAGTAGTCCAGGCCGCGCGGGTTGACCGGCCCGCTGCCCGTCGGCTGCACCCGGGGCCACGCGATCGAGAAGCGGTAGGCCGAGACGCCCAAGCCCTGCAACAGCGCCAGATCCTCGTCCAGCCGATGGTAGGAGTCGCACGCGACCCGGCCGTCCGAGCCGTCGACGATCCGCCCCGGTTCGGCGCAGAACACATCCCAGACCGATGGCCCGCGACCATCAACATCGACGGCCCCTTCGACCTGGTAGGCGGATGTGGCGACACCGAAGCCGAGTTCCATGCCAGGCACCTTAGGGCTCCAGCGGGGCGACCAGCGCCTTCTCGTCCGGCCGGTAGCGCAGCACGCTGTCGACGTAGCTGCCGACCGCCTTGCCGATGCCGACGTCGTGGCCGGCCGCCTCGGAGAGGTACCACCGGTGCACCAGCACTTCGTGGAAGACCTCGGCGGCATCGAGCTTGCCGCGCAGTTCCGCCGGCAACCGCTGCGCCACCGGCCGGAACACCTCGACGAGCCAGTCGTGGGCGACGATCTCCTCGGGCTCGTCGTTCTGGTCGGTCGCGACCCGGTAGGCGTCGAGGTCGTTGAGCAGCCGGCGGGCCTGGTTCTCCTCGACGTCCAGACCGGTCAGCCGCAGCAGCCGGCGGGTGTGGTGCCCGGCGTCGACCACCTTGGGCTGGATCTGCACGTGCTCGCCGTCGACCCCGGTCACGACCTCGAGCTCGGCGACGTCGAAGCCGAGATCGTTCAGCCGGCGGATCCGGGCGTCGACGCGGTAGCGCTCGCCGACCTTGAACTCCTCCCGTTCGGTCAGCGCCGCCCACAGCCCCTCGTAGCGGGCCTTGATCGTGTCGCCGATCGCCACCGGGTCGACCGTCTCCTCCAGCAGCAGGCCCGCCTGCAGGTCCATCAACTCACCGATGATGTTGGTGCGCGCCATCGACAGGTCGTAGGCCCGCTGGCCCTCAGAGAGGGTGGCCTGCTGCTCGGTCGTCTCGGCGTCGACCAGATAGGCCGCGAACGATCCTGCGTCGCGCCGGAACAGCGTGTTGGACAGCGAGCAGTCACCCCAGTAGAAGCCCGCCAGGTGCAATCGGACCAACAGGACCGCCAGCGCGTCGAGCAGCCGGACCGCGGTCTCGGGCCGCAGGGTCTGCGAGAACAGCGCCCGGTAGGGCAGCGAGAACTCCAGGTGGCGGGTGACGAGCGCGGTCTCCAGCGGGGTGCCGTCGGCGGCCTGCCGTCCGTCGACGAGGCCGACCACCTGCACCGATGGCACCGACGAACGCTCCAGCGCCCGCAGCAGGGCGTACTCGCGATGCGCCGACCAACTGCCGATCTCTTTCACCGCGTAGATGTGCTCGTCGACCCGGACGAACCGCACGACGTGCCGCGAAATGCCTCTGGGCAACCCGACGAGTCGACTCGCCGGCCAGTGTTCGAGGGGGATGGTCCACGGCAGGTCGACCAACCCCGGCTGGTCCGGGACCCCGGTCATCGTGAGTGCCACGCCCGGAGCCTGCCACTGCCATGGCAACCTTGACCCCGTGACGACGTACGACGTGCTGGGCGGACCCGGTCGCGAGCGACCACGTCGGGTGCCGCGCCGGTGGTTGGCGGCCCTGGTCGTGATCGCTGCGCTGGCCTGGGGCGGCGACCGGTGGGCCCAGGCCCGCGAGCTCGACCGGCTCGTCACGGCCGCGCGGACGACCGAGGTCGTCGTCGGCGCCTCCGCCGAGAGCCTGCGCTCGCTGCAGGAATACCAATCGGCGGCGCTCGGCGGACAGGGCTCGCCGGCGTTGCGAGCCTCCCTGCTCGGCAATCTCGGCCGCGACGCGGCACGCTGGACGCCCCAGGTCGAACAACAGCGGCGGACGGTGGCCGCGGTCTCGGTGCTGCCCTGGCACGGCGGCCTGCGGCGGGCCCGGGACGCCTACCTCGCGCGGGTGCAGGGCTGGTCGCAGTACCTCTCGCAGGTGCAGCTCGACCCGGCGCAGCGGCTCGGCCGTCGACCTGACCTGCGACAGGACCGGGTGACCGCGGCGGGCGCCCTCGCCGCGGTCGCCGGTGGCCGGCGTGACGTCGCCCGGCTCGCGACAGCGCTGCGCGGCGGGGGGTAGGGCCCGGCCATACTGCGCCCACCAAGGGCGGGAGCAGTCATGGCCAAGCGCACGGCGCCGAGCGGGTCCAAGCCGTCCGTTCCAGCACGGCTGGATCGAGCGGTCTACAACCAGGAGTTAGTCCGGTTGCAGGCCCGGCTGGTCACCATGCAGGAGTGGGTGCGCAGCTCCGGCGCCCGGATCGTGGTGATCTTCGAGGGCCGGGACGCCGCCGGCAAGGGCAGCGCGATCAAGCGGGTCAGCGAGTACCTCAACCCGCGGGTCGCCCGGATCGTCGCGCTGCCCGCCCCGACCGAACGACAGCGCGGCCAGTGGTACTTCCAGCGTTACATCGCAGACCTGCCGGCGGCCGGCGAGATCGTCCTGATGGACCGATCCTGGTACAACCGCGGTGGTGTCGAACACGTGATGGGCTTTTGCACCCCTGAGGAGCACAAGCGGTTTCTGGCCCAGTGTCCGGTCTTCGAACGATTGCTCGTCGAGGACGGCATCGTGCTGCGCAAGTACTGGTTCTCGGTCAGCAACGAGGAGCAGGAGCGCCGGTTCCGGTCCCGCCTCGACGACCCGATGCGAAACTGGAAGCTGTCCCCGATGGATCTGGAGTCGATCCGTCGCTGGGAGGACTATTCACGGGCCAAGGACGAAATGTTCGTGCAGACCGACACCGCCGCGTCCCCCTGGTTCGTGGTCGAGGCCGAGGACAAACGGCGGGCCCGGATCAACATGATCGCCCACCTACTGTCCACCATCGCCTACGACGAGGTGCAGCACACCCCGCTCACGCTGCCGGCCCGGCCGACCGCGGTCAGCTACGTCCGGCCGCCCAGGGAGCTCTACCAGTCCGTGCCCGACCACGCCGCCACCCTGTCCGAGGCCGGTGCCTGACGTTTGCCGGTCAGGCCAGCGCCACCAGATCGGCCAGCTCGTCGGACCACTGGTCCTCGACGCCGTCCGGCAGCAGCAGCACCTTGTCGGGTTCGAGGGCCCGCACCGCCCCCTCATCGTGTGTCACCAGGACCACCGCCCCGGCGTACGACGTGAGGGCGGCGAGGACCTCTTCGCGGCTGGCCGGGTCGAGGTTGTTCGTCGGTTCGTCGAGCAGCAGCACATTGGCGCCGCTGACCACGAGGGTGGCGAGGGCCAGCCGGGTCTTCTCGCCGCCGGACAACGTGCCCGCGCTCTGGTGCACGACGTCGCCGCTGAACAGAAATGATCCGAGCACCCGGCGGGCCTCGGGCTCGGGCAGATCGGGGGCCGAGCTGCGCATGTTCTCCAGCACGGTGCGGTCGGTGTCCAGGGTGTCGTGCTCCTGGGCGTAGTAGCCGAGCCGGCAGCCGTGACCGGGCAGCACCTCGCCGGTGTCAGGCGACTCGGTACCCGACAGCAACTTGAGCAGGGTCGTCTTGCCGGCGCCGTTCAGGCCGAGCACGACGACGCGGGCGCCGCGGTCGATGGCGAGGTCGACGTCGGTGAAGATCTCCAGCGAGCCGTAGGACTTGCTGAGCTCCTTGGCGGTCAGCGGCGTCTTGCCGCACGGCGCGGGCTCGGGGAATCGCAGCTTGGCAACCCGGTCCTGCGCGCGAACACCCTCCAGCCCGGAGAGCAGCCGTTCGGCCCGCTTGGCCATGCCCTGCGCGGCCTTGGCCTTGGTGGCCTTGGCGCGCATCTTGTCGGCCTGTGCCATCAGCACGCCGGCCTGCTTCTCGGCGTTGGCGCGCTCGCGCTTGCGGCGCTTCTCGTCGGTCTCGCGCTGTTGGAGGTAGGTCTTCCAGCCGACGTTGTACTGGTCGAGCTCGGCCCGGTTGGCGTCGAGGTGGAAGACCTTGTTGACGACGGCGTCGAGCAGCTCGACGTCGTGGCTGATGACGACCAGGCCGCCCTGGTGCTTTCTGAGGAACTCGCGCAGCCAGCCGATCGAGTCGGCGTCCAGATGATTGGTCGGTTCGTCCAGCAGCAGGGTCGTCGCGCCGCTGAACAGGATCCTGGCCAGCTCGATCCGCCGGCGCTGGCCACCGGACAGCGTGCCGATCCGCTGCTCGAGGGCGCGCGTGGGCAACCCGAGGTTGCTGCAGATGCGGGCCGCCTCAGCCTCGGCCCCGTAGCCGTCGAGCGCCGTGAAGCGCTCCTCGAGCCGGCCGTAGCGCGCCAGCACCTCCGCGTCGTCGGGTTGCTCGGCCATCTGTACCTGCAGCTTCTCCATGCCGCGGACGATCTCGTCGAGGCCGCGGGCCGACAGGACCCGGTCGCGAGCCAGCACATCCAGGTCGCCGGTCCGCGGGTCCTGCGGCAGGTAGCCGACATCACCCGTCCTGGCGATCGCACCCGCCGCCGGCAGGGTCTCGCCGGCGAGGGTCCGGGTCAGCGTCGTCTTGCCGGCGCCGTTGCGGCCGACGAGCCCGATCCGGTCGCCCGGCTGGACCCGGAAGGTGACCCCGGTCAACAGCGCCCGCGCCCCGGCGCGCAGCTCCAGGTCGGTGATGGTGATCATCTGCAGATTTCCTCAGGGGACGACGGGGCAGGCAGCGAGCAGACAGCCGCCGGCTCAGGACGTCGTCAAGTGCATCGCCTCAGGATACGCGGTGGACACCGAGGAAAGGACAGCACGTGGAGTTCGAGGACAACGCCCAGCTGGACAGCTCGCAGGTCACCGACCGGCGCGGCCTCGGGGGCGGTCGCGGGCTGGCCCTCGGCGGCGGCGGCCTCGGCATCGTCGGGCTGCTGATCGCCCTGCTGCTGGGCGTCAACCCGGCTGATCTGACCGGGAACGGCGGCGCCACCGGCGCTGCCCCGCCGGTCACCAACTCCGACCTGCAGGCCCGCTGCCGGACCGGCGCTGATGCCAACCGCGACGAGGATTGCCGCATCGTGGGCATCGCCAACAGCGTGCAGACCTACTGGACCGCAGCCTTCAGCGCCGCTGGGAAGCGCTACGTCAAGGCGGACACGGTGCTGTTCACCGGGCAGACCGGCACCGGCTGCGGCGCGGCCAGTTCGGCGGTCGGGCCGTCCTAGTGCCCTGCCGACAAGCTGGTCTACCTCGACCTCGGGTTCTTCGGCGACCTGCGGACGAAGTTTGGCGCGCAAGGGGGCACCTTCGCGCAGGCCTATGTCGTCGCCCATGAGTACGGCCACCACGTGCAGGACCTGCTCGGCCGTTCAGCCGGCGGCTCGGCGCAGGGGCCGACCTCGGGCTCGGTCCGGCTCGAGCTGCAGGCCGACTGCGACGCCGGCACGTGGGCGCAGCACGCGGTGCAGACCCGGTTCGTCAAGCCGTTCACCGCAGCCGACATCGCCGACGGCCTCGACGCCGCATCCGCGGTCGGTGACGACCGCATCCAACGGGAGTTCCGGGGCCGGGTGCGCCCGGATGTCTGGACCCACGGTTCGTCGGCCCAGCGGCAAACATGGTTCACCACCGGTTACCGACAGGGCGACCCAGCTGCCTGCGACACGTTCTCGGGCGCCAGCTGAGCGTCCTGCCAGCCAGGCGTCCGTGGTAGCGACTTCAGCGCCCGGGGTAGCGACCACAACAGCAGGGAAGCGGAGTACCCCGCCAACGGCGCACGCTCATTGCGGCAGCCGGGGCCGTTCGGCGGGCACACTTCCCTGCTGTTGTGGTTGCCAGAGCCTGCGGCCCGGGCGGGTCAGACGTTGAAGCCGAGCGCGCGCAGTTGCTCGCGACCGTCATCGGTGATCTTGTCCGGGCCCCACGGCGGCATCCAGACCCAGTTGATCCGGACGTCCTCGAC
>JBKJOO010000185.1:0-8130 GCA_046595615.1 Mycobacteriales bacterium | reverse complement strand
AGACCAGGGTCGGCAAGCGGACTGCCGGGGCAGCCTTTCGGATCGCCACCCAACTCATCGACGAGGGCCTGATCACCGAGGACGAGGCGCTCGACCGCGTCACCGGCGCGCAGCTCGCCCGCCTGATGTTCCCGGCGTTCGGGGCGACCGACGACGTCGATGCGAGCCGGGTGCTGCTCGGCAAGGGCATGGGCGCCTCGCCCGGTGCGGCCGTCGGCAAGGCGGTCTTCGACAGCGCCACCGCAGTGGCGTGGGCGGCCCGCGGCGAGGACGTCCTGCTGGTCCGCCGCGAGACCAACCCCGACGACCTGTCCGGGATGATCGCGGCGCAGGGGATCCTGACCAGCCGGGGCGGCAAGACCAGCCACGCCGCGGTGGTCGCCCGGGGGATGGGCAAGACCTGCGTCTGCGGCGCCGAGGACCTCGAGATCGACCTCGAGGAGCGCACCCTGACCGCCCCGGACGGCACCGTCGTGGCCGAGGGCGAGGTGTTGTCCATCGACGGGACGAGCGGCGCGGTCTACCTCGGCGCCGTGCCGGTCCGGTCGAGCCCGGTGGTGGAGTACTTCGAGGGGACGCTGGCGGCCGAGGGCGCCGACGACCTCGTGATGGCCGTCGACCGGCTCATCCGGCATGCCGACGCGAGCCGCCGGCTCGGCGTACTCGCGAATGCCGACACACCCGCAGATGCCCAGCGGGCCAGGCGCTTTGGCGCGGCGGGCATTGGCCTGTGCCGCACCGAGCACATGTTCCTCGGCAAACGCCGCCAACTCGTCGAGGACCTCGTGCTCGCCGAGGACGAGCCGGCCCAGCAGGCCGCCCTGGCCGCGCTGCTCCCCCTGCAGCGGGAGGACTTCGACGGCATCCTGCGGGCGATGGACGGCCTGCCGGTGACCGTCCGGCTGATCGACCCGCCGCTGCACGAGTTCCTCCCCGACTACACCGAGCTGTCGGTCGAGGTCGCCGTCGCCGATGCCACCGACCAGCTGGTCGAGGACAACAAGCGGGCCCTGCTCGATGCCGTCCGCCGCCTGCACGAGAGCAACCCGATGATCGGGCTGCGGGGCGTCCGGCTCGGTCTGGTCATCCCCGGTCTGTTCGCGATGCAGGTCCGCGCGCTCGCCGAGGCCGCGGCGACGCTCAAGGCCGAAGGGCTCGACCCTCGGCCAGAGGTGATGGTGCCGCTGGTGGGCAGCGTGCAGGAGCTGGAGATCGTCCGCGAGGAGGCCGAGGGCATCGTCGCTGCGGTGGCTGCCGAGACCGGTCAGGTCGTCCAAACCCTGATCGGCACGATGATCGAGATCCCGCGGGCCGCCCTCACCGCCGGCCAGATCGCCGCGGCCGCCGACTTCTTTTCCTTCGGCACCAACGACCTGACCCAGATGGGCTGGGGTTTCTCGCGCGACGACGTCGAGGCGAGCTTCTTCTCCCGGTATCTCGATCTCGGCATCTTCGGGGTCAGCCCGTTCGAGTCGCTCGATCGCGAGGGCGTCGGCCGGCTCGTCCGGATCGCCGTCGAGGAGGGCCGGGCCGCCCGCCCGGACCTCAAGGTCGGCGTGTGCGGCGAGCACGGTGGGGATCCCGACTCGGTGCATTTCTTCCACGATGCCGGCCTGGACTACGTCAGTTGCTCACCGTTCCGGGTGCCGGTGGCCCGCCTCGAGGCCGGCCGGGCCGCCCTCGAGCAGCTCGGCAGCGACACCCGTTAGGTGCTGCTCCTGCTGTTTTCCAAGACGGTGCGCCGACTGCTCGCCGTGGTCCTGCTGTCCGTGCTGGCGGTCCTGTTCGGCACGGCGGCACGCGTCTGGTGGGTCGCCCGCGAGGACGACCGGCCAGCCAGCGACGCCATCGTCGTGCTGGGCGCGTCGCAGTTCAACGGCCGCCCGAGCGAGGTCTTCCGGGCCCGCCTGGACCACGCCAAGGCGCTGTACGACGCGCAGGTTGCGCCTCGGGTCGTCGTGCTGGGCGGCGGCGCACCGGGGGACCGATTCACCGAGGGGCAGGCCGGTGCGGCGTACCTGGCCAAGCGTGGAGTCCGTTCGGTGGCGGTCGGTGTCGGCCGGGACACCCTGCAGAGCCTGAAGGCGTTGCAGACCGAGTTCGCCCGGCAGGGCTGGCACACCGCGGTGCTGGTGACCGATCCGTGGCACTCGCTGCGGTCCCGCCGGATGGCCACCGACCTCGGCATCAAGGCGACGACGAGCCCGGACCGGCGAGGACCGGCCAACAGCAGCCGAAGTGTCGAGCTGCGCTACGTCGCCCGGGAGACGGCCGCCTACCTCTACTACCGGATGTTCCACGCCAGCAGCGAAGCCGGACCCAACGCGGTCTGACCCGGTCGAAAAGCCGGTGACGTCTCCTGGCTTGGAGTCCTACGCTGGCCGCAGTCGGACGAGAGGAGGTGTGAGCGCCATGGCCGTCGTCGTCGTGCTGCCCGCCCATCACCTCATCCCGGAAGGCCTCATCCGTGCTGCCTGCAGCCCTGCTGGTCCCGCCTGTCCCTGACGCCGGATCGGCCGCCCTCCTGACCCGCGTCGACCGCTCGGCGTACGACGTCCTGACCGCGACCGGTCCGGCCCGGGTGCGTGCGCTTCCGCCCCCGCACGACCCCCTCGACGCCCCGACCGTCGGCGACTGGCTGGCCCTGGACGCCGACGGCGCGGTCCTGGAGCTGCTCCCGCGACGCTCGCTGGTCAGTCGCGGTACGACGGGGCGGGGCAGCACCGCACAACCGCTCGCGGCCAACGTCGACGTCGTGCTGCTCTGTCTCGGCGTGGCCCGCCCCCTGCCGCTGCGCCGACTCGAGCGGCTGCTGGCCCTGGCCTGGGAGAGCGGGGCGACGCCGGTCGTCGTGCTCACCAAGGCCGACCTGTGCCGCGATGTCGAGGCCGCCTACGACCTGGTGCGGCCGCACGCGCCCGGGGTCGAGGTGGTCGCCGTCGCGGCGGCTGACGGCGAGGTCGCGGCCCTGGCGCCGTATGTGCGCTCGGTCCTGGTCCTGCTCGGCGCCTCGGGCGCCTGCAAGTCCACCGTCGTCAACGCCCTGTTCGGGGAGCAGGTGATGTCCACCGGTGACGTGCGGCACGTGGACGGCAAGGGCCGTCACACCACGACGCACCGCGAGTTGCTGGTGCTGCCGACCGGCGGGGTCGTCATCGACACCCCCGGCCTGCGGGGGGTGGCGCTCGGCGCCGGCGCGCAGGCTGGCCTGGCGCAGGCCTTCGCTGACGTCGAGGAGCTGGCCTCGGCGTGCCGCTTCGCCGATTGTGCGCACCGTAGCGAGCCGGGCTGCGCGGTCCTGGCGAGCATCGGGGCCGGTGACGTCGATCAGGACCGGGTCGACGCCTGGCGCCGCCTGCAGCGCGAGCTCGCGTTTCAGGCGCGGCGCAGCGACGCGCGGTTGCGCGACGAGCACAGCCGGCGATGGAAGGCGATCGCCCGCGAGCAGCGGTCCCGTGGCGGTCGTCCCTGAGCTGGGTGGACCCGGCCTCCGAAGAACTGTCGGACCTCTGTCCGACACTGGTGGCATGACGCAGACCGATCGATCCCTCGCCTGGGCCGCGACGATGGGGGGCACCCGTTCCGGCGACGTGGTGACGGCCCACGGCGCTGCCGCACCCGAGGTGACGCCGGTCGCGCGGGTCGGCCGGCAGGCTCGCGAGGCGCGCGAGGACGCCCAGCTGGCGCCGGGCGCGACCCGGGCCGTCGGGTCCGGCGAGCGGGTCCGCGAGGAGCCCCCGGATGACGAGCGCACCTGCTTCGAGCGGGACCGCGACCGGGTGCTGCACTCGCCGGCGTTCCGGCGGTTGGCCGGCAAGACGCAGGTGTTCGTCTTCCCGGCCGACCATCAACGGACCCGGCTCACGCACGCCCTGGAGGTGGCTCAGGTGGCCACCAGCGTGGCCCGGGCCAGCGGGCTCAACGTCGCGCTGACCGAGGCGATCGCACTCGGCCACGACTGCGGGCACGGGCCCGGTGGGCACGCCAGCGAGGACGCCTTCGGTAGCTTCCTGCCCGGCGGTTACGACCACGCGGTCTGGGGAGCCGATGTGGTGCTGGCGCCGCTCAACCTGTGTGCGCAGACCCTCGACGGCATCCGCAACCACTCCTGGTCCCGGCCGGTGCCGGCGACCCCGGAGGCGGCCGTCGTGAGCTGGGCCGACCGTTGCGCTTACAGCGCCCACGACCTCGAGGACGCCGCGCACGCCGGCATCGTCAGCCCGCTCGACCTGCCCCACGACGTCGCCGCTGTCTGCGGCCGCTCACGTGGCGCGCAGCTCGGCACCTTCATCGCCGCGCTGGTCGACTGCATCGCCGGGACCGGCATCGTGGGGATGCGGCCGGAGCCGGCGGCCGCCCTCGCCGGTCTGCGGGCCTTCAACTACGAGCGCATCTACACCCGGCCAGAGTCGATCGCGCAGGGCGCCGCGGTGATCGCGGTGCTGGTCGCGCTGGTCGAGCACTACGCCGACCGGCCGTTCGCGATCCCCGACGTCGTCGCGGCCGACCCGGGCACCGACGAGGCGGTCCGGGCCGCGGTCACCTACGTCGGCGGGATGACCGACCGGTTTGCCTTCCGGACGGCGGTGGCCGAGCTCGACTGGGATCCGCGGGCCCTGCCGCGCGGCATCGACAGTCCGCGGCGCCCCTGACCGGGTGTCGCTCACACCCGGTTCGCCGCCGCCGGGTCGGTCACTAGACTCACGGCACTTCCCCGAGGACGCCGCTGCGCAGCCGCGCGGGGGCTGCGCAGCAGTGGGAGGAGCCCCGTGGCCGGTCGCATCCGCGACGAAGACGTCGTGACCGTGCGCGAGCGCGCCCATATCGCCGACGTCATCAGCGAGGGCGGCGTCCAGCTCAAGCAGGCCGGCGGGGGCCGCCTCAAGGGCCTGTGCCCCTTCCACGACGAGAAGACGCCGTCGTTCAACGTCAACCCGGTCGTCGGCTACTACATGTGCTTCGGCTGCGGCGAATCCGGCGACGTCATCAGCTTCGTCCGCAAGCACGACCAGCTCAGCTTCGTCGAGGCGATCGAGCACCTGGCCCGCCGCTACGGCGTCGACCTGCAGTACGAACAGGGCGGCTCGGCTGCCGGCCGGCAGGGCAGCCAGCGCAGCCGGCTCGTCGAGGCGCACAAGGTCGCCGCTGCGTTCTACGTCGAGCAGCTCGACGGCCCGGCCGCGGGTGCCGGCCGGCAGTTCCTGGCCGAGCGCGGCTTCGACCGCTCCGCTGCCGCGGCGTACGGCGTGGGCTTCGCGCCGCAGGGCTGGGACAACCTGGTCAAGCACCTGCGGGGGCGCGGGTTCAGCCAGGAGGAACTGCTCGCCGCGGGGCTCGCCAGCGAGGGCCGGCAGGGGCCGATCGACCGCTTCCGCTACCGCCTTGTCTGGCCGATCCGCGACATCGGCGGCGACGTCATCGGCTTCGGGGCGCGCAAGCTCTCGACCGACGCCGGCGACGACAGCCCGAAATACCTGAACACCCCGGAGACGTCGATCTACAAGAAGTCGACAGTGCTCTACGGCCTGGACCTCGCCAAGAAGGAGATCGCCCGGCGGCGGCAGGCGGTGGTGGTCGAGGGCTATACCGACGTGATGGCCTGCCACCTGGCGGGGGTGCCAACCGCCGTCGCGACCTGCGGCACGGCCTTCGGCGCCGACCACATCGGCGTCATCCGTCGGCTGCTGATGGACCAGGACGAGTTCCGCGGCGAGGTCGTCTTCACCTTCGACGGCGATGCCGCCGGGCAGAAGGCGGCACTGAAGGCCTTCGGTGACGACCAGCGGTTCGTCGCCCAGACCTTCATCGCGGTGTCGCCCGGATCGATGGACCCGTGCGAGCTGCGGTTGGCCAAAGGCGACACGGCGGTGCGTGACCTGGTGGCGGCCCGGGTTCCGCTGGTCGAGTTCGCCGTCAAGGCCGCGCTGGCGCGCTACGACCTCGATAGCGCCGAGGGGCGGGTGCAGGCGCTGTCGAGCGCCGCCCCGCTCGTCGGGAAGATCAAGAACCGGGCGCTCGCGATGGAGTACGCCCGCCGGCTGGCCGGCTGGCTCGGCATGGACGAGGCGACGGTGCGCGAGCGGGTCGGTCACGACGTGCCGGGGATCGGGACCCAGCAGCGGCGCCGGCCGGTCGCGCCCAGCGCCGATGCCGCGCTGCTCCGGCTCGAGCGGGAGGCGATGAAACTCGCGGTCCAGTCGCCCACCTCGGTCGCCCCGATCTTCGACGAGCTGCACGACGAGGTGCTGACCGATCCCGGCCTGCGCCAGGTACAGGAGACGATCCGCAAGGTCGGCGGGGTCAGCACCGCCGTCGGCGGCGAAGCCTGGGTGGGACGGCTGCTGCAGGCCTGCCCGGACGACGTGATCCGATCGCTCGTGACCGCGCTCGCCGTCGAGGAACTGCACACCGACTGGGAGCTGCCGCGCTACGCCGAGGTCACGCTCACCCAGCTGCAGATGCACGCCGCGACCCGTCGGGTCGCCGAGCTCAAAGGTCGACTCCAGCGGATCAACCCGATCGAGGAGGCCGAGCTCTACGCCCGCACCTACGCCGAGTTGATCGGGCTCGAACGCACCGCCCGGGCGTTCCGTGAGCACGGCATCACCGGGCTGTGAAGCTGCCCCGCCGCCGTCAGGTGCCGGAGTCGGTGCGCTCGGTCGCGCTGCTGCCGGGGGAGCGACGGCTGGCCTGGGGGCTCACCGCCGATGGCGCTCCACTCGTGGCGACCCCGACCCGGCTCCTCATCCCCGGTGCGGAGTCACTCGATTGGATCATGGTCGAGAAGGCCGCCTGGCGCCCACCGGTGCTCACCGTGACCGAGGTCGCCGAGGTCGAAGGCGCCGGCCGGGAGCGCAGCTTCACGATCAGTGAGGACGCCGCGCTCGCCGAGGTGGTCCGCGCCCGGGTCACCTCGAGCGTCGCTTGGTCCGACCGCCGTCGGCTCGACCCGCATGGCGCCGTCCGCGTCGTCGGCCGCCGGGTGCCGGGTGAGGACGCCCTGCTCTGGCAGCTGGTCTTCGACCGTCAGACCGACCTGTCGGATCCGCTCGTCCGCGCCCAGGCCAGCGCCTTCCTGGACGCCGTACGCCGAACCATCGGTTGACCCGACCCGCGCCGTGACCTACCGGAGAGCCCCGCCCAAGACGTGCGCCGCTGCGGACGTTGCGCACAGCAGCAGGTCGGCCTCGGCGATGCCCTTGACCAGACCCGGCAGTGGACAGATGCGGTTCGCCGTCGTGAGTCGGGCCGCCCCGGCCGCATCACGCGCCGCGACCTGCACCGGATGACCGCGGGCCGCCAGGTGCGCCGTGGCGGTGGCCGCCATGTGCCCGGAGCCGACGACCAGCACGACTGGGGCGATCGCCCCAGTCAGCGTGGACAGTCCGAGATCGACGGCGCGACAGGCCAGGGACCGGCCCTGCGCGCCGAGTGCAGTCCCCTCCCGCACCTGGGCGCCGCTTCGCAGGGCCGCCGGGAACAGCCGACCCAAGGTGCTGCCGACCCGTCCGGCGGCCTGGGCTTGGCGGAACGCGGCCCGCGTCTGACCCTGGATCTCGACGTCGCCGAGCACCCTCGACTGCAACCCGGCAACGACCCGGAACAGGTGCCGGACCGCCGCTTGGTCGCGGCACACCATCGCTGCGGACGTCAGCTCGGACCGGGAGATCTGCATGACGTCGGCCAGGACGTGCAGGAGCTCGAGGGGGTCACCGGGCTGGGTCGCTTAGATTTCCGTGCGGCTGCAGGTGGACAGCACCACCGCTTCGGTGCAGCCGGCCGAACGCAAGGCGTCGAGTAGCGGTGCGGCCTCGCCTCGGCGGACCGACACTCGCTCGAGCAGGCTGAGCGAGGCTCTTGAAGGCTGCCAGCGCCGCCTCAACCTTTTTCTGCGGATCGGCGAAGACCTTGGCGATCGCCTCGCCGAGGATGCCCGCCGGCGGGTCGTCGTCCAGGCTGACCTCCACTCCGGTGGTCTGCCCGTGGTCGTCGAAGCGCACCGCACCAGAGTGCTTCACGTCGGCGCCTGAGCTGTCCACAGACGCCCAGGCGATTCGGGTACCGGGAACGTCTTCGACGATCTTGGCGTCCCATTCGACGGTCTTGCCGAGCGGTCCGTGCACCTTCCAG
>JBKJOO010000149.1:0-2608 GCA_046595615.1 Mycobacteriales bacterium | reverse complement strand
GGCGGCGGCCGAGAGGTTGGCGACCGCGACCGCGTCCTGCTGCTCCGGGGTGCTGCTGTCGAGGCGATTTCCGTACAGAGCGTTGAAGGCGGTCGTGCCGAGCTGGCCGGCAATGCCGACGGCGATATCGACGCTGTCGAGGAACTCCTGCTCGCGGCCCGGCCAGGACACCAGGCCCCGGTCACCCGCAGGCATGTCACCGGCTGCGACGTTGAGCCCGACGAGCTGCACGCCAGCGTCCCGGACGGCGCGGACGAAGCGGTCCACCTCCTGGTCATCGGGGCGGGCATTCGGAAAGGGCCACCAGAACTCCACGGCGTCAAACCCGGCCTGCTTGGCCGCTGCCGGTCGCCCGAGAAGCGGGTGCTCGGTGAACAGCAGTGAGCAGTTGACCAGATATCGCAGGTCCGAAGCCATCGTCTTCCTCTCACTTCGCGGAAGAATTGTCTCGCTGTATGGAACCTAGGCGGGGGATGTGGGACAGTCAAGACCTGCGCAGTTGTTCGGGTAGTTTTCGCATCTCGGAAGGAGAGGTGGAGGTGGGGGATGGACAGGACAGCGAGCGGTGTGCAGTCGCTGGATCGCGCCCTGCAGCTCCTCGAGCACCTCGCTGACGCTGGCGGGTCGATGCGGTTGGCGGAGCTCGAAGCCGCGACCGGTCTGCCGCTGCCCACGGTTCACCGGCTGATCCGGTCCTTGGTGCACAACGGGTACGTGCGCCAGGAGCCGTCGCGCCGCTATGCGCTGGGTTCGCGGTTGATCCGGCTCGGGGAGTCGGCCGGCCGCGCGCTCGGGTCGTGGGCGGTACCCCGCCTGACCGCCCTGGTGACCGAGATCGGTGAGACCGCGAACATGGCGGTGCTCGAGGGTGACGTGGTGGTGTACGTCGCCCAGGCCCCGTCGGCGCACTCGATGCGCATGTTCACCGAGGTTGGTCGCCGCGTTCCAGCGCACTGCACCGGAGTCGGCAAGGCACTGCTGTCCCAGCTGACCGACGAGAAGGTGGTTGCGTTGCTGCGGCGCACCGGGATGCCCGCGCAGACGCCACGCACACACACGGACCCCACGGGTCTGCTCAGTGAGCTCGGCGAGATTCGCGACCAGGGCTGGGCCATCGACGACGCCGAGCAAGAGATCGGCGTGCGCTGTGTCGCTGTTCCGCTGTTCGGTGCACCAACGTTGGCCGCGCTGTCGGTCTCTGGACCGTCCGGTCGCATCACCATGGGCCGCGTCGCCCAGATCGCCCCGATCCTGCAGATCGCTGCCACCGAGCTGACCGAGGACCTGCGCGACGATCACCGGCGCTGACAGCCACTCTGCGGCGGATAACGGCCCCGGCACCCGCGCCACCGACGTCGATGTGACCCTTGACACGGCACACAGCTGCTGCAAGTCTTCCGTTTGTCGAAAGCAACTTACCGCGATACGGAAGTAGCGATAACGATGACGGCAGCTGCCACAACGGCACGCGGACTTGACGACCTGGCGTGTGAGCTGGCGCGGGACCTTGAGCCGCACCAGGTCATCACCGACCTGACTCGTCGACGCACCTACGAGTGCGACGGCATCACCGGCTTCCGGGTGGTCCCCGCCCTGGTTGCCTTGCCCGAGTCGACAGAACAGGTCGCGACCATCGTCGCGGCGTGCGCCCGCGCCCGCATCCCGTATGTCGCTCGAGGCGCCGGGACAGGCCTGTCCGGCGGGGCGCTGCCCGTCGCTGACGGCATCGTGATCAGCCTCGCCCGAATGCGACGCATTCTGGACCTGGACGTGCCTAACCAAAGGATGACCGTCGAGCCCGGCGTGACCAACGCCGACATCACCAAAGCGGTGACCGCGCACGACCTGTACTTCGCCCCGGACCCGTCCAGCCAGACCGTGTGCACTATCGGCGGCAACATCGCCGAGAACTCCGGCGGTGCACATTGCATGAAGTACGGCTTCACCAGCAATCACGTCCACGCCATGACCCTGGTGCTGCCCGACGGCAGCGTCGTCGACGTAGGCGGGCACGGCACCGAGGAGGTCGGCCCTGACCTGCGTGGGGCCGTCATCGGCTCCGAGGGCACGCTGGCCATCGCGACGGCAATCACGGTCCGGCTGCTGCGCCGACCCGAAGCGGTGCTGACCCTCGTAGCGGACTTTCCCAGCGCCGAGGCGGCCGGTGAGGCGGTCAGCGACATCATCGCGGCGGGGATCGTGCCGGCCGCGGTCGAGATGTTGGACGCGCTCGCGATCGAGGCCTGCGAAGCGGCCGTGCACGCCGGCTATTCACTCGACACCGCCGCGGCGCTGGTCGTCGAACTGGACGGCCCCGCCGTGGAATGCGAGGAGGGGTTCGCACTGGTCGAGCAGATCTGTCGAGCCTCTGGCACGACCCACCTGCGCTTCGCGGCCGATCCCGAGGAACGGCTCCGAATCTGGAAGGGACGCAAGGCCGCCTTCGCCGCCATGGGGCGCATCAGTCCGGACTACTTCGTCCAGGACGGTGTCATTCCGCGGACCCGGCTTGCGGAGGTGCTACGACGAATCGGGGACATGGCCGATGAGGCCGGCCTGCGCGTGGCGAACGTGTTCCACGCCGGCGACGGCAACCTGCACCCCCTGG
>JBKJOO010000078.1:0-3992 GCA_046595615.1 Mycobacteriales bacterium | reverse complement strand
CCACCCGTCAGACGAACCTTGACGAGCCCCCGCGTTCGTGTGGTCCAAGACTTGGGGGCGCGGTAGCGCGATAGATGTGCCCAAAACGCTCGCCAGGCAGCCGGTCGCGCAGCGTGGACGCATAGCGCTCGGCCGGACTTACACGACGCCTATCGCGTCACCAGCTGAGCACCTGCCGGTCGGCGGTGGCGGCTGAGCGGGTGGCTGGGCCCGTGTGCCGGGGCGCCCGGCCGGACGCCGCGTGATCTTTGCGCGGCTGGGAGCGCGGCCATGCTCCCCGACCGCGCAACGATCAACTGGCCCGGGGCTGGACAGCCCATCGCAATCGCCAGGAGCACCCGTTGCCCGGCGTACGAGCGTGGACTGGCGGAAGAAGGTGAATTGGTGACCAGCGGCTAGGCGG
This sequence comes from Mycobacteriales bacterium, assembly GCA_046595615.1. Lineage (GTDB taxonomy): Bacteria > Actinomycetota > Actinomycetes > Mycobacteriales > SCTD01 > JAYSQK01. The sequence goes on along the minus strand of JBKJOO010000078.1, from coordinate 3,589 downwards.
CGGCGGCCTTGCTGGTGGCCTTCAAGATCTGTACGCCGAGCTTGGGCTTGCCGTCGCTCGGTGGGGTGGAGCCGCCGGCAGCGACCTTGTCGAGGATGTCGAGGCCCTTGGTGATCGTGCCGAACGGGGTGTATTTAGGGGGGAGCTGGCTATTTTTGTAGACCAGGAAGAACTGGCTGCCGTTGGTGCCCGGGCCGCTGTTGGCCATCGCCACCGTGCCGCGCGGATAGGTTGCACCGGTGAGGTTCTCGTCGGCGAAGGCGTAGCCAGGACCGCCGCTGCCGGTGCCGCTGGGGTCGCCGCACTGCAGGACGAAGATGCCCTGCGTCGTGAGCCGGTGGCAGGGCGTCTTGTCGAAGTAGCCGGAGGCGGCGAGCGCCCGGAAGCTGTTGACGGTGCACGGCGCCTTGGCGGTCAGCAGGGCGAACGCGACCTCGCCCCGGTTGGTGACGAGGGACGCTGTGAACGGCTTGGCGATCTCGACCTCGGTCGTCGGTGGGTGCAGTTTGACCGGCTTCGCAGCGGTCCCGGACTTGTTGTAGGTGCAATTTGCTGGGATGATCTTTGCGACGGGGGTGGCCGAGGCGGTCGGCGTGGCAGGCACGTTCTTGAGCGCGTCGACCGGTGCCTTGTCCTTGGATCGGGTCGCCAGGAACACCCCGACCGCGATCAGGACGACGGCGAGCACGCCCGCCACCGCCCCGAGGGTGGCGTTGCGCTGCCGACGACGGGCGGCGACCGCCGCTCGGCGAGCGGCCTGTCGCTCGACCCGCATCCGGGCCAGCTCGCGCTCGCGCTTGCTGCTCGCCACGCTCGTCCTCCACAACGTCGATGATGTCGTCCGGAGTGTAGGCAAGCCCACGGCCGGCGCCGGTAAGGTCGGCGCTCGAGTCCGACCACCCAAGGAGACGACGTCCGTGCTGGTCCGCGGGTTCCCTGCCGCCGCGTTCGACACCAATTGTTGGGTGATCGCGCCCGGCCCCGGCGAGCAGTGCATCGTGGTCGATCCCGGCATCGGCGTCGAGGACGAGCTCGACGCGCTGTTGCGCGAGCACCGGCTGCAGCCAGTCGCGGTGCTGCTCACCCACGGCCACCTCGACCACACGTTCTCGGTCACCCCGGTCTGCGGCGCCCGCGGCATCCCGGCCCTGATCCACCCCGCCGACCGCGAGCTACTCGCCGACCCGATGAAGGGCTTGTCAGCCGGCAGCAGCGCGATGTTCGGCGGCCGGCTCGACTGGACCGAGCCGTCCGACATCGGGCTGCTCGACCCGGCTGTGCCCGTGGAGCTCGCCGGGCTGACGATCAGCACCGCGTTCGCGCCGGGGCACACGCCCGGCTCGGTGATGTTCGGCCTGACCGGCACCGTGTTCTCCGGCGACGTGCTGTTCGCCGGTTCGATCGGCCGCTGCGACCTGCCCGGCGGCTCATGGGAGCAGATGCAGGCGAGCTTGGCCCGCGAGGTCCTGCCGCTGCCGGACGACACCGTCGTGCACTGCGGCCACGGCCCGAGCACCACCATCGGCCGCGAGCGGGCGAGCAACCCTTATCTGCAGGACCTCCCGGCGCAGCCGGCCGCCCGGGGGCTGTAGGTGTTCCAGGCCCCCAAGGGGACGTACGACGTCCTGCCTGGCTCGCCGTTCCTCGCGGTTCGCGACGCCCTGCTCGCCCCGGCCGCGATGGCCGGTTACGCCTACATCGAACCGCCGGTGTTCGAAGACACCGAGTTGTTCTCCCGCGGCGTCGGGGAGAGCACCGATGTTGTCAGCAAAGAGATGTACTCCTTCACTGACCGCGGCGGCCGGTCGTTGACGTTGCGCCCCGAGGGCACCGCCGGGGTCGTCCGGGCCGTCGTCGAGCATGGCCTCGCGCACGGTCAACTGCCGGTCAAGCTGCGGTACGCCGGGCCGATGTTCCGTGCCGAGCGGCCCCAGGCGGGCCGGTTCCGGCAGTTCCAGCAGGTCGGGGTCGAGGCGCTCGGCCTGACCGACCCAGCCCTGGACGCCGAGGTCGTCGCGCTGGCCTGGCAGGGCTTCGCCGGGCTCGGGCTCAGCCAGGTCAGGCTGCTGCTCACCTCACTCGGCGACCCGGCCTGCCGCCCGGCGTACCGCGAGCGGCTGACCGCCTTCCTGACCGGGCTCGAGCTCGACCAGGCGACCCGGGCCCGCGCCGTGCTCAACCCGCTCCGGGTGCTCGACGACAAGCGGCCCGAGCTGCAGGCCCAGCTGGTCGGCGCCCCGCTGATGGCCGACCACCTGTGCGATGCGTGCCGGGAGCACCACGCGGCGGTGACGGCGCACCTGGCCGCGCTGGGTGTGCCCTACGAGCCCGCGCCCCGGCTCGTGCGCGGGCTCGACTACTACATGCGGACCACCTTCGAGCTGGTCCACGACGGGCTCGGGGCGCAGTCCGCGGTCGGCGGGGGCGGTCGCTACGACGGGCTGTCGGAGTCGATCGGCGGCCCGCCGTTGCCCGGGATCGGCTGGGCGCTGGGGCTCGAGCGGACCCTGTTGGCCCTCCAAGCCGAGGGGGTCACCCCCGCGCCGGCGCCGCACGCGGCCGTCTTCGTCGTCCCGCTCGGGGCGGCCGCCAAGGCCTGGGCCGTGCCCTTCGTCGGCCGCCTGCGCGCCGACGGGGTGGCCGCCGACCTGGCGTACGGCGAGCGCGGCCTGAAGGGCGCCATGAAGGCGGCCGACCGGTCCGGCGCGGCGTACGCCCTGGTCGTCGGCGACCGTGACCTGGCCGCCGGCGTGGCCCAGCTCAAAGACCTCCGCTCCGGCGAGCAGGCCGCCGTGCCGCTCGCCGAGCTCGTGCACACCCTCAGAGAGAAGCGGTAGATGCTGCGCACCCACGAGGCGGGCTTGCTCCGGGAGGAGCATGCCGGCACGACCGTCACCTTGGCCGGTTGGGTGGCCCGGCGGCGCGACCACGGGGGGGTGGCGTTTCTGGACCTGCGCGACCGCAGCGGGATCGTCCAGGTGGTCGTCCGGTCCGAGGCGGCCCACGAGCTGCGCAGCGAGTACTGCGTGACCATCACCGGCGAGGTCCGGGTACGGCCGGTCGGCAGTGAGAACCCGGCGATGCCCACCGGCGCGGTGGAGGTCGCCTGCTCCTCCCTGGTGGTGCTCAGCGCCTCGGCGCCGCTGCCGTTCCCGATCGACGACCACGTCGAGGTGGGGGAGGAGGTGCGGCTCAAACACCGCTACCTCGACCTGCGCCGCTCCGGGCCGGCGGCAGCGATGCGGTTGCGCTCGGAGGTCAACCGGGCCGCCCGCGACGTCCTGCACCGTGAAGGTTTCCTCGAGGTCGAGACCCCGACCCTGACTCGATCCACCCCTGAGGGTGCGCGCGACTTCCTCGTGCCCGTGCGGCTGCAGCCCGGCAGCTGGTACGCGCTGCCGCAGTCGCCCCAGCTGTTCAAGCAGCTGCTCATGGTCGGCGGGCTCGAGCGGTACTACCAGATCGCCCGCTGTTACCGGGACGAGGACTTCCGCGCCGACCGCCAGCCGGAGTTCACCCAGCTCGACGTCGAGATGAGCTTCGTCGACCAGGACGACGTCATCGCCGTGGGGGAGCAGGTGGTCGCCGC
>JBKJOO010000015.1:0-5088 GCA_046595615.1 Mycobacteriales bacterium | reverse complement strand
CCGTGCAAGCCGCGCCGCTGCCGGCGCCCAGGATCGCCCTCGCCCTCGCCGTCGGCGGACGCGGTGCCTCTTGTGCCGTTGGTGCCCGCCGTGACGCTCAGGCGCTCGTCCACGGATTGAGGACGAGGTAGCCGTCGACGCGGCTCAGCATGTCGGAGTCCGGATCGGGTGGCAGCGCGTGACCGAGGTTCTGCGCGCGGACCTCGCCGACCCACTGGTCGTGCTGGTACTCGTGGTTGACCAGGGTGCTCAGGAGGTTGGTGGCGACGATCGTCATCTGCGTCGGTGCGCCAACGTTGCCGGCGGCGATGGTGGCGATGCGGGCGTGAACACGCTCGGCGACGGTGTCGCGGAACGCGGTGAGCCGCTCGAGGGTGGGCAAGGCGCCGCGGAACTGCTCTGGATTGGCCGAGTCCATCAGGCCGTCGAGCTCGGGGTCCGGGCTGGGCTCAGCCGCGGTCAGATTGCGGATCATGAAGTGGGCGACGTGGGCTTGATGGCCGAGGTGCCACCCGATCGCGCTCGAGCTCTCGTCGGGGCGCCAGGTGACCTCGTCGGGCGTGAGGTCTTTCCAAAGCTGGTCGGTGTAGGCACGGGCGCGGTCGTATTCGCGCAATAGCCCGTCGAGCTCGTGCATGGCTTCTCCTTCTTCCGAAACTGGTTCAGTGCGCGTGGACAGTGCTCGCCGTGGCGGTGAGCCCGATGATGCGATCGGCGGCTGAGGCGCCGGCGCGAAGGGCGCCCTCGATATGGCCGGCGTACGCGGGGGCCGTCTCGGTTGACGCCCAGTGCAGTCGACCCAGAGCGGGCTCCTGCAGCTGCGGGTGAGAATACGTGCCGGTCGACGCACGCGGAGAAGGGGCGGCGGGGGTCGTGTACCGCTCACGGCTCCAGTCGACGGCGTGGACCTCCAGCGGGGCGGCTGCCTGCGGGCCGAACAGGCGGGTGAGCTGTCCCGTGAAGGCGGCGGCGATCTGCTCGGAGTCCCCGCAGGCGAACTGCTCAGCGTCGGCGAAGCCGAAGATCGCGGCGGGCCGTGCGTTGGGGCCGCTGTGGTCATGCAGCTCGCGGAAAGGGCCCACGTGGCTGACCGCCGCGCCCGCCAGACCGACGTCGCGCCAGAACGCCCGGTCGTACACAGCGACGGCCTTGACCACCGCGCCCATCCACACCACCGTGCCTTCCGCAAGCAAGCGCACCCGGGCGGGCAGGTCGGGCGTGAAGGCAATGCTGTCGACCGCGAGTGCTGGCGGTACGGCGAGCACGACGTGGTCTGCTGTGATCGCTCCGCTCGCGGCGTGCACCGTGACGCAGTCGTCGTGGACATGGACCGCCGCCACTGGATCGCTCAGGCGCAGCGTGCCGGGGGGAAGCTCGTCCGCGACGCGCAGAGCCAGCGACTGCGCCCCGTGGCTGAACCGGCCGGAGTGACGGTCGATCGGGTTGCCGGAGATGCGCTGGGGTCCATGCGCATCGGGCTCGAACAGCGCGTCGCCGAACAGCGACTGCTGGAACGTCCGCACGCCCAACTCGGCGACCAGCGACTGAACCTGCGGCTCGTCCGGCCAGAACCAGGTGGCACCGAGGTCGACCGCGCCATTGCTGTCACCGACGCTGAGCAGGCGTCCGCCGACGCGATCGCGCGCCTCATGGACCGAGACGGTGCGCCCCGCCGACAGCAGGGTGCGCGCTGCGGTGAGGCCGGCGATGCCCGCCCCCACCACGACGACGTCGCAGCGACGTGTGCCGGTCATGGGTTGCGAACCAGCGGCCCGCTCTGGCATCAATCCGTCCACACCGGCCCGCGCTTGTCCGGGGACGCGGCGATGTTCTCCACCGCGCGGGGTCTGACTGGCACCAGCCATCGCCTCCATCGCCACAAGATAGGCGTCACGCTCGGGACGATCGAGCTGGCGGACAGCGTGCACCGAGGGTCACCCGGCCCAAGCAGCTCGTCGCCCGCTCGGTCGAGCTCAGCGTCCGGCACGGCCCTGTCCACCAACCCCGCGCCGGCGCGTCGATGACGTCACCGGTCCCGCCGGTGCCGAACTTCCCGGGTCACCAGACATGCTCGTCCACGTCAGGCTCTCGACCCCGAGGAGCCGCGGCGGGTCGTGAGCGTCCCGTGCGGCCTCGACGGCGAGGGCGTCCCATTGGGCGTGCCAGTCGACATCCAGGCGTCGGGCCAGCACCGCGAACGTCGTGTCGTCCTGCTCGAGCGCGTCCGCGGCCCACCCGACGGCCCGGCCGGGCAGGACCGCCCGCGGCGCCGAGCGGCTGCGTCTCGATGAATGTCACCGTCAGGCAGGCTGGCGCCGTGCAATGCCAGATGCGCTGGCGCCAGCGCATCTGGACCCGCCGGTGCCCGAAGGGCGCGTCGTGCAGCAGGCGATCGCCCCGGTCGTGCAGGACGGCCAGGCCGCCGCAGGTTTGGCAGCCCTCGGCCTGCTCGTCGGTCGCGACCAGCAAGTCAGATCCGAAAAGCCCGATAGCCCTCCAGCGCTGCCAGCGCGGCGCAGTCGGCATGCCGCTCCGCCGGGGAACTCCAGCTTCACGCGGCCGTCGACCTTCCGCAGAGCCGGCTGTGCCCCGCCCTCGCGTGCAGCCTCGCCGCCACTGCGCCCCCCTTCAAGCGGAGACCGGCATCAGCGGGGTCGCTGGCGGCGCCACTGTCGAGGACCGCGACGGTGCGACCTGGGTCCGCTGAGCCTCAATCCACGTCTGGTAATCGCTGAAGCCCCTGGGCACCTTGCGGAGAGGGGAAGCTGCCGGGCGGTGATCAAGAAGCAGGCCTTGCGGCGCAGGTTGCTCATGGAACAGAGCGGCTCGCTGTAGGTAACACATGCGAAGTGCCTCCCGTCGCTGGAATTTCTTGTCCCTTAGCGAGACAAGAAACCCAGCAAAGTCAGGCACTTTCGCGCTGGCAGGCCCGGTGTCGCAGGGCCAAGATCAGACGTCTACTGCAAACAGCGGGGCTAGGCGACTACTTGTGAGCGGAAACCCTCGATGATGGCCATGAACTCGTTGATTTCTTGGGCGGGTACGCCGAGATAGAAAAGGGTGGACTCAATTTCCATGTAGACGGCATTGAAGCCATCCTTATCGATGCTGAGATGCTCATGCGCCACCGCCATATCGTGGCCTATGTAGCATTTCGGGCCGCCTGCCGCCTCGATGGACCAGGAGGTGACGAGAAATTTGTAGCCGGCGGCGTTCGCGGAGTTGCCGTGGTGCTCATGAACCTTGTCGTTGGCGTTCACCTTGACATTCATGAACAGACGGTCGACGAGCACGTCGACCGCGCCAGAGATGCCGTAGGCGCCACCCAGACGCTCGTACAGTGTCGCGTCAGCCGGGTGCATCTCGGGTGCGGTTGCCGGGTCAGCCTCGGGAGCGAGCCGTCGGGTGTCGGGCACATTGAGGGTCATAATGCTTTTCCTTCCATCGGGTGGTGGTCTGCAGCAATTGCATGCATGTCGTTGACGAGGACGTGCAGCTCGCCGCGCAGGGCAGCGAGAGCGTGGGGGGAAAGGCCTGTGGCACATTCCACGGTTCGTTGGACCGCGGCTGCGGACCTCTCCAGTTCGATGCCGACCGACGTCAGCTCGACAAGCACCGACCTGCCATCGAGTGGACTGCGCCGGCGCACGATCAGCCCGGCTTCTTCCAGGCGCTGCAGTAACGGCGTCAAGGCGTTGGCGGGCAGGTCGAGATGCTGCGCGAGTTCGCTGACGGTGCCAGTGCTGTGTTGCCAAAGCGTCATGAGCGTCAGGTACTGCGGGTAGGTGATACCCAGCTCACGCAGCAGTGGACGGTAGGCCCGGATGATCGCGTTGTTCGCCGCGTAGATCGCAAAGCAGAGCTGCTCGTCGAGCCGTAGCCGCGCCCCGATCATTGTCATCGCTCCTCGTCGAGTGTGACGAAGATTACTCATGCGTGAGTTAGTGAGGCAACCCATTGCCCATGATCAGCCAGATCGCGCCCGAGCGTCCCTTATGCCGCGCGGGAGCATCCGTGCATCGCACGTCCAGAGCGGGCTGACAGGGGGGCGCCGGTCGCGGTCGAGTCGACGTATGGCCGGCACTGGGCCGTCGAGGTGTTGCGGGCCGCGAGGTTCGAGATGCATCTGGCCCTCCCGTGCGGGACGAAGCCGATGCAGGGGTGTGAGCGGGTCAAGAGAGACGAGCGGGACGCGTACGAGTTGGGAACCTGCTCCGGTTGGGTCGCTGCCGGACGGCTCCATCGCCCCAAATGACCGCAAGCCTGCGGTCATTGTGACCGGCGATCAGAAGCCGCCCCCACGGCCAGTGCCTCGCAGAAGGACCGCACGAACTCCCGCGGTCAGGTCGGTAGCACGGTGTACTTCTCGCGAACGAGACACCGGCGGGACCATCACCGACGGGACGTCCCCGAAAAAGCTCGCGACCGAGCGTGTCCGCGCGCTGCTGACCCAGCTCGGCGACCCTGGCTTCACCAACCCGAGGCTCGGCCGTGACCGGTGACCTGTGGACCGGTACGAGCACGCGATGCCGCACGCCGGCGAGCGCACCCTGGACCGGCTCGCCGCCGCTCACGCCGCCGGTCGAGGGCTGCCCGTGGTGTCGTAGACCGCACGTCAGATCCGGACGGCGGTGATCAGTCTTGGCGTCGAGACGCGGACCATGTCGTCCGGGTCGCTGGTGAGGACCACGATCTCATCCCCGGCGAGTGAGTGGACGACTGCACCGATGTGGGCGTCGGCGACGCTCACGCCGGTGCGGTTCACGATGCCGGCGGCCACGTTGGCGGTCCCGGCGTCGAGTGGCGCATCCGCCACGGGATACCGGTTGATCGCTGCCGCGCCCGGCTCGGACCGGTCCCAGCCGGCCTCGACCCGCACCGCGGTGGCCACCATCACCCGGGCCGCCGTCCCCTTGCGCCTGCGGACTGTGACCCCGACGAGATGAGCGACGACCAGGCGGTGCTTGTGGTGCGTGGCGTCGGCAAGAACCGTAATGGCCTCGTTGTCGAGTAGGACAGTCCTCACGCGGTGTGCGGGACGGCCGCCTGCTGGGCTTCGGCCCACAACAGGACGTCGTCCGCGTCGGC
>JBKJOO010000476.1:0-16052 GCA_046595615.1 Mycobacteriales bacterium | reverse complement strand
GCTCGGTACCTACCTGGTCGTCCGAGCAGTCGATCTGTTCCGGACCGGCAAGCCGACCGGGGCGGCCCTCGGCGTCGGGGTGTTGCTGCTCGTCGGCGTGGGTGGCTTGCTGGTCGCCGGCGAGGTGCGTTTCGGCTTCGGCAGCGAGCGGCTCGGTCGGCGGCTCGCCGGCGAGGGCGAGGTGGACGACCTGTCCGGGGTCGGGCGGACCCCGAGCGGCCGGATCCCCCGGGACGTCGCTGACGAGCTGTTCGCCGTCCGCAAGGCCGAGGTCGAGGCCGCGCCGCAGGACTGGCGGGCCTGGTTCCGCCTCGCATCGGCGTACGGCGAGGCACGCGACACCCCGCGGGGACGGCGGGCCATGCGCACGGCGATCGCGCTGGAGCGGGCCGACCGCTGACCGAAGCGGGGAGGTGGGACACGCCGCGGTTCCTGGCCCGCTGGCCCGCCGTACCGTCTCGTGTCGTGATTTCCGGCCTTCTCAGGGGCCAAGATTCACGACACGAGACGGTACGGGCAGCGGGGGAGGGCCAGGGAGCCCCGACAGGCCGCTCCGCGGCCCGCCACCTGCCCGCCTGGCCCGGGGTACGGCCGCCGCCTGGGTGAGCCCACCGGCCCGGCCCCGCGAGATGGCGTCAGGGGGCGCGGGACACGCCGACCCGCCGCCGGAGCCAGTCGTTGAGCGGCCCGAGTTGCCGCCACCCTTCGGCGACCCGGGGCAGGGCCGCGGGCGTGTGCAGCCACGCCTGCGGCGGGTGGGCCCGGCTCGCGGTCAGGGACTTGTGGCGCAGCAGCCCGGCCCGCGGATGGCCGTCGTCCCACGGCTTGGGGATGCGGGCCAGCTGCTCGCCACCGACCTCCCAGCCGGCAGCTCGCAGGGCGTCCAGCACCGTCACCAACGGCGGACCGGTCACCTCGTCGGCGATCGCAGCACGCAGTCGGCGGGCCTGGTCGGTCGCCAGGTGGTGGTAGCCGCCGCCGAGGAAGAGCCCGTCCGCGGACAGTGCGAGGTAGAGCGAGTCCTCGCCGTCGCCCCGGACGACAGCGGCCGCCTGCGTCTTGTAGGGCGTCTTGTCCTTGGCGAAGCGCACGTCCCGGTAGGGCCGGAACAGCTTCGCCGGACCGAACTCCGGCTCGAGCTCGTCCAGCAACGCCTGCATCGGGGCGGCCACGCAGGTGTCGTAGGTCGCCTTGTGGTCGCTCCAGTAGGCCTTGGTGTTGTCGGCCTCGAGGCCCTCGTAGAAGACCAGCGCCTGCTCCGGGAAGCCCTCGAAGCTCATGCCGAGACGTCCGCGTGCAACCGCACCTGGCGCTCGAGGCGGGGCCCGGTGTCCAGGCCGCGGGCCAGGCCGTCGAGGTCCCAGCCGGCGCCGGTCAGGAAGGCTCGCGTCGCTGGGTCGCGCTCCCACGCCCAGAGCACCGCGGTCGTGGTGCCGTCGGCCTGCCAGCCGTCGACGGCCGCGGCCAGCAGGCGGCTGGCGTGACCGCGCCGGCCCCACCGCGGCTCGACGAGCAACGCGGTCAGCTCCGCGGTGGTCGCGCCGTCGAGGTCGTCGTCCTCGGCCGGGGCGAGGGTCGCGAAGCCGACCAGTTCGTCGCGCTCGAGTGCCACGAGCACCCGGTGGCGCGGGCTCGGCGGTGCCTCGACGGCGTTGAGCCAGACGGCGGCCAGCTGCTCGAGCGGGGTGGCAAGGACCTCGGCCGGCAGCAGCTCGGCGTACGCCGTCCGCCAGGTCGACTGCTGCACCCTGGCGACGAGCTCGGCGTCGTGGCTGCGGGCGGGGCGCACGCTGACATCGGCCATGCCGCCAGCCTAGGTCGGGTGCGCGACCATGCGCGCTGTGGAGCACCTGCGCCTTGTGACCGCACGCCGGATCGCCCTTGCGGCGCAGGGCTTCGCCGACCGACTGCCCACCGGCGTTGTTGACCGGCGGCACCTGCGTCGGGTGCTCGGCCGCACCCAGCTGCTCCAGGTCGACTCGGTCAACGTCTTCGAGCGGGCCCACTACCTGCCGGCCTTCTCCCGGCTCGGGCCCTATCCGAAGGCGACCCTCGACGACATGACCTCGCGGCACCGCGAGCTGTTCGAATACTGGGGCCATGAGGCCTCCCTGCTGCCGATCGCGCTGCATCCGCTGCTGCGCTGGCGGATGGCCCGTGCCGAGGCGCTCGAAGGCGGTTGGGAGCGGGTCCGCGAGTTGGCCCGGGAACGGCCCGGCTTCGTCGCCGAGGTGCTCCGTCGGGTCGAGGACGAGGGTCCGATCGGCGCCGGGGCGCTGCGCGACGGCCCGCGTCTCGGCGGCAGCTGGTGGTCCTGGGACGACACCAAACTCGCCCTGGAGCACCTGTTCTGGTCCGGCCGGGTCACCACGTCGAGCCGCCGGTCCTTCGAGCGGCTGTACGACGTCACCGAGCGGGTCCTGCCAAGCGCCGTGCTCGACCTGCCGACCCCATCCCGCGAGCAGGCGCAGCGCGAGCTGATGCTGCTCGCCGCGCGGGCGCACGGCGTCGCGACCGCGAGGGACCTGCGGGACTACTTCCGGTTGCGTCCCGCCGAGGGGGCCGCCGCCCTGGCCGCCCTCGTCGCGGACGGGCAGGTGGTGCAGGTCGCCGTCGAGGGCTGGCGCGACCCGGCGTACGTCGTCCCGGACGTGGTTCGGCCTCGACGGGTGCGGGCCAGCGCGTTGCTGTCGCCGTTCGATCCGCTGGTGTGGGAGCGCAGCCGGACCAGCCGGTTGTTCGGGTTCGACTACCGGATCGAGATCTACACGCCGGCGGCGCGGCGGGTGCACGGCTACTACGTGCTGCCGTTCCTGCACGACGAGGCGATCCGGGCGCGCGTCGACCTCAAGAACGACCGGCAGGCCGGGGTCCTGCGGGTCCTCGCGGCCTGGCTGGAACCCGGCTACGACGCGGCGCCGACGGCTGAGGCGCTGGCCGCGGAGCTGCGCCGGGCAGCGGACTGGCAGGGGCTCGGCGAGGTCGTCACCGAGCCCCGCGGCACCCTCTCGCAGGCCCTGGGCGCCCTGGTCTGATCCGCTGCTGCTGGATCGCGCCGGGACACGCCCGGCGATCCGCGGCGCGATCCAGCACGAGCCCGGGCGACCGTCGCCGCCGCTAGGCTGGAACTGGCCCGGCTTCCCCCGCCGCAGAGGGCCAGCACCCGTCGTACGGAGAATTTCAGTGCCCTCGCTCGCGCCGCTCACGGTCCAGGTCATCGGCTACACCCACTTCGAGGCGCCCACCGACGTGCCGTGGGAGACCGATGTCGACGGCGGACAGGCGCTGGCGGAATTCGCCGGCCGGGCCTGCTACCAGAGTTGGAGCAAGCCCAATCCGTCGACGGCGACCAACGCCGGCTACCTCGCGCACATCCTGGAGGTCGGCCACCTTTCGGTGCTCGAGCACGGCTCGGTGACGTTCTACCTGTCCGGGGTGTCGCGCAGCCTCACCCACGAGCTGATCCGGCACCGGCACTTCTCCTACAGCCAGCTCTCGCAGCGCTACGTCCCCGAGCGGGACGCCGCGATGGTCGAGCCCGGCGTGATCGCTGACGACCCCGAGTTGCACGCGATGTTCCTCGAGGCCTCCGCGGCCGCGCTGTCCAGCTACACCCGCCTGCTCGAGGGCCTGGAGAAGAAGTTCGCCGACGTCGAAAACGTCACGGCCCGGCGCAAGCAGGCGAGGCAGGCCGCCCGCGCGGTGCTGCCGAACGCGACCGAGACCCGCATCGTCGTCACCGGCAACTACCGGGCGATGCGGCACTTCGTGGCGATGCGGGCCAGCGAGCACGCCGACGTCGAGATCCGTGAGCTCGCCATCGCGATGCTGCGCGAGCTGCAGCGGGTGGCGCCGAACGTGTTCGCCGACTTCGTCATCAGCGCACTCGGGGATGGCACCGAGGTCGCCTCGAGCCCGCTGGTCGGCGAGGGCTGACGGCCGCGCCTGCCGGCCACGCTGTTCCCGGCGGGTATCCTGAGCCTCATGCTCTCGCGGTCAGCGCCGTTCGGCCGGGTGCTGACCGCCATGGTCACGCCCTTCGCTGCCGACGGCTCGCTCGACCTCGACCGGGCTGCGGCTCTCGCCGACCGGCTCGTGGCACAGGGCAACGACGGCCTGGTGATCTCCGGCACGACCGGTGAGTCACCGACGACCTCGCGCGAGGAGAAGCAAGACCTGCTGCGTGCCGTCGTCGACGCGGTCGGCGACCGGGCGCAGGTGCTGGCCGGGGTCGGCACCTACGACACCGCACACTCTGTCGAGCTCGCCCGCGACGCCGAGAAAGCCGGTGCAGCAGGGCTTCTCGCGGTCACACCCTACTATTCCAAGCCCCCGCAGGCCGGCATCATCGCGCACACGCTCGCGATCGCCGAGAGCACCGCTCTGCCCATCATGCTGTACGACATCCCGGGCCGCACCGGTGCGGCGCTGAGCACAGCGACCATCCTGGAGCTGGCCCGGCACCCGCAGGTCGTCGCCCTCAAGGACGCCAAGAACGACCTCGCGGCGACGTCCCTGGTGCTGGCGGGCTCCGAACTGGCCGTCTACTCCGGCGATGACGTGCTCAACCTGCCGCTGCTGGCACTCGGCGGGGTCGGCTTCGTGAGCGTCGTCAGTCACGTCGCGACACCACAGCTCGTCGAGCTGGTGCAGGCCTACGACGCTGGTGATGTCACCCGTGCGCGGGCCATCAACCTGCGGCTGCAGCCTGTCTACGTGGGGCTGTTTCGCACCCAGGGCGTGATCCTCAGCAAGGCCGCACTCGGGTTGCTCGGCTTCCCGGTCGGTCCGGTGCGGATGCCGCTCATCGATGCCACCGAGGAGCAGATTGCCGTGCTGCAACAGGACCTGACCAACGCTGGGTTGGCGCTCGCATGAGCCACCCGCATCCCGGCATGACGTCGCCCCCTCCGCTTCCGGTCGGTGGCCTGCGGGTCGTCGCCCTCGGTGGGCTCGGCGAGATCGGCCGCAACATGACCGTGTTCGAGCACGCCGGGCGGCTGCTCATCGTCGACTGCGGGGTGCTGTTCCCGGAGAACGAACAGCCGGGCATCGACCTGATCCTGCCGGATTTCAGCTACATCCGGGACCGTCTGGACGACGTCGACGCAGTGGTCCTCACGCACGGCCACGAGGACCACATCGGCGCGCTGCCCTACCTGCTGCGCGAGAAGCGCGACCTGCGAATCCTCGGCAGCCGGTTCACCCTCGCCCTGCTCGAGGCCAAGCTGCGCGAGCACCGGATCGTGCCGGTGACCCAGCAGGTGGTCGAGGGCGAGCACCTGCAGGCCGGGCCATTCGGGCTGGAGTTCTTCGCGGTCAACCACTCGATCCCCGACGCCCTCGCGGTCGCGATCCGCACCGCCGCCGGGGTTGTCCTGCATACCGGTGACTTCAACATGGACCAGCTGCCGCTCGACGGCCGGCTCACCGATCTCGGCGGCTTCGCCCGGCTCGGCGCCGACGGCATCGACCTGCTGCTGTCGGACTCCACCAACGCCGAGGTGCCGGGCTTCGTGACGCCCGAGCGGGAGATCGGCCCGGTCATCGAGGAGGTCATGCGGACCGCGACGAAGCGGGTCATCGTGGCCTGCTTCGCCTCGCACGTGCACCGCGTGCAGCAGGTTCTCGATGCCGCCGAGGTACACAAGCGCAACGTCGTCTTTGTCGGCCGCTCGATGGTCCGCAACATGGGGGTCGCCCGCGACCTCGGACTGCTGCGCGTCCCGCCGGGCCTGGTCGTCGACATGAAGGACGTCGAGCACCTGCCGGACAACCGGGTCGTGTTGGTCTCCACCGGCTCGCAAGGCGAACCCCTTTCGGCGCTGTCCCGGATGGCCAACCGCTCGCACCACCAGATCCGCATCCAGGCCCAGGACACGGTGGTGCTCGCCTCCTCGCTGATCCCGGGCAACGAGAACGCCGTCTACCGCGTGATCAACGGGCTGTCCCGGTGGGGCGCCCGGGTCGTCCATAAGGGCGTCGCGAAAGTGCATGTCTCGGGGCATGCACCGGCCGGCGAGTTGCTCTATCTGCTCAATGCGACCAAACCGTCCAACGTGATGCCGGTGCACGGCGAGTGGCGCCATCTGCGGGCGCACGCCGCGCTCGCGGTCGCGACCGGGGTCCCGATCGAGCGGGTGGTGCTGGCCGAGGACGGCGTCGTCGTCGACCTGGTCGATGGCAAGGCCACGATCGTGGGTGCGGTGCCCTGCGGCTACGTCTACGTCGACGGCATGGAGGTCGGCGATGTCGGCGAGCCGACCCTGAAGGACCGGCGCATCCTCGGCGAGGAGGGCTTCATCTCGGTGACGATCGCCGTCGACTCGATGACCGGCAAGGTCGTCGGGGCGCCGCAGATCGCCGCCCGGGGTTTCAGCGACGACCCGGCCGCCTTCGACGCGGTGCTGCCGCTGCTCGAAGCCGAGCTCGACCGGGCCGCGGCCGAGGGGGTCGCCGACACCCACCAGCTCGGCCAGCAGATCCGCCGGGCGCTGGGCCGTTGGGTGAGCGACACCTACCGCCGCCGCCCAATGATCATCCCGGTCGTCCTGGAGGTCTGAGCCCGCCCCCTCCCTCGCCGATCATGGACATGGTGCGGTGGCGCTGAGCGTGCCGCGGCCGCACCAACTCCATGATCGGCGGGACGGGGTACGCCGGGGCAGTGCTCGCCCTGTGCCGACAGCGCCCCCGCGTCGGTTCGGGCGTCGCAACCTCCGTGCGGCGTGTCGCGGGTGGGACGCGTGTGACTGGTGGTACTGCACCGGTAGCGTCCTGCCCATGGCCTCCCGGGTGACCACCGCGTCCCGACCACGCAGCGGGGGCGGACGTCCGGCGGCGCGAAAGGCGCCGGTCCGCAAGCGACCGACCTCCGGTACGTCCCGCACGAAGCCGAGCCAGTCGCGGGCCAAGCGGCGCCCGCCCGCCCGGCGCGGCCCCAACCCGCTCGTCACGGGTGTCGGTCACCTGCTCGGCCGCACCGTTCGGCTCCTCGCCACCGGGGTCGGCGGCGCCACCCGGGCGGCGACCGGTGGGGCCCGTGATCTCGACCCGGCCCATCGCCGGGACGGCCGGGGTCTGCTCCTGCTCGCCCTCGCGCTCGTCGCCGCGACCGGCGCTTGGTGGCACGCCGGTGCGGCCGGCGACGCCGTTGCCGGGCTGCTCGCCGCGCTGCTCGGACGAGGGGCGTTGCTGCTGCCGCCGGTGCTCGCCCTCGGCGCCTGGCGGGTGCTCCGCCACCCGGTCAGCAAGGGCGGCCGCGGTCGGCTGCTCGTCGGCTGGACATCGCTGTCCTTCGGCGGCCTCGGCGTGCTGCACGTCGTACGCGGAGAGCTGGCGCGCAGTGCGAAAGGCGGCCTCGTCGGGTTCCTGCTCGGCGAGCCGCTGCGTACGGCGCTGACCGCCTGGGTCGCGGTTCCGGTGCTCCTGCTGCTTGCGGCGTTCGGGCTGCTGGTCGTCACCGCGACGCCCGTGCACCAGCTTCCCCAGCGGCTGGCGTTGTTACGAGACACCCTGCTGCTGCGGCCGAAGCCGACCCCCGTGCCCGAGATCGAACCGCTTGCTCGCAGCCGACCGCGCCGCCGGATAGCGACGATGGAGCAGGCCGCGCCCGAAGACGTCTCGCCGGTCGTCCGCGACGAACCCGTGCCGCCGGTGCACACGACCGCGCCGGCCAAAGCCGAGCAACTCGTGCTCAAGGGCGACTACGCTCTGCCACCAGCCGATCTGCTCGCCACCGGCACCCCGCCCAAGAAGCGCAGCGCTGCCAACGACGAGGTGATCGCGGCGCTGACCCAGGTCCTGAACGACTTCCAGGTGGACGCGTCGGTGACCGGTTTCAGCCGCGGCCCGACCGTCACGCGCTATGAGGTGGAGCTCGGTCCTGCGGTCAAGGTCGAGCGGATCATCCAGCTCCAACGCAACATCGCCTACGCGGTCAAGAGTCAGGACGTGCGGATCATCAGCCCGATCCCTGGCAAGAGTGCTGTCGGCATCGAGATCCCCAATACAGACAGGGAAAACGTCAGCATCGGTGACGTCCTTCGCAGCGCGGCCGCCACCAGCGACCACCACCCGATGCTGGTGGCGCTCGGCAAGGACATCGAGGGCGGCTTCGTCATGGCCAACATCGCCAAGACGCCGCACATCCTCATCGCCGGTGCGACCGGCGCCGGCAAGTCGACCTGCATCAACACCCTGCTCGTCAGCATCCTGACCCGCGCGACCCCCGATGAGGTCCGCCTGATCCTGGTCGATCCCAAGCGGGTGGAGCTCACCGCGTTCGAAGGCGTCCCGCACCTCATCACGCCGATCATCACCAATCCCAAGAAGGCCGCCGAGGCGCTGCAGTGGGTCGTCCGCGAGATGGACATGCGGTACGACGATCTGGCGGCCAGCGGTTTCCGGCATGTGGACGACTTCAACAAGGCGGTCCGCGACGGGAAGCTGACCGCCCCTGCGGGCAGCGAGCGGGTCTACAAGCCCTACCCCTACCTGATGGTGATCATCGATGAGCTGGCCGATCTGATGATGGTCGCGCCCCGCGACGTCGAGGACGCGATCGTGCGGATCACCCAGCTCGCCCGGGCCGCCGGCATCCACCTGGTCCTCGCCACGCAGCGACCGTCGGTCGACGTCGTCACCGGGCTGATCAAGGCGAACGTCCCGTCGCGACTCGCCTTCGCCACGTCGTCCGGCACCGACTCCAAGGTCATCCTCGACCAGCCGGGCGCCGAAAAGCTCATCGGCAAGGGCGATTCGCTGTTCCTGCCGATGGGTGCGAGCAAGCCCATCCGGGTGCAGGGGGCCTACGTCTCCGATGCTGAAGTCGCGGCTGTCGTCGCGTTCTGCAAGGCGCAGCGCCAGCCGGCGTTCCGGGAGGACCTCGTCGTCGCGCCCGTGAAGGAACGCGAGGTCGACGAGGAGATCGGTGACGATCTCGAGTTGCTCTGTCAGGCAGTCGAACTGGTCGTCAGCACCCAGTTCGGCTCCACGTCGATGCTGCAGCGCAAGCTCCGCGTCGGCTTCGCCAAGGCTGGCCGGTTGATGGACCTGATGGAGAGCCGGGGGATCGTCGGTCCGACCGAGGGCTCAAAGGCGCGCGACGTGCTCATTCGTCCCGACGAGGTCGACAGCGTGCTCGTCGTGCTGCGTGGCGGGGCTTGATCTAGGGTCCTGCCCATGTGCCACAGCGACGACAGCCGCCCCCCGTCCGCTCCCGGAGCAGGCGCCGCCCACTCGTCGACCGAGCTCGAGTTGACCGCAGCCGACGGCAATGTGCTGCTCGCCTTCGAGGCCCGTGCCGCCGAACCCACAGGGGCGTCGATCGTGGTCCTGCCCGACGTACGCGGGCTGCACGAGTTCTACAAGGACCTCGCCGTGCGGTTCGCCGAGGTCGGCATCGACGCGGTCGCCATCGACTACTTCGGCCGGACCGCCGACCCGGCCGACCGCACGGATGCGTTCGAGTTCATGCCGCACGTGCAGCAGACCAGCCCCGAGGGTGTCACCGCTGACATCGCCGCGGGTGTCGCTCATCTGCGCGAAGCCGGCGCCACCTCGGTGTTCACGGTCGGCTTCTGCTTCGGCGGCGGATATTCCTGGCGGCAGTCGGCCGATACCCCCGGCCTCGCCGGCTGCATCGGCTTCTACGGCCGCCCACAGTCAGCCCTCGAGGTCGTCGAGCGGATGCAGGCGCCCCTGCTGATGCTGGTTGCCGGCGCCGATGCCCACATCCCGGTCGAGGACGCCCGCGCGGTGGCCGACGCCGCACCGGTTCCGGCCGAGTTCGTCGTGTTCGACGGCGCGCCGCATTCGTTCTTCGACCGGTCCTACGACGCGCACGCGGCCGCGTGCGACGAAGCCTGGACCCGCATCCGGCAGTTCGTCCTCGACCACGCCTGAGCGGCGCGCCGCCCCCGGCCAGCGCCGAGGCGCCGTTGTTGATCTTTGCGCGGCCCAGACCGCAGTTGCGCAGGCGGTTGGCCCGCCGCGGCGCCACCCGTCCCCGGAACCGGCGTTCCGCCCGCCCATAGGGTGCCCGGCGTGCTGCTGCGCTGGATCGACGGCCTGCCGGACGCGGGCGTCCGGGCGGGGATCCTGCAGCTGGTGCAGGCGGTGGCTGCGACCGGTGGCGCGGTCGGCTGGATGGAGGTGCCGCCGCCGCACGAGGTCGACGCCTGGCTCGACGGGTTGCTGGGCGACGGTGCGCGACTCGTCACCGCGTACGACGGATCCGGGGTGCTGGTTGGCTCCGGGGCCTGGCGTCGCCATGGCGTGGCCCCCATGCGACAGGCGGCCGAGGTGACCAAGGTGATGACCCATCCGCAGGCCCGCGGGGGCGGTGTCGGAGGCGCTGTCGTCGAAGCGCTGGTCGGTGACGCGCGGGCGGCGGGCGTCGAGATGCTCACCTTGGAATGCCGCGGCAACAACCACGGTGCGATGCGGGTCTACGCCGCGGTTGGCTTCGTGGTGACCGGACGCCGTCCCGATCTGATCGCGGTGGGTGACGAGCGCTTCGACCAGGTCCTGATGCACCTGGACCTGCGGACCGGCCCGGGCGGTCTGCGACGCCACGGCGGGCGGGGTGAGGGGCCCGGCTCGACCTGAGGTGGAGCCTGATGGGGCTTGGTGGCAGGCGGCGGACCGATCTAAGATGGCGGTTTCAGCCCTTTATTCGGGAAGGCGCAGCCAGTGCCCGTGGACCCGCCCGCCGACGCCGTGCCCGGCCCAGCTGTCGAGGCCAGCCTCGGTGCGACGTTGCGCGTCGCCCGCGAGGCAGCGGGCCGGACCGTCGAGCAGGTCAGTGAGCGCACCCGGATCAGGACGACCCTGATCCGCGACCTCGAGGCCGACCGGTTCGGGTCCTCCGGCGCCCCGGTCTACGCCCGGGGACACCTGCGCGCCATCGCCACCGCCATCGGGATCGACCCCGCGCCCCTGGTGGCCCGCTTCGACGATCAGACCGGGCGGGCGCCGGTGGCCCCGGAGCCGCTGACCACCACTCGGCCGGTCCGGGTCGGCAGCACCGGCAGCGTGTTCGGTGCTCCGGCCGTCACCTCCACCGAACGCCGCGGCCCCCGGTGGGGGATGGCGATCGTCGGCGCGTTGGGCGTGCTCGTCATCGTCCTCGCCATCGGTTTTGTCAAGGACCCCGTCGCCAAGCGGCCCCAGTCTGTCGACGGTTTGTCGGGCGCCGCACAGCCCACCGCGACCGCCGGCCCCAGGATTGCGGTCAAGGCGACCGCGCCACCTCCGGTCGATCCAGGGCTGAGCGCCAAGAGACCGCCGACGACGGGCGTCCAACTGCGTGTCCGGGTGATCGGCGGCCAGTCGTGGGTCAGTGTCCGCAACGAGACCGGCACGCTGTTCGAGGGCGTCCTGCACGACGGCGACTTCAAGGACTTCACCGATGCGAGCCGGCTGCGGGTGGTGGTCGGCAACGCGTCCGCGGTCAACCTCAACTGCGGTGGCCGGGACAGCGGCGCTGCGGGCAGCTCGGGCGCCGTCCGACGATTCGCCTGCACCGCGAGCGGTCTCGCCCCGGCCTGAGCCGCCGGTAGGCTCGGCCAGGTGACCGGTCGCCGCATCGCCCTCGTCACCCTCGGGTGCGCCCGCAACGAGGTCGACTCCGAGGAGCTGGCCGGACGCCTCGACGCAGCCGGTTGGGACCTCGTCCAGGACCCTGACGGCCGGGCCGAGACGCCTGATGTGTATCTCGTCAACACTTGTGGCTTCGTGGAGTCGGCCAAGAAAGACAGCATCGACACCCTGTTGGCCGCCGCCGACACCGGCGCGAAGGTGGTGGCCGTCGGGTGCCTCGCCGAGCGCTACGGCACCGAACTGGCGGCCCAACTCCCCGAGGCCGCCGCGGTCCTCGGGTTCGACGCCTACGCCGACCTGGCCGAGCACCTGCAGTCCGTCGTCGACGGCGTCGCTGTGCCGAGCCACACCCCGGGTGACCGCCGCAAGCTGCTGCCCATCAGCCCGGTCCAGCGCGCCGCGAGCGTGGAGCCCGGCGCGCTCGACCTGGGCATTCCCGGGCATGCCGGGGGCCCGGTCGTCATGCGCCGTCGGCTGGACGACAGCCCGGTCGCGCCCTTGAAACTCGCGTCCGGCTGCGACCGGCGGTGCGCCTTCTGCGCCATCCCGAGCTTCCGGGGCGCCTTCGTGTCCCGCCGTCCCGCCGATGTCCTCGCCGAGGCCAGGTGGCTCGCCGAGCATGGTGTCCGCGAGCTGGTGTTGGTGAGCGAGAACAGCACGTCGTACGGCAAAGATCTCGGCGACCTGCGCCTGCTCGAATCGCTCCTGCCGGCCCTGGTCGAGGTCGACGGGATCGAGCGGGTACGGCTGTCCTATCTGCAGCCAGCCGAGATGCGCCCCTCGCTTGTCCAGGCGCTCACCGGCACGCCGGGCGTGGCCGCCTACTTCGACATGAGCTTCCAGCACGCCTCCGCCAGCGTGCTGCGCCGGATGCGCCGCTTCGGCGACACCGACCGCTTCCTCGACCTGCTCGCCCAGATCCGTTCCATCAGCCCGTACGCCGGGGTGCGCAGCAACGTCATCGTCGGGTTCCCTGGAGAGACCGAGCGCGACGTCGCCGAGCTGGAGCGCTTCCTGCTGGCCGCTCGACTCGACGCGGTCGGGGTGTTCGGCTACTCGGACGAGGACGGCACCGAGGCCGAGCACCTCGCCGATCATCTGCCGCAGGACGTCGTCGATGCCCGGGTGGCCCGGCTCCAGGCACTGACCGAAGAGCTGACGAGCCAACGCGCCGAGGAGCGCGTCGGCGAGCTCGTCGAGGTGCTCATCGAATCGGTCGACGGCGGCACCGCCGAAGGGCGGGCCGCACACCAGGCGCCCGAGGTCGACGGCTCGACGACCGTCTCCGGCCCGGGCCTGCGGATCGGCGACCTGGTGACCGCGGTCGTGACGGGCAGCGAGGGTGTCGACCTGGTGGCGCAGCTCGTCCCGGCTGCCCTGCCCGCATGACCGCCGACGCCCTCGACGGACCGGCCGCCCCGGCCGCCGACGAGCCGCTCACCCTGCCACTGTCGCCGGCCAGTGCCTGGAACATCGCCAACGCTGTCACCGGCTTCCGACTGCTGCTGGTGCCCGTCTTCGGCGCCCTGCTGCTGGCCAGGAGCGGCGACGACCGGGGTTTCCGGATCGGCGCATGGGGAGTGTTCGCGCTCGCCTCCTACACCGATCGGGTCGACGGTCAGCTGGCCCGCAGCCGCAACCTCGTCACGTCTTTCGGCAAGCTGGCCGACCCGATCGCCGACAAGGCGCTCATCGGGGCGGCCCTGATCGGGCTGTCGGTGCTCGGCGAGTTGCCCTGGTGGGTGACCGTTCTCGTGCTGGTTCGCGAAGTCGGTGTCACCCTGCTGCGGTTCTGGGTGATCCGGCACGGTGTCATCCCGGCCAGCCGCGGCGGCAAGCTCAAGACGCTCCTGCAGGCCGTAGCCATCGGCTTGTACGTCCTGCCGCTCACCGGCCCGCTCGCCAGCGTCCGGGCCGGGGTGATGGTGCTCGCGGTCGTGGTCACCGTGCTGACCGGGGTGGACTACGTCGCTCGGGCGTTGACGCTGCGGCGCACCAGCGCGCGGGCCGAGATGAAGCGGGCCCGCCGGGCGGCCCGGCGGTGAACGGCGCGGTCCTCGCCGTCGGTGACGAGCTGTTGCTCGGCGACATCGTCAACAGCAATGCCGCCTGGCTCGGCGAGCAGCTCGCTGCGGCCGGCGTCCAGGTCGTCCACTCGGCGATGGTCGGCGACGACGTCGCCCGGCTCGCCACGGCCCTGCGCCGGGCGATCGAGGACGCCGACGTCGTGGTCCTGACCGGGGGGCTCGGCCCGACCGTCGATGACCTCACCCGGGACGCGGTCGCCCTCGTGGCGGGGGTGCCGCTCCGCCGGATGCCGGCCATCGAGGCCCAGCTCAGGGACCGCTTCGCGGCGTACGGCTATGCGATGCAGGACGTGGTGCTCAAGCAGGCGGATGTGCCTGATGGCGCCGAGGTCCTCGACAACCCGGTCGGCACGGCTCCGGGTCTGTGGCTCGAGATCGGTGGCGCCATCGTCGTCGCGCTGCCCGGGCCGCCGCACGAGATGCGCGCCGTCGCCGGGCTGGTCCTGCCGCGACTCGCCGACCGCTCCGGCACTCGGGTCGTCACCCGCACGCTGCGGTGTGCGGGGCTCGGCGAGTCCGCGGTCGCAGCGCTGGTCGAAGCGGCGGTCACTGTGCCCGCCGGCGTGGCCCTGGCTTACCTCGCCGGCGGCGCGGTCGTGCGGGTCCGCTTCACCACGGCCGGCGACCCCGCCGTCCTCGAGCCGCTGGTCGCGGCCTGCGCGGTGGCGCTCGGTGACGCCGTCTGGGGCTACGACGACGAGAGTCTCGACGGCGTGGTGCACGCGCTGCTGGCCGGTCGTGGGGAAAGCGTCGCGGTGGCAGAGTCGCTGACCGGCGGGCTGCTCAGCGCGACGTTGTCGCAACGGCCGGGTTCGTCCGCGACCTACCG
Organism: Mycobacteriales bacterium; assembly: GCA_046595615.1. Classification (GTDB taxonomy): domain Bacteria; phylum Actinomycetota; class Actinomycetes; order Mycobacteriales; family SCTD01; genus JAYSQK01. The sequence goes on along the minus strand of JBKJOO010000476.1, from coordinate 1,535 downwards.
GGGTGGGCTCGTGGTCTACGCCACCGACCTGAAGGGTTCGCTCGCCGGCGTGCCGGAGGCGCTGCTCGCCAGCCACGGCGCGGTCTCGGCCGAGACCGCCGAAGCCCTCGCGGCCGGTGCGCGGACCAGGCTCGGCGCCACCTGGGGGATCGGTGTGACCGGCGTGGCCGGCCCCAGCGAGCAGGAGGGCAAGCCGGTCGGGACGGTCCATGTCGCGCTCGCCGGGCCGTCCGGGATCCAGCTGCGGACCGTGCGACTGCCGGGTGACCGGGACCGGGTACGGCTGCTCACCGTAACCACCGCGCTGGACCTGCTTCGGCGGGCGCTGACGGCACGGAAGGCACTCGCCTGAGCGATGGTTGTGCCCGGTGGGGTGCAGGCGGGTAACGTTGGCCCCGAGCCTGAGGACGGCGCAAGACCTGGGAGGTGGTGGCGATGGCAGTGCTGCGCACCCTCCTGGGCAGTTCGCTCCGGGAGACCCGGCTCCGACAGCGCCGCACCTTGCGTGAGGTGTCAGGGGCGGCGCGGGTCAGCCTTGGCTATCTCTCCGAGGTCGAGCGCGGGCAGAAGGAAGCTTCGTCGGAGTTGCTCGCCAGCATCTGCCGGGCCCTTGGCGTACGGCTGTCCGACGTCCTGCGCGAGGTCAGCGAGACCCTCGCCGTGATCGAGCCGCAGCCGGCCCCGATCCCGATGCCCGTCAACGTCCCGCAGCTCGAACCGGTCGGTGCCGAGCGCCCGACGGTGGCGATGGGCCGGCCAGTCGACGTCGTCGCTGCCTGACCTGCCCGCCCGTGCGTACGTCGGTCAGTTGCTCTGGCGGATGACGGGTGAGCGGGGCCACCGAGGGGCAGGGCTGCTGATGCGCGGGCTTGGCTGCCCGAGTTCACCCGTCACTGCCCAACACGATCCCAAGGAGCACGAAGTGAGCACCGTCAAGAGCCCCCTGCCCGCCGAGGCCAAGCAGATCGTCGGAAAGGCACTGCAGGGCGCGCTGGTCGACCTCATCGAGCTGTCGCTCGTGGCCAAGCAGGCCCATTGGAACATCATCGGCCGCAACTTCCGCAGTATCCACGTGGCGCTCGACGAGGTGGTTGACGCTGCCCGGCTGTTCACCGACACCGTGGCCGAGCGGGCGATCACCGTCGGGGTCAACCCGAACGGGCAGACCGAGGCGCTCGCCAAGGAGTCCATGGTGGAGCCGCTCGAGGTCGGCTACGTCGCGGTCGACAAGGTCATCACCTACGTCGTGGCGAGCCTCGCCCCGATGATCACTCGGTTCCGCGAGCGGATGGACGCGACCGAGTCGGCCGACCCGGTGACCCAGGACCTGTTCATCGCGATCATCGCCGAGTTGGAGAAGACGCACTGGATGTTCCAGGCCGAGCAGTAGCCGCGTCAGGCGACGTCGCTGCTGGTCGGTCGATCGACACCAGCAGGACGGCGACATCGTCGTCCTGGGAGGCCATCTCGGCGATGAGCAGGTCGGCGAGCGCTTCCGGGTCGGTGCCGGCGGTGCGCACCAGCAGCTGCCCGAG
>JBKJOO010000378.1:0-18240 GCA_046595615.1 Mycobacteriales bacterium | reverse complement strand
GCCGGTTGAACGCGGCGGCGGCGGCGGCGCGCACCCGCTGGCCCGGTGCCTGCCAGAGCGGGCACAGCGCCGCCGGGTCGAGGTTGCCGTTGGCCTGTCCGGCCGTCGAGCGGCCGGTGCAGACGGAGCTGACCGAGGCGATCAGCCGGCTGCTCGACATCTGAGTGCTGGCCACCCTGCGCCGGTCCTGCTCGGCCGTCACAGCCAGTCGGGCCTGCTGCCGGGCGATCTGGACCGCAATGAGCCGGGCCCGTCGCGCCGCTTGCGCCGCCCGAGCCTGTTGCAGCGCGTCCTGGGCAGCGGCGAGTTGGCCGGCGGTGCCGGCCGCGAGCACCTTGAGCTGCCCGAGCCGGCGCGACGACGCCTGGGTGAGGGCGGCGGCCTCGACGACGAGCTGCTGCGCCATCGCCTCGTCGGTCCGAAGGCGGTGCCTGGCCGACATTGCCCGCGCGACGATGTCGCTCTGCGTGCCGGCGACGACATTGAGCCCGCTCTGCGCCTGCAGGGCCGACAGCACCTGTTCGGGTCGCTGCGTCAGCGCGACCTGCAGCTGCGAGGGCAGCGGCTGCATGGAGAGCTGCCGGCTCAACCCGTCGACCTGACGCTGACCGGCGTCGACGTCCAGCCCGGCCTGCCGGACCTGCCGGCGGCTGGCCCGGAGCGCCAGCTGCAAACGGCGCAGACGCGCCTGGTCGGCCTCCCAGCGCTGGGTACCGGCGACCAGCTTGCCAGTCGTGTCCCGAGCCAGTTGCTGCAGGCCGTCCACCCGCGCCTGCGCCGTCGCCACCTCGTCGGCACGAGCCGGCTGAGGCAGGCTCAAGCCGCCGATCCCCGTGGCGGTGGCGAGCACCAGCGCACCCACCCACGTCGCCGCACGACGGGTGGCACTGCCCCGGCGTACGACGGGGAAGGGGTCGGTGCGGCGGCTCAGTGGACCCGGCCGAAGACCAGCGTGCGGCCGGCCAACGACTGCTTGCGGACGACGTCACCGGTCTGCGTGGCTGCCCACATCTGGTTGCCACCGGCGTAGATCCCGACGTGCCTGATCGAACCGCTCCGGATCGTGAACACCAGGTCACCGGCGGACAGCTGGGCCCGGGAGATGTGCTGCACGCCGCGGGCGGTGTATTGCGCCGAGGCCATGTGCGGGAGCGAGCGCCCCAGCCGGCGGAAGACGTACATCGTCAGACCCGAGCAGTCGAAGCGGGTCGGCCCGGCGGCAGCCCACTGATACGGCGCGTTGAGGTGCCTGGCAGCCTCCGCGACCGCACGCTGGCCGAGGGTCGGGGTGGCAGCCTGGGCCGGCACCGCAGCGGCGCCACCGGTGAGTGCGGCAGCGAGCAGGACGGTGGCGCCGAGCCGCTTCGAACGGGTCGCGATGGAGCAGGACGTGGGCATGTGGGAATGGCCTCTCCGCACGCCTACGGGGTGAGCTGTCGGGTTCGGGCGCGGCGCTTGCCCGGCCTGCAGTGCTGCGCAGGCTTCACCCCGAGGAGCCCTCGCGGGCCCCGTGGTGCGGTGGGTCCCCCGACCCTGCCCGGTTGCGGTGCTTCGGCCGACGCGGTGCGCCGGTCGCGTGACGCCGGTCGCGTGGGCAGAGCTCGGCGGTCCGCGACGACGTCACCTACTGCGGAGTAGGTGCGCAGAACCTACCGGCCCGCTGTTCTGGGCGGCAAACCTGCCACGCCCGGGCGGCCCGTGCCTGGCAAGGCCACCCGGGCGTGATCGGCTACAAGCCGGCCAGCAGCGCCTTCATCGTCGCGATCTCGGCGCTCTGCGAGCCGACAATGCCGGTCGCCAGCTGCTTGGCCTCGAGGTTCTGACCGTGTGTCAACTCGGTGCGGGCCATGTCGACGGCGCCCTGGTGGTGCCGCGTCATGCCGGTCAACCAGCGTTTGGCGAACGCCTCGCCACTGGCCTTGTCGAGCTGCTGCATGTCGTCGTCGCTCATCATGCCGCCGGACCCACCGTGCATCCCGCTCATCTCGTGCGATCCGCCAGCAGCAGCCGGCTTTCCCCAACCGGCGAGCCAACCCCGCATCGAGCTGATCTCGGGCGCCTGCTCGGCTTTGATCTGCTTGGCCAGGGCCTGCACCTTCGGGTCGGTCGTGCGCGACAGGGCCATTTCGGCCATCTCTACCGCCTGGGTGTGGTGCGGGAGCATGTCGGTCGTGAAGCTGATGTCCTGCGCGTTGTGAGGTCCGCTGGCAGCAGGACCCGTGGACGATCTGGACGAGGCCGCCCCGACGGGGCTGCGGGTGCTGGTCGCGCCGCAACCGGTCAGGACGAGCGCGCCGGTGAGCATGAGCGTGGACGTTCGGGACAGCGAGGTGCGCAACTTCATGACAACTCCAGGGTCACGATGGTGCCCGCGGTGCGGGCGCGGTGAGGACGTGCGGGGCGACGGGGTGCGCTGCTGACAGCGCCCGCTCACGTCCGTGACACGCACAACCCGGCAACAAGATCGGGAGCTCTGAGCGCCGGCCGGGCGCTCGAGGCGGGTGGGTCGAGCGCGCCCCGGTAGGTCATCCCAGCCGTCGTTTGCATCGCGCATCCGCGCGGCCCTGGCGTCAGACCCGGGTTGCGGATGGCCAGACAGGCCGTGGCCATGGAGGTCATCGCCGGCTGTGCCGGCCGTTGCACCGCCGTGACCGCGGCGAAAGCTCCCGCCGGGACGGACATCGCCATTCGGGCAGGTTCAACGGTGCTGGCGGTCCTGACCTGTCCACCCATCGCGCTGTGCTCACCCCGAATGCCGTGCATCGCCAACAGGCCGGCCAGCACCGCGAAGACGGCGAGCAGGCGCGCGATGCGATGCATTCGGGTTTTCTTCCGGTCCAGCCGTGACGAGCGAGGGGTTCGTGTCCTACGCGGTCGCGGGATCGCCTGCTGGCTGGGTCAACTCGGCCCCGGAGACGTAGGCCGTTGGGTCGCTCGCGAAGGCGTCCGCGCAGCCCTGCCCGCAGAAGACGTAGTCACGTCCACCGAAGCCGGCGCGGGCCGCGGCGGAATCGGGTTCCACCGTCATGCCGCACACCGGGTCGGTCACCTGCACGACGCCGGTGTCCGGTGCCTGCCCGTCGTCATCGTGGCCGGAAATCGCATAGCGGACCGGGTCCTTGACGAATTTGTCCTTGCAGCGGTCGGCGCAGAAGTAGACGGTGTGACCGTCATGCTGGGTGGTGGCTCCCGGGTTGTCCCGCTCGACCTGCATGCCGCAAACGGGGTCCTTGGCGTACTGGCCACCGCCACCGAGCTTCTCGCGGTTCCGGTAGGCCCAGTAGACAAGTGCTGCGACCACCAGGAAGACGATGTTGAGCAATGTCGTGTAGTTCCACTCGAAGCGGGTCGGTGCAATCTCGGTACGCCGGGTTGGGAACGTGATGCCGACCGCACGAAACAGCAGGTCCACCGCCAGCCCGGCGGCGCTCATCACGGCCCAGAAGGAGAAGAACAGCCGCAACGCGAGGGCCCGGCCGTAGAACTTGCCGTAGATGACGACCAGCGGCAGAGCGATGAGATCGGCGAAGATGAACGCGACGGTGCCACCGAAGCTGATCCCACCTTGGTAGAGCGCGGCCGCAAGAGGCACGTTGCCGATCGAGCAGACGAAACTGAGGAAGGCGATGAACGGTCCGACGACGACATTCTCGAGGTCGGTCAGGACCCCGTGGCCGGACAGGAACACCGCCGAGAACACACTGGCGGGCACCGCCATCGCGATGAAACCGGCGACCAGATAGCCAATGACGAGCTCGCGGCGCAACATCGTCAGATCCGAGACGGTGTACGACGCAGCATCGGCCCAGCCGGTCCGACTGCGCAGGCGCTCCCGGAAAGGCCTACCCTGCTGGGCTTCGGCGCTGCCCATGTCGCCGTGACCCTCGTGCCCTGCTGGGCCACCGGCGTGACCGGCGTTGAGCCGCTCACGGGCCGCCTCGAGCTGTTTGGCCGGGAAGATCCGCGGGGCGAACACTGTGAACAGGACGATCATGATGGCACCACCGACGAATTCTGCGGCGGCGAACTGCCAGCCCATCAGCAGCCACAGGATGATGCCGAGCTCGAGCACCAGGTTGGTGCTGGCGAACATGAAGACCATGGCGCTGGTGAAGTCCGCACCGCGCTGGAACAGCGATTTGGCGAGAGCGCTGGCAGCGTAAGAGCACGACGAGCTCGCCGCGCCGAGCAGCGACGTCTTGACGATCGTGCGCGGGCGGTGGTCTCCCATCGCCTTCTGCATCTCCGCGCGCGAGACGAACGACTGCACCGCTCCGGACAGCGTGAAGCCCAGGACGAGGGCCCAGAGGGTCTCCCAGAACATGAAGAAACCCTCGGTCAAGCTGTCGCCGATTGTGCTCAGCAAGGTCATCGCCCTGCTCCTTCCCTACCGCCGGGGTGCCGCGCGGCGCGCCGGGCACGGATCAGTGCCTGCGCCTCCCGCCAGACGAAACGCCATCGTCCGGCGGGTCCGGCGTCGCAGCCGGGAATGGCCGTGTCGAGATCGCAAGCCTTCGCCGTTCTGGGCTTCACGACCGCACCAGCCGGGCGATTGCGGCGGAAGCTTCCTCGAGCTTGGCGTCCTTCTCGGCGCCTCCTGCCTCGACGGCGTGCACGAGGCAGTGCGCCAGATGTTCGTCGAGCAGCGCGAGGGCCACCGCCTGCAGGGCCTTCGTCGCCGCCGACACCTGCGTGAGGACGTCGATGCAGTATTTGTCCTGTTCGATCATGCTAGCGATGCCCCGCACCTGGCCCTCGATCCGAGCCAGCCGCTTGAGGTGGGCAGTCCGATGCGCGCTGTATCCCCGCGCTGGGTCATCGCTGTCAGGCAATGGTGCCGTCTGGGTTCTCGGTGCTTGTTGGCTCACGCCGGCAAGGATACCCCCCTAGGGTACTTCGACACCTGCCGAGGCGAGCCCAGCCGGGGCAGTTTCGCTCAGCGCCGAGGTCTGGCCTCGGCGCCCCCAGCCCTGCTCGTCGTGTCGTACCGATCTCGGGTGCCCTTCTGGACCCGGGCGTCGACGGCAGTCACCATATGCGGCGCATCTTGTCCGGCACTGGCGGGTCGCGGTGGGTTCCCGATGCGGGACCTGGGGGCCGATGCGGCACGATGCACCTGACGGCAGCGGAAGGACCAGCAATGGCGCAAGAGGCCAGCGGCATCGCTCGGCGGCGGGCGGCCGCCCGCGATGAAGCCAATCCGTCCTACTTGCAGCGGCGTGGCGAGATCGTCCAGGCAGCGGGCCGGGTGTTCAAGGCGAAAGGCCTGCAGGGAGCAAATCTCGGCGACATCGCCGTCGAATCGGGAGCCGACCGCGCGTCGCTCTACTACTACGTCGGCAACAAAGAGGAGCTGTTCCACGAGGTGGTGCGTGGGGCGGTCGAGGACAATCTGGCGGCCGCGAAGGCCATCCGGGACGGCGAAGGAACGGCGCCGGAGAAGCTCCGGGCACTCATCCAGTCGCTCATGGTGTCCTACGCGGAGCACTATCCGATCCTCTACGTCTTCATCCAGGAGAACCTCGCGCACGGGCCCGACCGGCACGCCAGCTGGGCCAGTGACATGCGGCGCGTTAACAAGGAGTACGAGCAGATCGTCGTCGGGTTCGTGGCGACAGGCATGGCCGAGGGCAGCATCCGCTCGGTCGGCGAGCCGTGGGTCGTCGCCTACGGGTTGATGGGCATGCTCGGCTGGACGAACCGCTGGTTCAATCCGGAGACCTCGACGGCAACGGCGCAGGAGATCGGTGCGGCCTTCGCGGACACGCTGCTACTCGGACTGGCGCAGCCCAAACGTAGACGGCCCCCGGGCTCCTGAATTCGGAGCGTCCCAGCGGTCAGCAGCCTTTCCCGGCTGCGCCGAGCAGGTCGTCCGCACCCGAGCGTCGCAGCTCGAACCCTTGGATCTCGCCGCCGACGTCATCGTTCGGCAACACTGCACGCCCAGCCCGGCGAAGCTGAGGGCCTTCCTGACGCTGCGCGGTCTGGCTGGTACAGGAGTCCCCGGCGCGCGTCGCACTGGTAGAAGGGCTGCCGCGAACGGCCAGTAGCAAGGTCCAGACGTTCCGCTTGCGCGCGACTGCTCACTGACGAAGGCCTGACCGCACTGACCGCACTGACCGCACTGACCGGTCAGGTGATGGTGAGACCGCCGTCAACGACAAGGGTCTGCCCTGTCACGAACGAGCCCGCGTCGCTCGCCAGGAACAGCAACGCCGCAGCCAGCTCGTCGGCTTCGCCCATCCGGCGCAGCAGAACCCTTTGCTTGACCGCTGTCTCGATGTAGTCCGAGGTGTACTGATCCGACATCTCCGAGGCGAAGAACCCCGGCGCCAGGGCGTTGACGCGGATACCCTTGCGGCCACCCCACTGCTGCGCGAGGTCCCGCGTCAAGCCCAGCAGCCCCGCCTTGCTTGCGGCGTACGCGGCCTGGGGCAGACCAGCGGTGGTGATGCCCAGCACGCTGCTGACGTTGACGATGCTGCTGCCGGGCTGCATCACCCGACCGCACGCCTGCGCCATCCAGTAGCAGCCGTTGAGGTTGATGTCGATCACCGACTCGAACTGCTCGACCGTCTCACGCGTCGCCGGGACGGCCGTGCCGACACCGGCGTTGTTCACCAAGATGTCGACGCGCCCGAACTCGGCCATGGCGGCATCGACCAAGGCTTGGCAGTCCGGCTGGCGGGCGACGTCGGTCTGGACCACGAGCGCCTTGCGGCCCGAACTCCGCACCAATTCGGCGGTTTCGGCCAGCCGCTCGGCGCGCCGGGCACCGAGCGCGACATCAGCGCCCACCTCGGCGAGCGAGCGGGCGAACGCGACCCCCAGCCCCGAGGACGCGCCGGTGACGATGGCGACCTTGCCGGTCAGTGCGAAGCGGTCGAGCAGGCTCATGGGTTCCTCCTGGTATCGCCGCGCAGGATCGGTCGGAGTTGCGCGGTCGACTCGCCAGCCTGCCGCATCACCCCATCCATCCACCAGGCGCCAGGCACCGCACCCGGATGGCAGATGACAACGGTCTCGAAGGCGGCGGTCTGCGGGGCTCGTCGTAGGCCAGATCCTCGTCAGCTGGCAAACCCCTCGATGCGCTCGGTCGGTCACTCCCACGTCCGCTGCCGGCGAGGGCGCAACAGTCGACCGGGCCACCACATCGGTTCAGCAGATACGAGGCAAGGGGTCTCCGACGAGCATGTCGATGAGGCGATGCCCACCGAAGGCGGTGCGACCGAGCACCCGTCCCGGCGGCTCCTCCCGAACGGACCCGACGATCGCTGCGTCGCGTCCGGACGGCAGCGCGCGCATCGCGGCGAGCGCGGCGTCGGCGTGCTCGGCGGCGACAAAGGCGATGAGTTTCCCCTCGTTCGCGACGTACAGCGGGTCGATGCCGAGCAGTTCGCCCGCACCGGCGACCTCCGGCCGCACCGGGACCCGGCTCTCCTCGAGGACGACGCCGACCTCGGCAGCCAGCGCGATCTCGTTGAGCACCGTGGCGACGCCGCCGCGGGTCGCATCTCGCATGCAGTGCAAGCCGGGGCCGCACGCCAGCATCAGCGCCGAGGCCAAGGCCCAGAGCGGCTGCGTGTCGCTGCGCACGTCGGCCTCGAGGTCGAGCTCGCCGCGGGCCAGCAGGATGGCGATCCCATGGTCGCCCACGGTCCCGGAGACCAGCACCTTGTCGCCAAAGCACACCCGCTGGGGCGAGAGGTCCTCGCCCTCCTCCAGCACCCCGATCCCGGTGGTGACGATGTACAGCTGATCGCACTTGCCGCGTTCCACCACCTTGGTGTCCCCCGCGACCACGCAGACCTCGGCGGCCTGGGCCGCCGCCGCCATGGCGGTGATCTCCAGCTCCAGGACGCCGGCCGCAAGCCCCTCTTCGAGCACCAGTGCGGTCGACAGCGCGACGGGTCGGGCGCCGGACACAGCGAGGTCGTTGACGGGGGCGTACACGCCGTCGAGGCCGCTCCGGTTCGCCACGCCCATCAGGGTGGCCGCGTCGCTCACCAACGACAACGCCGGCAGGGCGCGCTTGCCGACGATCACCGGGTGGACGAACTCCACAGCGACGTGTTGCGCGTCGGTGGCCCCGGAGCCGTTGCCGAAGACCAGGAGACGACCACCGCTGGTGAAGCGACCGGCCATGTCACGACAGGCCAGGCTCAATGCGGTGGCGGACGCTGCCAGTCCTTCGATCGGTGCCACCCGGCGCGAAAAGGCGCCGGACACGACGCTGTCGACGCTCACCCGGACCCTCCTTCGCGGACACTTCTGAAGGACACACCCGCCAGGCCGACGGTGCGCCGGTAGGTGGCCCGTCCAGTCAGCATGGACCGCCTGGCCGCGGTCCTTCTCGGCGCGGGACCGTCAGCTCGTGGGAAGCGCGGCGAAGTCGCGCTTGACCTGCCGGTACCAGCCCATCCCGGCGATGGGGTGCTTCCACCGGCCCTTCATGGCTTTCAGGGCATCCTCGTGCGCGGCGTCACCCGCGGCGACGATCTCCTGGAGGTGTCCGTCCTGGGCCTTGATCACCTCGTCCGCGGTGCTCCCTTGGAGCGGGAGGTCGCAGGCCCCACCCAGCTGCGAGCACGTCATCGTCTTCATGAGCTAGCTCCTTCGTCGTGGCCCCGGCGATCCTGACTGGCCAGCCGACCGGGACCGCGTCGACGGCTCGCTTGGCGATCCGTGGGACCGCTGAGTTGTCCGAGCGTGGGATCCTCGATACCAGCGTTCTGATCGCTGAGCAGGTCGATCCACTGCCGGGTCAGCTGGCCATCAGCGTCATCAGCCTGGCCGAGTTGCATTTCGGTGTGCTCGTGGCCGCCTCCGCGCAGGTGCGCGCCCTCCGGCTCAGCCGACTGCAGCGTCGGTTCGATCCGCTTCCTGTCGATGACGCTGTCACCGACAGCTAGAGCGAGATCGCCGCACATGTCGCTGCGTGCGGACGTCAGCCTCGGGCCCGCACGACGGACCTGCTCATCGCCGCGACCGCGCACGTCCATGGGGCCACCCTGTACACCCGCAACACCGACGACTTCAGCGGGCTCGAGTCCGTCATCACCGTCATCACCGTCTGAAAGCCCAGCCGACCAGGCTGACTGCTGGCGATCGCAACCAGGCCGATGTATCAGCAACGCTTCGGGTGGTCGTGGTCACCGGTTGCACCCATGCCGATCGGGTGACCTGCGTGCGGGTGCTGGTTGGTGTCAGTGTCGGCGTGCCCGTGCTCATCGCGGTGGTCGACTTGCAAGGTGGTGTGGTCGATGCCGAACCTCGCCGCGAGCATGGCCTCCAGGTCCTGCCGACTGCCGTGGCAGTCGCATTCGGTGTTGACCAGGACATGCGCGGACAGTGCTGGGAATCCGCTGGTGACCTCCCACACGTGCAGCTCGTGGACGTCGACCACCCCTGGGGAGGCAAGGATCGCCAACTCCACCCGGGTCGGGTCGAGCCCACGCGGTGCGGCCTCCAGGAACACCCGGCCGGAGTCCCGGACCAGCCCGACGCCGGCCTTGAGCATGAGGGCGGCGACGAGCAGCGTCGCGATCGGGTCGGCACGTTGGTAGCCGGTCGCGAGGATGACCCCGGCGGCAATCGCTGTGCCGATGAACGCGTACAGGTCAGTCAGGATGTGCTGGAACGTGCCTTGGACGTTCATGCTCTGCCGGTTGGCCTGACTGAGGATGTACGCGGCGGTCAGGTTGACGACGATGCCGAGCAGCGCTGTCCCGAGCACCAGGCCGCCACGGACCGTCGGCGGGTCGAGCAGTCGGTTGACTCCTTCGACCGTGAACACGACAGCGAGCAGCAGCAGCGTTAACCCGTTGGCCTGGGCGGACAGGATCTCGGCCCGTCGCAGGCCGTAGGTGAATGCGCCCTTTGCGGGCCGGGCTGCGAGACGCATCGCGACGAGCGCCAGGCCGATCGCGGCGGCGTCGGTGAGCATGTGCCCGGCATCGGCGATCAGCGCGAGGGAGTGCGCGAGCAGGCCGACGGCGACCTCGACACCCATGAAGCCGACGATCAGGCCGAGGGCGATGCTCAGCAGCCTGCGGTCCGCGTCCCTGCTGACGCCGTGGCGGTGCCCGTGAGGTGACTCGCCGTGCTCGTCCTTGTGTCGGTCTGCGTCGTGACCCGGTTGGTCGTCGCCGGCGCTCACGGGCGCTCGGGGTGGATGGCGTCGGTGTGCCCGACGTGCGTCAGTGCCAGGTCGAGCAGGACCCGGACGTGGGCATCCTCCAGGCTGTAGAACGTCATCCGTCCAGACCTCCGGGCGCGTACGACGCGGTGCGCCCGGAGCAGCCGCAGGGCATGGCTGACGGCGCTTTCCGACTGCCCTGAGGCTGCCGCGAGGTCGCAGACGCACATCTCGCCCTCCAGGAGCGCGACCAGGAGCCGCAGCCGTCCCGGGTCGGCGAGGAGGCCGAACACATCTGCGAGGTCGACGACGTCATGCTCGGACGGCATGGCACCGCGGACCGCCGCGACCTTGTCGGCGTCGACGACGCGGACCGAGCAGGCGTCGATCTCCACGATGGCTTGAAGCGGAACGTCGGATCGACTCTTCATACGTGCGAGCTTAACCGGCTCTACCCCGGCCCCGATGTGCGCCGAAGGAGTGGCCTCGTTCGACATCGCGGGAAAGATCGGGTGGCCTCGGCCGAGCAGGAGACGCCACGTTGCACGAGCAGGCTGCGCACGCGCGCGTCATCTCCTCGATGACCCGTCGTCGAGGAGCGCCGACCGCCGAGGCATCGCGTTCTGCCGATGGGCGACCCGATACCGCTCCTGGCCCAGCGTCACCTGTGAGTCGGGGGAGGACGCTCTGGAGCCACGCGCTCACGGCGACGGAACCTCGACCACCGCTAGCGGTCTGTGGGCCAGTGGCCGGTCCGTCCGCGTCTCCAGACGCCATGACAGTTCATGCTTGCCTTGCGCGACTCCGACAAGGGAGATCCCTGCTTCGAGCATCGTCCGGGCGCCGGGGAGCAGGGTCGAGTCGAAGGCGGAGCAGTCCAGCCTTGCCCGGACCCCACGCTCGGCCAGCTCCGCTCCGTTGGTTGCGGTCCGGCTGATCCCCGCCATGTACGTCGGGCAGTTCGGCGGTTGGCAGCTCGCCGTGCCACTTGCGGCGCCACCACGAGCGTGAGGTGTTGACCAGCACCATGTGTACGTGCGCATCCAGGTCGTCGGCCCGGCTGGCACGGCCCCAGGATCGGTGGAGCTTGACGAAGGTCGTCTGGACGAGGCCTTCGGCCGCGTGGCAATCACCGCACAGCAGCTAGGCGCTGCGCAAGAGCCGGTCGTAGCGCGACGCGACGACCTGCTCGACGTCCGGGTCCACATCACCTACGACCACCTCGCCCCCAGGAAGGTTCCGGGGTGGCCGTGGACTGGTGCAAGTCACCCGCGGACAAGCGGTCCGCCCCACGGGCCGTCATCACCTCCCAAGCGGCGTGCGAACCGTTCCGCACCAACGGCCGATGGCCGGCGGCACCGAGCAGCTCGGCGTGCGCATCGATGTAGGCAGCGACCTGGAGCAGCAGGGCCGTGGCGAGCATCTGCCGAGGCACCCCCAGCGACCAGTGCGTCGAGCGACGGCCCGCCCGCGGACACGGCCTCGTCACTGGACTTGCCGACCTCGGAAGGTGCGCCCACTCACGTCGCCTCGCCGGAGCCCATCCACAGGTTCTCATCATTGCTCGCCGGCACTTCTCGCTACGACCAGGGCCCGGCTGCCGGGCGATGCCCTCCATGGCCGCCGGGCCTCCTACTTCAGATGGGCGCGAAGTATTTCGACGACAAAGCGGTGGTCCTCGAGTTGCGGCAGCCCCGAGACACCAAGCCACCCGACAGTCCCAGTCCCGGTGACCCGGAGGGGTACGGCGCCACCTGCGGCGGCGTACCGCAACGCAGGCAGTCCGAATCTCTCCGAGAGCGTCACCTCGTTGTCTTGACAGAATCTCGCCATGTAGAGGGAGGAATGCTCGAACCGGACTACCACTCGGCCCTTGCGGCGTAACCATCCGTCATTGTCGCGGGTTGAGCCCGGCAGGGCGGCGTGGAACAACTGACGTCCTGCGCGCCACACCCCGACCGCCACCGGCATGCCCTGCTCCTTCGCGGCCTCAACTGCCGTCGTACCGATGTCGTAGGCCTCGAGTTCGGTGAAGACGGGCAGCTGTATCGCCGCCTCCTCCAGCAATAACTCCCTCCAGTGTCGGCCAAGCAGCTGTTTCGGGCGACATGGACATCGTCCTCCTCGTCAACTGCGAGTGATCTGCCTGGCCCTGACAGCCTGTGCTACTTCATCTGTGCTGATGATGGCGCCCGGGGACTGGATGACCACAGCGGCGAGTTCGGCGCCGAGGCCGGCAGCCTCGACCGCGTTCATGCCGGCGAGCCGGCCGGCGAGATAGCCGCCGGCGAAGGAGTCCCCCGCGGCGGTGGTGTCGACGACCTTGGGGACCAAGGTGGCTGGGACGTGGTCACACCGACTCAGGCCCTCGGCGACGATCACACCTTCGGCTCCGAGCTTGACGAGCACTTCACGGGCTCCGAGCCGGCGGTACCTGGCGACGGTCTCGACAGGGTTGGTGTCCTTCGCCACTGCAGCCTCGTCGTCGAATGTGGCCAGAATGATGTCGGTCTGCGATGCGGCCTGGGCGAAGGCGTCCCTGGCGAGGGCGATGTCTGACCACCCCGAGGGTCGGTAGTTGGTGTCGAAACTGACCAGCGTGCCTGCGCCCCGAAGGTCAGCCAGCCGTGCGAGGAATGCTGTTCGGGCCAGACGGGACATCAGCTGCAGGGTGATGCCCGAGAAGTGGATCAGGTCTGCGGTGACCTGGCTGACCCAGCCGTCGCCGACGAAGAGGGCGGACGCCGCCGACGCGGCACGCCAGTAGGTGAACGAACGTTCTCCTTCACGGTCTGTGTTGACGGCGTACACGCCGGGTTGCCGGCCGGGCACGGTCACCGAGTGGTCGCGAATGCCCTCCTCCGCCCACGCGCGACGCATTCGGGCGCTGTAGACATCGTCGCCAAGGCCGGTGAGGTAACCGACTTCGGCGTTGGCCCCGAGATTGTCTGCCATGCGACGCAGGTAGACGGCCGTGTTGTAGGTATCGCCAGCAAAACCAAGGTGCAGGTCGAGAGGCGAACTGTGTCGCAGCTCGAGCATGCACTCTCCGATGGCCAGAACCCGCGTTGGCCGGCCGCGGTCAGTGGGCCAGGTCATGGCGTACGAGGGGCTGGGCTGCGGCGGCCTCCCGGGGGGCGGCGTCGCCGTGCATGATGTGATGCGCGCCCTTCTCCCCGATCATGATCGACGGAGCCTGTGTGTTGCCACTGATCAGCGTGGGCATGATCGAGGCGTCCACCACGCGCAGGCCCTCGATGCCACGCACGCGCAGGTGCTGGTCGACGACCGCCATGTCTTCGGTGCCCATCTTGCAGGACCCGACGGGATGGTAGTCCGTCTTGGCCCACTCCCTGATGTACTCGCGGATCTCCTTGTCCGTGCGCACGTTCGCCCCCGGCATGTGTTCCTTCTTGATGAAGGGTGCGTATGAGGCGGTGGCGAGCATCTCGCGTCCCCAGCGGAACCCCTCCATGGAAATCTCCCAGTCGGACCGGTCGGTCAGGAAGGCCGGGTCGATGGCCGGCGGAATGGTTGGGTCCGCGGACCGCAGGGTCAAGGATCCGATGCTCTTGGGCCGCAGGTTGCATGTGTTGATGGTCATGCCGTGGCCCTTGACGCGCTGCCTCCCGTGGTCGATGACGTAGGCGGGCAGGCAGTGCATCTGGATGTCGGGGGTGGCGACCTCATCGCTGGAGTGGACGAACATGCCCGCTTCGCACACGCACGCGGTGATGGGTCCGGTCCGGTAAAGCGCGTACTGAAGCGCGGCAGCGGCGGCCTTGTCGGGTCTGTCGGAGGAGTTGTAGCTCACCGGGGTGGTCTCTGCGGTCAGGTAGACGTCCATGTGGTCCTGGTAGTTCTTGCCGACCCCCGGCAGGTCGTGCTGGACGTGAATTCCGAGGGCGCGGAGCTCTTCGGCGGGACCGACGCCGGACAGCAGCAGCAGCCGGGGGGAGTTGACTGAGCCCCCGGACAGGACGACCTCACGCTCGGCGTGCGCAGTGCGCGCTTGGCTCTTGACGGCGTACTCGATGCCTGTCGCTCTGCCCGCTTCGACGATGACCTTGGTGACGAGCGCATGAGTCTGGATCGTCAGGTTGGGGCGCTTGCGCGCCGGCCGCAGGTAGGCCGTCGCGGCGCTTTCGCGGCGAGCCCGCTTCTGGGTGACGTCGTAGTAGCCGACGCCGTGCTGTTTCTCGCCGTTGAAATCGTGGGTGAACGGGACCCCGAGCTCTTGGGCGGCGCGGACAAAGGCCTTGCTGAGCTCATTGTGCTGGACTTGCTCGGTGACGTTCATGGCGCCGTCGGTGCCGTGGTACCGGTCGTTGAGTCGCTCGTTGTGCTCTGCGCGGCGGAAGAATGGCAGTACCTGTTCATAGCCCCAGTCGTCGTTGCCGAGGGCTGCCCAGTGCTGGTAGTCCTCCTTCTGTCCGCGGATGTAGATCATGGCGTTAATGGAGGTGCTGCCGCCGAGGGTGCGACCCTGCGGATACCACATCTCGCGGTTGTTTAGCTGCGGCTGCGGGACCGTCTCGAATCCCCAGTTCACACCAGGGCTGTTGAGCTTGGTGAACCCCACCGGCACGTGGATCAGCGGATTCCAGTCGCGGCCACCGGCTTCAAGGAGCAGGACACTGACCGACGGGTCTTCAGAAAGGCGGCTGGCGACCACGGCTCCCGCAGCCCCGGAGCCGACGACGATGTAGTCGAAGCGGTCAGTGCTCATGATGCTGTCCTTGCTGATGTGGTGGTTGGAGGTCGATGCTCGGCGACGGCCTTGATGGCGTCGCCGGCGAGCTGGCTGATGGCTGCAAAGTCGCCCTTTGCCAGAAGCTGCGGGGTAGTGATCCAGGTTCCGCCGACTGCCATCACGGCTGGAATGGCCAGGTACTCGGACAGATTGTTCGGCCTAATGCCGCCGGTCGGCATGAAGTGCACGTCCGCGAACGGTGCAGCCAGGGCTCGCAAGGCGACGGCCCCGCCGAAGGTTGAGGCGGGGAAGAACTTCACCACGGTGACGCCGAGGTCAAGGGCTGCCATCAACTCGGTTGCGGTCACGACACCGGGCAGGACGGTCACGCCACCGGCGCGACCCGCCTCGACCACCTCATGGCTCAGGCCCGGGCTGACCAGGAACTGGGCGCCGGCGTCGATCGCCTGGTGGTCGAGCTCGAGCGCAGCCCTCCGGGCGATGATTTTTTCAAGTCCCCATGGGGCCGGCTCGATGACGTCCAGGGACCGGCGGACCTGTCCGCTGATGGCGGGGTCGTAGGGGGTGGCCGTGGTCTGCAGCTGGGCTTCGTCGACGACAATGACGTCGATGAGGACGCCGGGGACGCGGACGGCCTGCGGGTCGAGCGCGCCGGCGTCAGCGAGGCGTTTGACCTGGGCGATGACGAGGCCGCCGCGGTTGTGGGCGGCGTACGCCTGGTCGAGGGCGCCGAGGGCGGAGCCTTCCTCCTCGTAGGTCAGATTGCCCTGCGCGTCGGCAGTCGTGGCGCGGATGATCGCGACGTCAGGCTCGATCGCGGGGTAGAACAGGTACTCACGATCCTTGACCTTGGTGACCTCGACGAGGTCGTCCGTGGTCGCGGTGTTCATGCGCCCGCCCTGGTGGCGGGGGTCGACGAAGGTGTCGAGGCCGACCTTGGTGAACACGCCCGGCTGGCCGGTGGCGCCGGCCCGGTGCATCTGGAACAGGACCCCGGAAGGCAGGTTGTACGCCTGAATCTCGTCTCTCTCGATCATCTGCCAGATCTGGGGTGGTTCGGCCTTGGAGGGGCCGGAGGGGTAGGACCCGGCGATGACCTTGCTGAGCAGGCCCGGGATGGCAAGGTGGTCGATGCCACGAATCCCATACATGTCCCCGGCGGCGATCGGGTGGACGCTGGTCAAGTTTCGCGGGGATCCGGTCTGCTGGAAGCGTTCTCCGATGCCCTGCAGCGTCGCGTCGGGACAGCCCAGCCCGGAGGACGACGAGACGGTGACCACGGCGCCGTCACAAATAAGGTCGGCGGCGGCACGCGCGGTCAGGACCGGAACGGTACGCATCGGGCTCCTTCGCTGGCTTACGTGCGGGCTGAGGGTGAGCTGTTGGTCGGGTGGAGCCGCACGGCTTGGCCGGTGCGGACCGAGTCCAGTGCTGCCTGGGCGACGGCGTACGCGGCGAGACCTTCGCGGCCGGTCACGGTCGGGCGGCCCGTACCGGCCACGGCGGACGCGAACTCGCTCAGGGCGATGTCGTACAGGTCGCGCCGGTCGCTGACTTCGATCTCCCTCTCGCCGGAGGAGTCAGTCAGGAACACCTGGCCGACGGGGTCTTGGGTCATCACCCCTGGCGCGGCGATGCTGCCGGCGTCGCCGTGGACCTCCAGGCGAGTGGGCGTGTGGGCGTGTGGGCGGAGGTGAATGCATCGTGGGTCTGGGCGAGCACGTTGCCGTCGTAGCGCACGGTCACCATGGCGGCGTCCTCGCTGGCGCCGCCCCAGCCCCCTTGTGTCACGGCGAGTGCGCCGACCTCGACCGCGGGGGCGCCGACGAGGGGATTGAGCACGGACGCGTCGTGGACGGTGATATCGAGGATGACGCCCGCCCCGGGCTCGTCGGAAAGGCGCCACCCGCGCAGGCGTTCGGGGAGCAGGACGGCATGTCGTATCGCGACGCTCAGGGGGCGGCCGATGGCGCCGCCGGCCACAAGCTCACGAATACGTCGGTGGGCGCCGGCACCGGGGAGGTGGTGGTTGACCCCCAGGACGACGCCCGCGGCCTCGCAAGCGTCGACGACGCGCTGGGCGTCCACGAGGGTGATGGCGATCGGCTTCTCCAGCAGGATGTGCTTCCCCGCCGCTGCAGCGGCGAGCGCCTGCGTGGCGTGCTCGTCGTTGCGGGAGGAGATGTAGACGGCGTCGATGTCGGCGCTGAGGAGCTGCTCGAGGCTGCTGGTGGCCAGGGGGAGGCCGTGCTCGACGGCATAGGCCTGCGCGCGGTCTGCAGACCCGCTGCAGACCCCATGGACGGTGTGACCGGCTGCGTGCATGGCCGGCAGGACGCGAGTGGCGGAGATGTCGCTCGCTCCAACAAGGCCCCAGCGGATGGTCTGTGTCACCGAGTTCGACCCCCTGCCACTAGTACGTTCTACTAGTTCGTTCTAGTAGAGTGCCGACTCAAGCCGCGGAGGTCAAGACATCTCCCGGAAATATCTGCCACGAGCCGGGCCGACCTGCTCGTGGCCCTTAGACGGCTGTTCTTCGCGCCCGTCCGGCCGCAACCCGGAGCCGACGGGTGGAGTCGCGGACGCGGAGCTTGGGAGCGATGAGAACCCGCTCCGTCGGGCGGTCCGGATCGGCTATGGCGGAGAGCACCAGTGCTGTGGCGGCCACCCCGACTCGGATGGGGAAGCCGTCCGCCGTGGTCAGTCCAGGGAAGTGCTGGGCCGCCTCGGGCACGTTGTCGAAGCTTGCCAAGGCGACGTCCCGGCCTGGCTCGATCCCACGGGCGCGCAGCGCGCCGACAATGCCGAACGCGTACATGTCGTTATAGGCCACAATCGCGTCAGGCGGCGGTCCCTGCACAAGCGCCTCGTCGACGAGGCCGGCCAGTCCAGCGCCGGCGTCGTACTCGCTGGCGACATCCGCGCTAAGGGTCGTGATGTCGGGCGCAAGACCACGCATGAGGCCACGTAGCCGGTCTTCGCGTGGTGTCGAATGCTCCACCCCGCCGAGGAAGGCCACCGTTCGCGCCCCGATCTCCAAGATGTGTTTGCCGACCAGGACGCCGCCGGCTTCGTTGTCGGCGCCGACATAGTCACAGTCGTATCCCCGGGCCGCTCGGGCCACCAAAGCATGCGGCAGGAAACGATTGTGCAGGCTCTCTTGGAGGTCTTGCGGGGTGGAATGGCTGGCTGGAAGCAAGATGATGCCGTCGACGCGATGCTCGGCCATGGCGCGGAGCACCTCGGTTTGCCGCTCGACGTCGTCTTGGCTGCAGCCGAGAATGAGGGTGTATCCGGCGTCGTGTGCGGTGCTCTCGATGGCCATGGTGAGTTCGGCGAAGTAGGGGTTACGAACGTTGGCCACGACCAGGCCGAGCGTGCCCGAGCT
>JBKJOO010000360.1:0-3142 GCA_046595615.1 Mycobacteriales bacterium | reverse complement strand
GTGCACGTTCATCTGGCACCCGTGGGTGCGCACGTCATAGGTCCGCATCAGGGCACCAGGGTACGGCGGGTCGTCGTCGGTGCCGGGCGGGTGGCGGCCGGCGGCGGGCGCTACGTCACGAAGCGGTCACAAGCCTGCACAGCGGTCGAACCGACCGTAGCGGGCGCAGGTCCGGACAGATACCGTCCAGGTCATGACCCAGTCTTTGCCCACGACGGACGACGGGCCGACCCAGCGACGCCCACTGGTGGTGCTCGAGGGCGTCAACAAGCACTTCGGCGACCTGCACGTCCTCAAGGACATCGACCTGACCGTGGGTGAGGGCGAGGTGGTCGTCGTCATCGGCCCGTCAGGGTCGGGCAAGTCGACGCTGTGCCGAGCGGTGAACCGGCTGGAGACGATCGAGAGCGGATCGATCACCCTGGACGGGGTACCGCTGCCGGCCGAGGGGAAGGCCCTGGCCCAGCTGCGGGCCGACGTCGGGATGGTGTTCCAGTCCTTCAACCTGTTCGCGCACAAGACGATCCTGGAGAACGTCACGCTCGGGCCGATCAAGGTGCGCGGGCTGGACAAGGAGCAGGCGCGCTCGCGCGCCACCGAGCTGCTGGAGCGGGTCGGCGTCAAGGAGCAGGCGGACAAGTACCCCGCCCAGCTGTCCGGCGGTCAGCAGCAGCGCGTCGCGATCGCCCGGGCGCTGGCGATGGAGCCCAAGGTGATGCTGTTCGACGAGCCGACCTCGGCCCTGGACCCCGAGATGATCAACGAGGTGCTCGAGGTCATGACCTCGCTGGCCCGCACCGGGATGACGATGGTCGTCGTCACCCACGAGATGGGCTTCGCCCGCCGCGCCGCCGACCGGGTGGTGTTCATGGCCGACGGCGAGATCGTCGAGCAGGGAGCCCCGGACCAGTTCTTCACCGCGCCCCGCAGCGAGCGCGCCAAAGACTTCCTGTCCAAGATCCTGACGCACTGACAGCCCACCGAGAGGACCGATGATGTCTGCCCGCACCCTCACCGTCGCACTGACGGCCGCCGCAATCGCCCTGACCGCCTGCGGTGGTGGTAGCAGCGCCTCCAGCGACGTGCCGGTCGCCGACAAGCCCAGCTTCGCGGCCGGTTCGACCATGGCCAAGCTGGCCGACGCCGGCAAGCTGCGGGTGGGCACCAAGTTCGACCAGCCCGGCTTCGGCCTCAAGGGCCTGTCCGGGCAGCCCGAGGGCTTCGACGTCGAGGTGGCCAAGATCATCGCCGGCGGCCTCGGCATCAAGGCCGACGCCATCGAGTACGTCGAGTCACCCTCGAAGGTGCGCGAAGAGCTCATCGAGCAGGACAAGGTCGATCTGGTCGCCGCGACGTACACGATCAACGACAAGCGCAAGGAGCGCATCTCCTTCGCCGGGCCCTACTACGTGGCCGGACAGCAGCTCATGGTCGCCAGCGACAACAGCACCATCAAGGGCCCCGAGGACCTCAAGGCCGCTCCCGACACCAAGGTCTGCTCGGTCACCGGCTCGACGCCGGCGGAGCAGATCAAGCAGTACCTCGCGAGCCCCGCGCAGCTGGTCCTGTTCGACGTCTATGACAAGTGCGCCGACGCGCTGCGCACCGGTCAGGTCGGCGTGGTCACCACCGACAACGTCATCCTGCTCGGCTTCGTGTCCAAGTCCGACAAGAAGTTCAAGCTGGTCGGCGAGCAGTTCACCAAGGGGCCGTACGGCATCGGTGTGAAGAAGGGCGACACGGCGTTCTGCGAGTTCATCAATGAGACGCTGAAGAAGAACGAGGCGGCCTACACCAAGGCCTGGACCGACACCGCCGGCAAGGTCGAGGGCGCCGCGGTCCCGACCCTGCCCACCGCGGCCGCCTGCAGCTGACCGGTGTCCGCCGTCACCGCGAACCTGGACCTGTACTGGGCGGGCTTCCTGCGCTCGCTCGGGCTGTGCCTGTGGGGGCTGCTCGGCTCGGTGCTGCTCGGGACCGTGATCGCCACGTGCCGGGTCTCCCCCGTCGCGCCGCTGCGGGCGCTCGGCACGGCGTGGGTGACCGTGGTGCGCAACTGCCCCCTCACCGTCGTGCTCTTCTTCTTCGCGTTCGGGCTGCCCGAGATCGGCGTCAACGGCAGCTACTACGCGTTCGGGCTCAGCGCCCTGGTGGTCTACACCTCGGCGTTCGTGTGCGAGGCGCTGCGGGCCGGGATCAACGCGGTGCCGGCGGGCCAGGCCGAAGCGGCCCGGGCGATCGGGCTGCCCTTTCGTCACACCCTGGCCCAGGTGGTCCTCCCGCAGGCCTTTCGCACGTCGGTCCCACCCGTGGGCAGCGTCCTGATCGCGATGATCAAGAACAGCGCCGTCGTCGGAGCGTTCGGTGTGGGCCGCGACCTGTTCAGCGTCGGTGAGTCCCTCACCAGCGCACAGGGCTTTGCCGCCCTGCCGGTGCTCACCGGCGTGGCGGTCGGCTACCTGCTGATCACCCTGCCGGCCGGCGCGCTGCTCGCCCTCGTCGAGCGACGGGTGGCGATCGTGCGATGAGCGTGCTGTACGACGAGCCCGGGCCCCGCGCCCGGCGCCGCTCGCTGGTGGGTTCGGCGCTTGCGCTGGTGCTGCTGGCTGGGCTGGTCGCCGTCGTCGTGACGCGCCTGGCCGGGCAGGGCCAGTTCGCCGCTGAGCTGTGGGCCCCGTTGCTGTCCCCGGGCGACGCCTCGTTCAGTCCGGTGTGGCGGCTGGTCGGCCTCGGACTGGGCGCGACCCTACGGGCCGCGGCGCTGGCGATCGCGCTGTCGCTGGTGATCGGCACGCTGGTGGGGGTCGGGCGGATGATGCTCGGCCGCCGCGCCCGGCTGCCGCTGATCGGGGTGATCGAGCTGCTGCGCGGCCTGCCGGTCGTGATCACGATCTACTACGCCAGCCGGGTACTGCCCGAGCTCGGTGTCGACCTGTCGGGACTACCGGGCGGCGAGGGGCTGTGGTTCCTCGTGATCGGGCTGACGGCGTACAACTGCGTGATCATCGCCGAGATCATCCGGGCGGGGGTCGCCTCGCTGCCCTCGGGTCAGCGCGAGGCGGCCCTGGCGATCGGGCTCACGCCCGGCGCGGCGATGCGCCTGGTGCAGCTGCCGCAGGCGGTGCGGGTCATGCTGCCCGCG
>JBKJOO010000194.1:0-5759 GCA_046595615.1 Mycobacteriales bacterium | reverse complement strand
CCTGCAGGGCGGGACGTCCGCCACCTGCGGCCCCTGCTGCCCTTGCTCGTCGGCTGGCTCGACCGGGCCGCTGACCGGCTCCTGGGCAGCAGCTCCCGCAGAGTGCGCCGGGAACGGTATGACGTCCGCACCCTGGCCTGGGAGCAACTCGGGGTGCGGGAGCTCCGGGTCGATCAGCTCCTCATAGACCCGGGGCGAGCCGTACGTGCCCTTCGAGTCGCGGAACGCTCGCCTGACCGCCTCATCAAGCAACGCCCGACGTTCACCCCGCACGGCGGTCCGGGCCTTGATCCACTTGTAGAACCAGGACTCGCTCACCGCCAGCAACCGGCAGCTGAACGCGTGTGGCACGGCGTAGAAGGTCCTCTGGTCGGCAATGAAGCGCGCCACGCTCACTTCGTCGCCTCCTTCACCCACAGGACCACTGATCGCTTGAGGACATCCCGTTCCATCCGGAGCTCAGCGACCTCACAACGGAGCCTCTTCAGCTCCGCCTGGTCGTCCGGGCCGAGACCATCGGTCTCGCCCCGCTCAGCCCGGTCCTTGTCGACCCAGTTCCCCAACGTGCCCGGGTTGACCCCCAGGTCACGCGCGACAGCCGCAGCGGTTTCTTAGTTTCCCTGACGATCCGGACAGCTCCTTCACGGAACTCCGGGTCGAACTTCCTTCGGATCTCTGGCATGACTACTCCTCACAGTCCATGCCTCCACACTTCTGGGGGATGCTCAGGCCTGCTGTTCACCTCAAGCGCCGGCACAGCACTGTCACGCAACAACTTCCGCACCAAATACTGGACCCCCGCGGTCACCGCCGCGAAGATCCAGCAGACCGTCACCTTCCACAACCTGCGCGCCGCCCACGCCTCCTGGCTCCTGGCCGGCGGCGCCGACATCATCATCGTCCACCAACGGCTCGGACACCGAGGCATCACCACCACCCAGCAGTACACCGGCACCCTCCCCGACGCCGGCGACCGCGCCCTCGTGGCCTTCAGGAAGATCCGCTACGGCAGGAAGACAAACGAGTGACTACCCCCATGAGACGCTGATCGCGGAGGATCACATGACCATCGCATGCCTCGTCCTGGCGGCTGGCCGCTCCACGCGGCTGGGGCGGCCCAAGCAGCTGCTGCCCTTTCGAGGGCGCCCACTGCTGGAAGCGGCGCTGGCCACCGTGCGCGCCTGCGCAGTGGACCAGCGACTCGTGGCGTTGGGCGGTGCCGTCGACGACGTGCGCGACCAGGTTGATCTCTCCGGTTTCGAGGTTGTCGAGAACCGGGCCTTCGGCTCGGGCTGTTCGTCGTCGATCGCCGCCGCGATCCCCGAGCTCGCCCCGACGACGGCGGTCGTGGTGCTCCTGCTGGGTGACCAGCCGGGCGTCACCGTGGACGCGGTGCACCGGCTGCTTGCCGGACGGGGTGACGCACCGCTGGCGGTCTGCCGTTATGACGACGGCGTCGGCCACCCGTTTGCGTTCGGGAGTGACGTGCTGCCGGACCTGCGTGCGCTGCACGGCGACAAGGCTGTATGGAAGCTGCTGGAACAAAGGGCGTCCGACGTGGTGGAGGTGGTCGTACCGGGACGCGTGCCACTGGATGTCGACACGCAGGAGGACTACGAGCAGCTGCTGGCCGCTGAAGGGTCAGGCGTGAGGGGACTCAGCTCCACAGCGTGACGTGCACCGGAGGCAGCGCCCTCGCTCCTCGCGGCGCGCCCGAGGGCGCTACGGCAGCAGCGGTCGCGTCGGGCGTCGTCGTGAATCGCTGCAGGGCAACGGCTCCCGGCACGGACCGGCCGTGGCCAAGCATGCTGGCGCACCACAGCCCGTGCACCGGCGTGCCGTTCACAGGGACTTGAACAAGCGTTCCTCGCTTGACGTCGTCACGCACGACGTGGCCGAGCAACAGGGCCAGTCCCTCCCCCGCCCGGACCCTCTCGCGTGCCTCGTCTTCGGACGCCAGCGACACGAGCTCGGGGAGCAGCCCGCTCGCGATGAGCCAGCGGCCCTCCTCCGACTCCTCCTCGACCCCCGCCGGTCCCGTGAACCAGTGCTCGCGCACGAGGGCACCCCGGTTCACCGGGACCTGAGCCGGGAGCTTGGCCAGTTGGTGTCCCGGTGCCGCCACCACGATGCGCTGGTAGCGCAGGAAGGGCACGACATCCAGGACAGCGCGGCCGACCCGCACCGGCGGGAGCCCGAGAGCGATGTCGACCGAACGGTGCAGAAGCGCCTCGGCCATCCGCTCGGGTGAGGTCGGCACCAGCTCGACCGTCGTACCGGGCATGCGCTTGGTGAAGGCGTCGACGAGCCCGGGCGCCGCCTGCTCCTCGAAGACGGCGGTGACTCCCACCCGTAGGACGTCAGCCGCTGTGCCGGCCGCGGCCACGTCCCGGCGAGCCAGGTCCGCCAGACCGACGATCTCGTCGGCGTGGGCAGCCAGTCGACGACCACCGGCGGTGAGCGCGATCCCACCGCCGGACCGGACGACGAGCGGGTCGTCCAGGTCGTGGCGGAGTGCGGCGACCGCTGAGGAGACGGCAGGTTCGCTGATGCCAAGCGCGGCCGCGGCGGCCCGCATGGAGCCCAGCCGCGCCACGAGGGCAAAGGTCCGCAACTGGCTGAGCGTCAGGGTGGCTCACCTCCTAAGCGATGGGTTATCTCGCCCTTGACACTGTCACGCGGTCCGTGGCAACAGTCATAGCAGCAGCAAAGGAGGCACCGACGCCGCCTTGCTGCAGGTGGAGGACTCGTGCAAATCCCAGCCCCTTTCGACTACGTCCGAGCGGAAAGCGTCGACCACGCGCTCGCCCTGCTGGAGCGCCACGGACCCGAGTCGCGGGTCGTCGCCGGAGGACACAGCCTGCTCCCGATGATGAAGCTGCGGCTGGCCCGGCCAGAGTGGCTCATCGACATCAACGACCTGTTCGAGCTCGACTTCATCATCGAGGACGCCGGCTGGCTGCGCGTGGGGGCGCTGACCCGGCACACGGCGCTGCTCGAGTCCGAGGTCGTCGGTCGGCTGTTCCCGATCGTCCACGACGCCGAGCGGGTCATCGCCGACCCGGTCGTGCGCAACCGAGGGACGCTCGGCGGCTCCCTGTGCCAGGCCGATCCGGCCGAGGACCTGTCGACGGTCTGCGACGTGCTGGGCGCCGTGGCGGTGGTCAAGGGCCCCGGTGGGGAGCGCTTCCTGACGATGGCCGAGCTGCACCGCGGTCCGTACGAGACGGCAGTGGGCCAGGACGAGCTGCTCACCGAGGTGCGCTTCCCGCTCACGCCGCGCTCGAGCAGCGCCTACGAGAAGGTCGAGCGCCGGGTGGGTGACTGGGCGGTGGCCGCCGCCGGCGCCCTGGTCCAGCTGGCCGCGGACGGGACCGTCGAGGACGTCGCCATCGGCCTGACCGCGGTGGGGCTGGACGGCACCGCCACCCAGGCGCAGGACGTCCTGCGCGGGCAGCAACCGAGCGAGGAGTTGTTCGTCGAGGCCGGCCGGCTCGCCGCCGAGGCGTGCAACCCCATCGCTGACCAGCGCGGCCCGGTCGACTACAAACGGCACCTCGCCGACGAGCTCACGCGCCGCGTCCTGCGACAGGCCAGTGCTCGCGCTGGTGCCAACGTCAGCACCACCAGGGAGGGCTAGGACATGCAGATCTCGATGACCGTGAACGGCAAGGAGATGGCACGCGAGGTGGAGCCGCGGGTGCTCCTCGTGCACCACCTGCGGGAGGAGCTCGGCCTGACCGGCACCCACCTGGGCTGCGACACGAGCAATTGCGGCACCTGTGTGGTCCTCATGGACGGCGAGCCGGTCAAGAGCTGCACGGTGCTGGCCGCCATGGCCGACGGCCACGACATTCGCACCGTCGAGGGTCTCGCTGATGGCAAGGTGCTCGACCCGGTACAGCAGGGTTTCATGGAGGAGCACGGCCTGCAGTGCGGGTTCTGCACCCCCGGGATGATGCTCACCGCGCGGGCGCTGCTCGACAAGAACCCCCACCCGGACGACCTCGAGATCCGCGAGGCCATCTCGGGGCAAATCTGCCGGTGCACCGGCTACGCCACGATCGTGCGCTCGATCCGCTGGGCGGCCGAGCACCCGGCCACCGACGCGACCTCGGCCACGGATGCAGAGGTGTCCGCATGACCACCGTGGAGGACCGGCCGCCGCTGGGTGAGGTGCGCGAGTCCAACCCCGGGGCCGGTACACCCGAGCGCCCGATCGGCTTCGGGCGGCTGCAGCGCAAGGAGGACCCGCGGTTCATCCGGGGCAAGGGCAACTATCTCGACGACATCGTGCTGCCGGGCATGCTGCACAGCGCGATCCTCCGAGCCCCCGTCGCCCACGCCCGCATCGTGTCGATCGACGTCAGCGAGGCCCTCGCCCACCCCAAGGTCGTCGCGGTCATCACCGGCAAGGACCTCGAGGGGCTAGGACTCGCCTGGGCACCAACGCTCTCGGCCGACGTGCAGGCGGTGCTCGTCACCGACAAGGTCCGGTTCCAGGGCCAGGAGGTCGCCTTCGTCGTCGCCGAGGACCGCTACGCCGCGCGAGACGCGCTCGAGCTGATCGACGTGGAGTACGAGATGCTCCCGCCTGTCATCGACATCCGTACCGCCCTGGACCCCGGCGCCCCCGTCGTACGCGACGAGATGGAGGGGCGCACCGACAACCACATCTTCGACTGGGAGGCCGGTGACAAGGCCGCCACCGACGCGGTCTTCGCCCGCGCCGAGGTCGTGGTCTCGCAGGAAGTCGTCTACCCCCGCGTGCACCCTGCCCCGATGGAGACCTGCGGCGCAGTCGCCGACATGGACCCGATCGACGGCAAGCTCACGCTGTACGAGACGACCCAGGCTCCGCACGCCCACCGGACCCTGTTCGCCCTGGTGGCAGGGATTCCGGAGCACAAGATCCGGGTGATCTCGCCCGACATCGGCGGTGGGTTTGGCAACAAGGTCGGGATCTACCCCGGCTACATCCTGGCCGTCGTCGGCTCGATCGTCACGGGCCGGCCGGTGAAGTGGGTCGAGGACCGCTCCGAAAACCTCATGTCGACCTCGTTCGCCCGTGACTACGTCATGAAGTGCGACGTGGCCGCCACCAAGGAGGGTCGAATCCTGGCGGTCCGCACCGAGGTCCTCGCCGACCACGGCGCGTTCAACGCCACCGCGCAGCCGACGAAGTACCCCGCCGGCTTCTTCCACATGTTCACCGGCAGTTACGACCTCGAGGCCGCGCACTGCAAGGTCACCGGCGTCTACACCAACAAGGCCCCGGGCGGTGTCGCGTACGCCTGTTCGTTCCGGGTCACCGAGGCGGTCTACCTCATCGAGCGGATGGTCGACGTCCTGGCCCTGAAGCTCGAGATGGACCCGGCCGCGCTGCGGATCAAGAACTTCATCAAGCCCGAACAGTTCCCCTACGCCAACAAGACCGGCTGGGAGTACGACTCGGGCGACTACGCACCGACGATGGCCCTGGCGATGGAGATGGCCGGCTACGACGAGCTGCGCCGCGAGCAGGCCGAGAAGCGCGAGCGAGGTGAGCTCATGGGCATCGGCCTGTCGTTCTTCACCGAGACCGTCGGGGCCGGCCCGCGCAAGCACATGGACATCGTCGGGCTCGGCATGGCCGACGGTGCCGAGGTCCGCATCCACCCGACCGGCAAGGCGGTCGTCCGGCTGTCGGTGCAGAGTCAGGGCCAGGGCCACGAGACGACGTTCGCCCAGATCGTCGCCGAGGAGATCGGCATCCCGCC
>JBKJOO010000352.1:0-5658 GCA_046595615.1 Mycobacteriales bacterium | reverse complement strand
CGATGCAGTCCAGCGTCCCCTTGGGGGAGGCGAGGGCGGCGATGTCGCGGGCGTACTCGCGCTGGGGCTGGCTGACCTTGAGGTCCCCGCCAGCGGTGAAGAAGTTGGTCGAGAAACCGTCCAGGAAAGCGATGCGGTCGCCTTTGACGCCGGCCTCGAAGCTCGCGATCGTCGCGTCGTCCAGGCCACCGTCGGGGTTGTCGGCGGACTTGTAGAGGTACGGCGGGACCGCGGAGGCCAGGACCGCCTTGGCGACCCGGTCGGTGCCGAACGTGGCGATGTAGCGGACCACCTCGCCGCCACCCATCGAGAAACCGACGAGGGTGACCTCGCGCAGGTCGAGATCGGTCAGCAGCGCGTTGAGGTCGGCGGCGAAGGTGTCGTAGTCGTAGCCGTCCCAGGGCTGCGAGGAGTCCCCGAAGCCACGACGGTCGTAGGTGATGACGCGGTGGCCGGCCTCGATGAGGGCGGGGACTTGGTTCTCCCACGAGCGGCCGGACAGCGGCCAACCGTGGATCAGGACGACCGGCTTGCCGGTGCCGTGGTCCTCGTAATGCAACTCGATCGCGGTGCTGTTCTCGGTGCCGACAGTCAGCTTGCTCATGCGTAACCTCCAGCGGGTCAGGTCAGGGGTGAATGCTGTTGGGACAAGGCGGAAAGTCCGACGAGCTATTCCGAGTCAGCGAAGGTGGGCGGCGTCGAGGGCGGCCTGCAGCGAACGCCGGTAACCGTCTGAGGTGTACGTCGCGCCGGAGACGGTGTCGATCCGGGCGCTCTGCGCCGCCACTGCCTCGCCCGCCAGCACCGGGAGGGCGGTCTTGCTGATCTGCCGGCTCTGCCCCCGATCCTGGGGGAAGTCGATGGCGGTCGCCGCGACGATCCGGCCGGCCTGCAGCCGGAGCTGGACCTGGACCGGGCCGTACTGCGTGTCCACCGAGGCGCCGTTCACGGTCACCACGCGCGCCCGGGTGCCCGCCGCCGGTGTGGCTGCATGCACGACGCCGGCCGGCGCCAACGCCTGCCCTGGCCGCCGGTGACCGGTCCGGTTGGTGCTGGTCGGGTAGAGCAGGAGCAGGCCGAGGGTGAGCGCCGTGGCGCCCAGCACCGCAGCGTTGCGGCGGGCTGCGGTCACGTCGCGGTTCACCGGACGCCGGCCCGGTGGGCGGCGTCGAGGGCCGATTGCAGGGACTGCTGATAGCCCGCTGAGGTGTACGTCGCGCCGGAGACGGTGTCGATCCGGGCGTCCCGCGCCTGCTGGGCCTCGCCGTTGAGGATGGGGATGGCCTGGCTGTTGATCTGCTGGCTTTGGCTCGAGTCGTGCGGGAAGTCGATGGCCTGCGCGCGGGTGACCCGGCCGCCCAGCAGTGTGAGCTGGACCTGGACGGGGCCGTACTGCGTGCCGACGGTCGCGCCGTTGACGGTCGTCGTCACTCGGGCGGGTGCAGGTGCTGTCAGGGCCGGCGCGGTTGCCGCAGGGTTGCTCCGGCGCCGATCGGTCTGCTTCGCCGGACGTCGGCTGCGGGCCGGGAGCGGAGGCCGGGCAACCGTCGATGGACCCGGTTGCCCGACACCGGCCGCCGCGACCGCGGGCGTGGCGGGGCTGCCGACCTCGCTGGCGCGGACGCTCAGCCCGACCACCGCGGCGGTGAGCCCGGACATGACCACGGTGACGCCGCGCCTCATCGGCCGGTCACCATGTGAAGCGCTCCTGGTGCAACTGGTCCGGGGGCAGGCCGGCGGCCAGCGCCGCCTCGCCGGCTGCGTCCATCCAGGGGTCGGGGCCGCAGACGAACACGTCGTACTCGGCGAGCTCTGGCATGAGGTGCAGCAGGGCGTCGCTGTCGCGCCACTGGGCCCAGTCCCGGGGCAACCAGGAGCTGCGGCCCGGGACCCGCGGCCCGGTGAAGTGGTGGACGGTGATGCCACGCCGCCGGGCCAGCTCGTCGAGCTCGGCCCGGAAGACGAGGTCGGGCTCGGTTCGGGCGCGGTAGAGCAGCACGGCGTCGCCGGGTGCGTACGGCAGGTCTTCGAGCAGCGCGCGCATCGGGGTGATGCCGATGCCGCAGGCGAGCATGGCGACCTTGCTGCCGACCCGGTGCTCGCCGGTCATTCGGCCGTACGGCCCTTCGATGAGCACCTTCGTGCCGGCGCGCAGCTGGCCGAGCCGGTTGCTGCCGTCGCCGAGGTCCTTCGCGGTGATCTGGATGCGGCCGTGCCTGGGCGCGGCCGACAGCGAGTAGGGGTTGCCCCGGGACCAGCCCGGGCCGTCCAGGAACCGCCAGATGAAGAACTGTCCGGCCTGCACCGGCAGCAGGTGCAAACCCCGACCGCCCATCCGCACGGTCACCACGTCGGGGCTCTCCCGGACGACGGAGGTGACCGTGATGCCGTGCCGCAGCGTCCGCCAGATCGGCAAGCCGACCCGGAAGACCACGACCGCCCCGGCAGCGGCCGCGTAGGCGGTCCACCAGTAGGCGCGGGCGAGCGGCGAGGTCGCGAAGTCCGCGCCGGTCCAGATCTCGTGCGGCACCGACAGCCCGACACCGAGGTAGGCGTAGAGGTGCAACAGGTGCCAGGACTCGTAGCGCAACGCCCGCCGGGCCATCCGCACTGAGGTGACGGCGACGGCGGTGAGGGCAACCGTGCCGGCCAGGGCCAGCAGCATCCCGGCGTACGACGTGACGAGGGTCCAGGTCTCGTGCACGACATCGGTGTGCGCGGCGAGGGAGTAGCCCAGGGTGATGAGCACGATGTGCAGGAGCAGCAGGTTGAGCGACCAGAAGCCGACCAGCCGGTGGCGCCTGGCGAGCTCGTGCTGGCCGTAACTGCGCTCGATCAGCGGGACCCGGGCCATCAGCAGGACCTGCACGAGCAGCAGGTCGGCGGCCACGAGACCGGACAGCCGGCCGAGCGAGGTCAGCAGCTGCGCCGGCGATGTGCCAAGCGATTGCAGACCACGACCGGACAACCACAACGCGACGACCACCAGCGCGCTGGCCCAGGCCCCGACGGCGGCCGCGTCGCGCCACCACGCCGGCGTCGGCCGTACGCGCACCCTGGCGGGGGCGGTCGGGCGGACAGTGGTGCGGGTCGGCATTGGCTCAGGGTGCCGGTTCTTTCTTGGTGCTTTCTGGGAGCGTCGGCAGGACAAGCTCGAAGACTGCACCGACGTCCGCCGGGACCAGCCGGAGCTGTCCGCCGTGCCGATTGGCGACGTCATGGGTGAGCGCCAGTCCCAAGCCGTAGTGCGCCCGGCCGCTGCGTTGGCCACCGGAGTGGAAGCGGCGGAGCACCTGCTGGGCCTGCTGGGGCGCGATGCCCGGACCCGTGTCGTGCACCGCGACGATCATGTTGCGTCGGTCCTGGCGGGTCGTGACGGTGACCGAACCACCGGGCCGGGTGTGGTCGATGGCGTTGTCGACCAGCGCGAGCACGGCCCGCCGCAGCGCCGGTGCCGAGCCGAGGACCCAGTACGGCCCGCTGCGGTCACTGCCGGACGTGAGCGCGACGTCGGCCTGGTCGGCGTGCGCCCGCGCGCTGTCGACCGCCGCGTCGACCAGGCCGGCCAACTCGGTGGGTCCATGTGGCGCCTCGCCCCGCGGGTCGGCCGCGACGAGCAGGTCCTCGACGACCTCGCCCAGCCGCTGGACGTCGTGGACGACCCCGCGTGAGTCGGCCCGCACCTGCGGATGCAGGTCGCTGCGCTGGATCGCCTGGTCCAGCACCTGGGCCCGGGTGCTGAGCAGGGTCAGCGGCGTCCGCAGTTCATGGCTCGCGTCGGCCACGAACGTCCGCTGCAACGCCAGGGCCTGGGCGAGCGGGCGGACGGCCCGGCGGCCGAGCAGCACACCGAGCAGGACGGCGAACGCCACCCCCACGACCGACGCGACCGTCATCGCCGCCAGCAGCCGGCTGCGCTGCTGGTGCTCAGCGGTCCGGTCGAGCACCACCTGGACGGTGCGGCCCGGCCGCGCCTGGGTGGCGATGCGGTAGTCCCGGCCATCGTCGGCGGACAGGTCGGTCAGCCCCGGTTGAGCGGGCGCCCGGCTGCGCAACCGCGCGAGGGCCGGGCCGAGGTCGGCCGGCAACCCCGGCGAGCTCTTCAGCAGGGCGCCCCGGACGAGTACCAGCCACGCCCCGGGGGGCGGGTCGACGACATCATCGGCGGAGGTCACCGTCGAGCGCAGCAACGCATCGGCCGCGTTGGCCTGCCCGCGCACGACGGTCAGCGCGACGAGCACCACGAGCAGGACCATTGCCAGCGCGACCAGGCCGGCGGCCTGCAATGCCACGCCCCGGGCTGCCCTGCGGACCAGGGCGTCGTCGCCGGTCACGACCCGCCCAGCCGGTAGCCGAGTCCGCGCACGGTGCTGATGACGCCGCTGCCGAGTTTGCGCCGGCAGTAGTGGACATAGGTGTCGACGACGTTCTCCGACTCGGCCTCGCCGAAGGCCCGAGCGAGCAGCTCGCGGCGGCTGAACACCTGCCCGGGCCGGGCCGCGAGGATCGCGAGCAGGGCGACCTCGCGCGCGGACAGCTCGACCTGCTGCCCGTCGTCGCGGCGGACCGCGCGCTGGTCCAGCTCCAACCGGCCCCCCGGGATCGGCAGCTCCCGCGCCCGGTCCCGGGGTCGCCGCAGCAGGGCCCGCAGCCGGGCCAGCAGCTCGGTGAGCTCGAACGGCTTGGCAAGGTAGTCCTCCGCGCCCGCATCCAGCCCGTCGACCCGGTCCTGCGTCGTGCCGCGCGCGGAAAGCACCAGCATCGGGACGGTGAGCCCCCTGGCGCGCAGCCGGGCGATCAGGTCCAGGCCCTCGACCGCCGGCAGCCCACGGTCGACCACGAGCACGTCGAACTGCCGCGTCAGGGCCAGATGCAGGCCGCGCTGACCATCAGGTGCGTGCGTTACGTCGTACGCCGCGTCGGTCAGCACCCGGCACAGCAGCGCGGCGAGGTCCCCGTCATCCTCGACAAGCAGCAGGGAGGCGCGCTCGGCCGAGGTCATCAGGCGAGTCTGCTGCACCATGACAGCATGCCGGATGCGCTCGACGCAACGACCCGCCGCTTCGCCCTGAGCCGCGCTGAGCTGTTGACAACGGCTGCGGCTGGTGTTGTCTCGACCGGTGCCTACCTCATCGACGGAGCTCCATATCTGGCGCGCGGTGTGGTCGGCGATCTGCTGGGCTTCGCCGTCCTCGGCGCGGTGGCTGCCGGGTCGCGGGCGCGACTGCGACACGAGGCAGCGGTCTGCCTGCTGTGCATCGGCTGGGTCGTGGCAGTCCGGCCGGCGTGGCCATTGCGGTTCGGCGAGCCGGTCTGGTGGGGTCTGTTCCTGCTTGGCCTCGGGGCGTACGTCGTGCTGCGCAAGCGGGTCTGCGACTGAGGGGTCCGCCAAGCTCCGTGTGGTTAGGCTCGGCGCACCGGGAGGGCTCGCCTAGAGGCCGATGGCGGCGGTCTTGAAAACCGCTGAGCGGGGTGACTCGTTCCGTGGGTTCGAATCCCACGCCCTCCGCTGACCTGCGGTTTTGTCCCCGGCGACCCCCTTGGCCGCGGTCGTTGATCGCCAGATGGGGACAAGATGGGGACGCGATGTCCGGTCGACGTCGCGCGGGGCACTAGTACTACAGCCGCATTTAGTTGGATCTTGATCGGCGTGTCGCC